>JBBSYA010000001.1:0-6616 GCA_038045485.1 Nanobdellota archaeon
TTTAAATTTATTTTAAGCCATAAAATACAGAAGCGACTTGCGAGAAGCTTCAGTGAAAGAATGGTAATAAGGGCTACAACACAGCGTGGCTTCATAGGCTTGATGCTGACAACCAGTCTAACCTTAATGGCAACAACAGGAACCTCAACTACAACAATGTTGTGCGTGGAATGGCTCTTAGGGGTTTATACTCATTAATAAAATGGACAATGAACTTTACTCGCAGATTATTTCAGTAAGAAATCTCATTCTTGCTTGGAAAAAAGCTAGAAAACATAAAACAAAAAAAGATTATGTTAAAGAGTTTGAGAAAGATACGCTTGGCAACTTATTGAAACTGCAAAGAGAACTTATTGAACAGACTTATTTTCCTAAATCTCTTGTAACTTTTATTCTGCGAGATCCAAAAACTCGTAAAATAAGCAAGTCTGCTTTTAGAGATAGAATCGTGCATCACGCTATTGTAAATATTATTGAACCTCTTTTCGATAAAGGTTTTATTTATGATTCTTGTGCTAATAGAATCGAAAAAGGCAATTTATTTGCCTTGAATAGATTTGACGAATTTAAGAGAAAAGTCTCTAAAAATAATATTCACAAGTGTTTTGTGCTTAAAGCCGATATAAAGCACTATTTTCAAGAAGTTAATCACGAAGTTTTGATTAATATTCTCAAGAGGAAGATTAAAGATGAAAATGTATTGGATTTGATTAATAAAATATTAATTAATGGGCAAGAAGAAATAAACAGAGGTATGCCTTTAGGCAATTTAACTTCGCAATTTTTTGCTAATGTTTATCTAAATGAGCTCGATTATTTTGTTAAACATAAATTTGGAGTAAAATATTATCTCCGGTATGTTGATGATTTTGTAATCTTACATGAAAACGAAGAACAGCTTAAGATTTGGAAAATGCGAATTGATGAATTTTTAAGACAAGAACTAAAAATTGAACTTCATCCAGATAAATCTAGAATCATTTTGCTTTCACAAGGAGTTGATTTTGTAGGCTTCAGGAATTTTTATCATTTCAGGCTTCTTAGAAAGAGAAATATTAATAATATGAAGAAAAAGATAGAAATGTTCAGATATGATTTAATGAGCAAAGATAAACTTCTTGAAAGCTTTCACGGCTGGACTGCTTATGCAAAATGGGCTAATACATTTAAGCTAAGAAGAAATATGCTAACTCTTTCTGCTCAATAATTTTTCTAGCATAAATTCTAACTTGTTTAATTGATGATACTTGCATATCTTTAACCTGCACAACGCAGATACTGAAATCTGATTTTCATCTGCTTCTTCTTTTAATCTATTCAATGTTTCTGTTTTCATATGGAGATGTAATTGAGAGTTCATTGCCATTGGATTTTAGCTGTTCTCTTTCTGACAAGCTTTGAGTTTATTTTCTAAATCCATTATTTTCTTATCTTTTTCAGCAAGTTTTTCTTTCGCTTTTATTATCCATTTATTTGTCTCTTCTAGTTTCTGAATTATCTCTGCCCCAATATCTTTTTCTATTTCCATAACTCAATATTTACAGCGGGGTTTTTAAGAATTATTCTTGTGCAATCTGCAATATTGGACTAAAATAAATTAATTGTATATCTATTGCCTTAAAGCCCATTTTAGGCATTATCCCCGCTATAGCCGTCTCGCTCCATATTCAGAGCAGACAAAACAGCTCTTTTCTACTAGTTTTATATTCGACGAATGGCATTTTACACCCTCTTTTTGTGGGTGTGAAAATCAGACAATTTTAAGCAGTCTTTTAAGATTTTCCAACACCTGCTTTCTCTGGGTGGAGAAACCTAATTCATTGTACTTATATAGATTATTTTTATTTGAAACAATAAACATCCATCTCTTTCTATATTTTCTATTCAGCCATTCTACTTTTTCTTGTGCTTGCTTCTTTTTTCTAAGCAAATCTCCTCTTTCAATTTCTAACGCATATCTTTTTTTATTAAAATTAAAAGTAATATCTGCATCAACAGTTTCATGCTCTTGAATGTTTTTTACTCCCTTAAAATTTTTAAGCAATCTTATAGTATCCCAAACTAAAAAAGCGTGAGTTTTTGTATGATTGGAATCAGGCTTTACTAAAACTCTGATAAATTTATTTTCCTTAACAGAATATTCATTTGTCTGTTTATAGCCCTTTTTCTCTAATGCTTTGATTTGATTCTTACTCAACTTAGATTTTATAAAAACAATATTCTCCCAAGTTCTCAATTGAGAACATATCATATCTGCATCAGATTCTTCATAACTATCATTTATTCTCCTTTGTTCTTCCGCTTCCTGATTTCTTCTCTCGACTTGCTCTGTCAATCTTTGTTTTTCCTCTAGTTTTCTATGCTTCTTTAACTCCTCAAGAAGCTTGAGATGAATCTCTATCCGCTTCTTAAGTTCTTTCGTAAAGCAATTCAGCTTTTTTTGAGCTCTAGAAATAATAAGCTTCTCTCTTAACTTTCCGAGGTCTGTTCTAATCTTATCTTCTTCAGCTTCTGATTCTTTTGATAACAAATCTTCGATTTCTATTGTTTCTCTTTTTATAAATTCTGATTTATCTTTAAAATGCTTAATTAAAGAATATGGAGCATAAATAGAGATACCGCAGATTAAAAGAATAGCAATAAATACGATTAATCCAATAACGAATAAACTGATTGATAAAATTAAGCCTTTTGGAATTGTCAAATTTAACTTAAAGCTCACAAGGTCTAGTATAAAATTAAAAAAACCCTTTAATGCAGTCATAAAACCTTCTATACCGCCATAATAGCTTATGCCTATAGAAAATCCTATTAGCGTAACTATGGTAGCTAAGCTGATTAAGCCTTTTCCTAAATCTGAATTCGGTGTTTCTTGCATTTCATTTTCCTACCACCCCTAATTTCTTTTTTCTTTTTAGTATCTCCTGTACTTGAGGCAAACTGAGAAGGTCATTAAGAACAGAGTCATAGTCTTTTCTTGATTCAAGCTCTGCCTGAAGAGATTCTTGTTTTTTACTAAGTTCTTCTAACTTCTCTTCAAATTCTCGTTTTTCTTTTGGTGGTAATTCCTCTAATTTATAGACTTGGTCTTTAAGCATCTTCTTTATCTCGCTTTCATCTAAATGAGTATAAACTTCGCTCATATCTGCTGAATGCCCCATAAAAGCAAGTGCCGTATCTTTGGCTATCTTTCCCTGTTTTGCTAACCTGTAAAGCTCTGTAGCCCTAGAATGCCTTAATAAATAGTTCCAGCAATGAATCCCGCATTTCTTTGATAATCCCCTCATCCAAACCGAAATGCTATTTCTGTCAATTGGCTTGTTTAAATCGCTTTTAGAATGGAAAACATAAACTCCTTTTTCTTCTGTTCTTTCTTGCTGTTCTTTCAGCAATTTAAGGTAATGTGTAGCTTCTTTAACAAAAACAGGTCTTGCTTTTTTAGTTTTTGTTGCAAATATAAGTATTTCAGAGATTTCTCCATCAACATTAAATTTTATATCATCCCACTTAAGCAATCTTGTTTCTTTTGTTCTTAATCCTGCTTCATATTGAGTTATGAAAAAGGCTTTCCAAAACATCTTACTTTCATTTTTCATAAGAGTTTCTATATCCTCTTTCTTCAAAATAGTTTTAGAATTAAGCTTTTCTTCGTTTCTAGTATTGCTTGAAAGCCTTATATCTTCAAGTTCAGTAAATCTTTGTGACCAATCCTTGAATTTGTACTTAAGAAAATTCTTTATATTGACTTTTATATCATTTTTAGTATGCTCTTTTAATTTAGCCCGAGTCAATAAAGCTAAGTATTCCCTTAAGTCTTTTAGAGTAAGCTTGCTTATAGGCTCTCCAAAAATAAACCTAAGCTGAATTACATGCCTTCTCAAATCCATTAAAGGATTATTTGAGGTTATACCCCTTGCTTGCCTATATCTTACATAATCTTCTATTTCCGTCTGCTCTTTCTTAGGAAGTTCAGAGAAATACCTCTCTACTTCTCCTCGTTTAAACTTAGGGTATTCTTTCTTCATAGAATAACCCTGTTTTAACATTATATAAATGTAACGATTTGCGTTACACTTGTGCCACCGGTGCGAAACTAAACGCACCTGCAAGGATTTGAACCTTGGACCCCCAACTTGCTTCTTCTCCAGGCGAACTCTTAGGAGAGGGCCTTCGGGAGAAACTTGGTTCTCCTGATTAGAAGGCTGGTGCTCTATCCAGGCTGAGCTACAGGTGCATCAGTATAAAAATACTAAAAAAAGATGATATATAAAATTATGCTATTTAGGCAGAATGAAAATAATTTCTGTTTCGCATTATTCACAATCAATTATTAATAATTCATCAAACCAAATTCGACTTGTTCAGCATTTCCTCGATTACATAAGTCTAAACTTCTATTCACGAATTATACGATTATTAAATTATCGCTTTAATAAACGAAGTCATACTAAAAAAGCCATAGCAATATTTTATAAACTCAAATCAATAAATATTATAATGAGTGTAAATATTCCAATAACTTTCTTAGGAACATCACAGGCTATTCCTACTGCTAAGCGAAATCATACTGCAATACTTCTTCAATACAAAGATGAAAATATTTTAGTCGATTGTGGCGAAGGAACTCAACGACAATTCAGAAAAGCAAGATTAAATCCATGTAAATTAACACGCCTACTTATCACGCATTGGCACGGAGACCACATTTTAGGAATTGCGGGACTCCTTCAAACCCTTCTTCTTAACAGCTATAATAAAACTCTATATGTTTATGGTCCAAAAGGCACAAAACAAGATTTGCATGCATTAATAGATTTATTAGTTCCTTACAATAAAATTCCCTTAGTTATCCAAGAAGTTTCAGAAGGAAAATTTTTAGAAACAAAAGATTTTTACTTAGAATCAATTCCAGTTCAGCACGGAATTCCATGCAATGCCTATTCTTTTGTTGAAAAAGATAAAACTCGTTTAGACAGAAAAAAACTTAAAAAATTAAAACTTCCAAATTCTCCCTTAGTTGGAGATTTAGTAAAGGGAAAAGATATTGAATTCAACGGCAAGAAAATAAAATCAAAAGACATTGTCTATCACGAAAAAGGAAAAAAGATTACAATCATTATGGACACTGCTCATATTGAAAACTGTGAAAAGATAGCAAAAAATTCAGACATAATAATTAGTGAAGCAGTTTATCTTAATGATGAAGCCGATTTAGCAGCACGTCACGAACATCTTACTGCAGAACAAGCAGGACAAATTGCAAAACACGCAAATGCAAAAAAACTCTATCTTGCCCATCTAAGCCAGCGATACGATGGCAATGAAAAATTAATTCTAAAAGAAGCAAAGAAAAAATTCAAAGATACTTTTATTGCTGAAGATTTGATGGAAATTGTGATTTAATTCTGATTTCGTAAATATTATTCTACCAGAACAAAACTAATAATCTATCAAACCAAATTAGACTTTGCTGCCCCTAACTTTCTCTTCGGAATTTATTGAATTATTAATAAGTTTTAGCTAACGCGAAGCACAAATCAAAAACTCACAAAATTATTTTTTCTTTTTCTGCAATGCAAAATAAAGATATTTTGAAAAAATAATACTTAAAGGAACGATTATTAGTTGAGAAAGCAAACTAAAAAATCCCGTAATGGCTTCATTGATTGTACTTAAATTTGTTGCGGGCGCACCATCGAGATATAATGTCGGATTTTTTATCGCGTCAATAAAAATCATCATGTTTGTAGGCCAACTCGGGATTGAAAATAAAACACTGATTCCTAAACTAATAATTCCGATAAGAATACCATAACCCACAACTTTCCACCAATTATTTCTAATTAATCTAAAACTACCCCTCAAAGATTCAATAATTCCTTTATTTTCTTTAATAAACACAAACTCTGCAAGTGACCAGTAAACTGCAAAGATAATTGCAGGAATTATCAAGGCAAACAATAAAAGAATAAGAAAAATAATCTGGACCAGCATCAAACCGATAAATCTCCAATAAAACTTTTTTCCGCCAGAAACAGAGGAGTCATAGTCTTTCTTATCAAAAATAGTGGAATAAATCAAGCTAGTTGAAGCCAAAATGCCCGTAAATATAGCAATTATCTGAACTGCTAAAGATAAATAATCAAATAAATTATTTTGAGTATAAAAAGAAAGACTTGTTAAGACTAATGCAATGAGTCCAGGAATAAACATAAAATAAAAAACTATGCGGGAATTTACCTTAAATTTAAATTTAAGTTCTGTCCAAGATGCGGAAAATAATTCTCCGAAGTTCATAAAACAACTTGGATATTAATCTATTTAAATCTATTCACATCGCTAACCGATAACTTCTACTCGTTTTCTCACCTATAATCAAATAAGTTTAATAAAGTGCGAAAGTTCTCACTATCTTTTAATCGCGTAGAATTACGCTCGGCGAATTTAAGAGCAAAAACGCTTTTCTTTATTTTTGTTACTTCTGACTAACCTTTAGCAGGAGAAATGTAGATTATTGTATCTCCCCTTACGAATGTAAGGCCAACACTTCTCTTTAATTCGTTGTTTTGAAGTTCTTTAGCGTTGTCTAACACAATATTGATGTGTATGTCAAACG
>JBBSYA010000002.1:0-6655 GCA_038045485.1 Nanobdellota archaeon
TTTATAGAAGAGTAACAAGAGAGAATAATCTTTCTGCCGTAGATTTAGATGATGCTTTTTGGGCAATTGGTGCCTATAATTGTAAATTTAATGATGATATTTTTTGTCAGACTTCATGTTATATAAACTGCGATCATCGTCCAAATCTTGATGAAAGAGCAACATGGTATTATCCCCATACCGAAAAAAGAGAAAATACGGATAATTTATTTAGATTAAGTTCTAAATAATTAATTATATCTGAAATCTAAATTTTAGATTATTTCATCATCGAATTTCTAATCAAAATAATTACAGCAATGCAAACAAGAATAACGGGAATCATTAAATTCTGCGGAGCATTATTATGAAGCTCTTGCATATAATTTTTGAAAGTTTCTATAAGTGGAGTCATAGTGTTGGTGGGTTTTAAATTTTAAGAAATTTTAATTAATCTTGTTAATAGCTGAAATTAGAATAAATGAAACAATAATAAGAACAGGAATTATCTTACTGGCTTCTAATAGATTTTCAAGAAATTCGTGGAAATTAAATAATGTTTTCATGGTGTTTTAAGAATTTGTTGGGGGTAAATTTTTTAGAACTAACTAACTGTAATTAAGCCATTACCTTTGGCTTAAGGTCAATACAAACTCCAGCAGCAACTGTTGCTCCTGCGTCTCTTATTGCAAATCTTGACATATTCGGATTATCTACTTGTTTTTCAATTACAAGATTGCCCATTGGTTTCAATCTAACAACTGCTACATCGCCGTTCTTGATGAAATCAACTTTTTCAGCAGAAGCTTGTCCTGTTTTAGGATCGATTTTCTTAATAATTTCTATGAATTGGCATGGCACTTGTGCAGTATGTACGTGGAATACTGGTGTGTATCCTTTTGCAATAACTGTTGGGTGATTGATAACTGCAATTTGAGCTGTAAATTCTTCTGCAATTGTTGCAGGTTTAGCAGCGTCGCAAACTACATCTCCTCTTGCTACATCTTTCTTTCCAATACCTTTAATGTTAATACCTACATTGTCTCCTGCTTGAGCTTCAGGCATAGCTTCATGGTGCATTTCAATTGTCTTAATTTCGCCAGGAACTCCTTTTCCAGATCTTCCAGGTAAGATTATAACTTTTTGTCCTACTTTCATGATTCCAGTTTCAATTTTTCCTACAGGAACAACTCCGATACCAGTAATTTCATAAACATCTTGTAATGGCATTCTCATTGGTAATGTTGTAGGTTTCTTAGGTTCATTAAGTAAATCAAGCATTTCCATTAATGTAGGTCCTTTGTACCAAGGCATATTTGCTGATTTTTTAACAATATTATCTCCTTTGAAAGCAGAGATAGCAAGGAATGTAACTTTTTCAGGAGCAATTCCAACTTGTTTTAAGATAACAGAAACATCAGCAACAGTTTTATTGTAAGCTTCTTCTTTATATTCAACTGCATCCATTTTATTAACTGTAACATTAACCTGTTGAACGCCCATTGTTCTAAGTAACCATAAGTGTTCTTTTGTTTGTGGCTGAACTCCTTCTTTAGCAGCAACTGTTAAGAAAGCAGCATCTGCCTGTGAAGCTCCAGTAATCATGTTCTTAACGAAATCTTTGTGTCCTGGTGCATCAATAATTGTTACATTGTATTTTTTTGTAACAAGTTTCTTATAAGATAAATCAATAGTAACTCCTCGTTCTCTTTCTTCCTTGAATTTATCCATAACGAAAGCGAATTCAAATCCAACTTTTCCTACTTTTTGAGCTTCTTCTTTTAACTTCTGTAATTCTTGTTCTGGGATTATTCCAGCATCATACATAAGTCTACCGATAGTTGTAGATTTTCCGTGGTCTACGTGACCTACAAAAACAACGTTGATGTTAGTTTTCTTTTCTGCCATAAAAGGTTATAATTTTAGGGGTTTTTAAATGTTTCGAAAACTCAGAAAATATATATTTTAGTTTATCGTCGGAGAAAGCTAAATCGCTCTTCCAATAAGCAGAATTATTCCAATTCCAATCGCAGAGAGAATAAATGAAAGTGCAATAAATTTTTTCTTAGTCATATGATGGTCCATAGCGAGCATAGATATTCCTATTTCATTTGGAAGCGGAGATACAATCATCAATTCTGCAAAAATAAGAAAAAGATAGTGTCTAATTTTTAATGGAATTTCTCTATCAATTTCTCTAACTATTTTTTCATGCTCAAATCTCCTTAATTCATCTTCAAAACCTGTCTTAATAAGACTGAATATAAAATAATCTCCAATGGTTGCGCCAACTGCGCCCATTAATATAGATACAAAAAAATTTTGTCCATCGGCAATAATTAAAAAAAGTGCGATAGCTGGAGCAGCAGTAAATCCATAGGAAAAAAGCATACCAGCAAGGATAATCCCAAAATATCCTAAAGAAGATATAAATTCATTCAATCCGAAAATATTAAGATATTCAAATAAAAAATATGCCGCAACAAAACTTAAAATAAGCATCAAGAATTTTGGATATTTTATGTGATACCTATAATGTTCTTTCGTAGTTTTCTTACGATTTTGTCGTATTAATTTTTCTTTCTCCAATAATTCCTCGGGTGTAATCTTTTGTTTCATCTTTTTCTCAAGCCCAAAATAGAAATCACAAAAACAATAAGATACATAACAAAACCATAAATGCAGGCAGGAATCCCGGCAACATTTGTGCATGCACCCAATCCAAGAGCAGTTGCATAACAAGATTTAGCAATTAGTTCCCCATAACTAAGATAACCTGAAAAAAGCATTCCTGCTACAGATATCCACAATATAATCTTTAATGCTAACCTCTCTTTCATAAGAATATATAGAAGATATACTATAAAAATGTTTTTAAGAACAAATAATCTAAAAATTAAATGACAGGAAGATTAATCCCCACAGAACAAGAGGCTCAAAGATGGTTATTAGAAACTTTAAGACATTCTATGCATGTTGAATATTTTTTGTATGAACTAAAACTTGGAAATAGAGATCCAGAAAGGCCTTTTGACATTATTGGAATTGGTAATAAATATGAATTAGAAGTCGTAAAAGGTATGGCTCTTCAATATCGCGAGCCAAAAGTTGATTTTAAGATACATATTTCTCCGTCAGTAGAATTGCATAGGCAGCAGTATCATCATAGAATGTGGAATCTTCCATCTCCAAAAGCTACTCAAGAAGATTTATTTGAAGGCGCTATTGATGCAATTTGCGCAAATTTAGAAGGCAGAATTTATTTTGGTGGAGCCTATGACTATAATCAGGCGCTTTTTAATATAGAAGACTTAAAAACAAATACTCAATCAAAAATAAATGCCGCAAGAATAATTGTTCCGGAAATGAGAAAACTAAAACAGCTAAATTTAGGATTAATAACAGGTCTTTCAGATTTTCCAAATCTCGGTGTTTCAAAAGATTGTTATGACGAAATGTTTTTAAGAACACAAGAAGCCTGCGAGCTTCTTGCAATATTCAAATAAAATTATAAGTGTTCAGTATATCACAACACTTTTTATTCTTTTTATCATTTCTTTCTTTTGTTCTTCCTTAAGAAATTCATCGAGTTTAGGATAAAAAACATTGTCTTCATATTTGGCATGACTTTTTAATATTTCTAAAAGCGGAGATATGTCCGAATGACTGCCTATCTTTATGCTTTGTTCCTCATTTTTTATTGCAGTCATAATTTGCCCATGTTCTTCCATAAGTTGAAATACACTTTCAATATCAGCACCCTCTATACTCTGCATAATTGCAAATATGGCTTTTTCTTCGGCAAAGAAATGTTTTTCAAGATTCCACTTAAACTCCTGAAAAAGCAGAGATGTTTCAGTTTTTTCTTTTGGAGCCTCATCAAAATTAAGAAGCATTCGATTTATCTTAACATGATCCTTCATCATAAGCTCGGATATTGTTTCTGTCATGATATTTAATAGCAGTCGACATTTTATACTTTTTGATAGTGTAAAGACTATAATCGATGCACTAATCTTTGCATTTTGAAAATATCAGGCTCCTCATAATCTGAAAGAGGCATTTTAGATTTAACAGCTTCAGGCATAATACTATCGGGATAGGCTCGGGCTATTTTTTGCCAAGTCCATATTTCTGTAGCCTGCTTATTGAAATAACATTTAGGCGTAAGAAAATGAGTATTTCTTCTAAGCACTTCTGTTCCAGGAAAAGGCCATAAAAGTCTCCAAGTAGGTTCAACAATATGCTCTTTAGTTGACATTTTTCTGAAATCAACAGCTTCGTCAAACAATCCAATAAGACTATCGTGCGTTTCATTAGGCGAAAGAATGTAAGAAATGCAAATACTTGTTTTAGTTTTTTCTTCGGTCAGTCTTTTAATAACTTCAATTATACCCTGTTTTTCTGCATCTAACATTTCCAGTGTTTTTAACTGTCCATTTACTCTTGTTCCAATAAAGGATAGTCCTGGTTCTGAAATTGCGTCTCTGCCCGTATAAATATTCCACATTTTAAATTCATCTACGAGCCTCATTACATTAGTTGGATTTACAAATAGTGTAGAATCAAGAAAAGTATTAAGGGAGGGTTTGTATCCTAATCGTTCGTATAGCGCCTGCATTCCTTCTCGCGTATGCGGTTCATTATACACCGAAAATGGATTTGGTTCATCCAATCTTATTTCTTTTATTCTTGGTGCAACTCCTTTTTTCCCTGCGCGTAACATTAAATCAATACCTTTCTCTATTTGTTCTATATTAAATCTAAACCTGCTTCCAGTATTGCAAAAATCACAGCCATTTGTGCAATTATTTGAAAACATTGTCTGAACAAAATATTTATCATATGCATATTTTTGTATTAAGAAAGGGGCTATTTTCATAAAAGGCATTTCTGCTCTGCCTTCGCCAACCATTTGTGATTTTTTTAAATCTAAATAATAATATCCCTTTGGTAGTTTTTCAGGAATAATGGCATTACCTCTTTCTATAACTTCTCCTTTCATTATATCTATAAATGGCTGAAATCCACCATAAACAACGCCATCATAAGCTGATCTTGTTAATTCACTATTTATCATTAGTCCGAGAGCTGCTTCTATTGAATCTGAAAACTTTTTTCTTCCTTTTCTTAATTTCTGAATAGCAAAAAATGGTCCGCCGCCAATAACCATTATCGGAATTTTTTCTTGCACTGCTTTTCTTTTTACCATTACTGCAACACGCAGAGAAATATCTTGATTAGTAGCATAACTGGATACACCAACAACATTAAGTTTATCTTTTTCAAGAAGAGCATAAGTTTTTTTAGCAAGTCCAAGGGCGCATTCTTCAAGGCATCGTCCAGTTACCATTTTTCTTGGAGCAATATCAAAATCTTTCTGAAATTCAAATCCCGCAGACTTCAATGCAAACGCCTGATAATCTGAATTATAAGTAACACTTGGAACATACTCTCTTCCTTTTGAAAGTGGATACATTACTGGATGTACAAGTATTGCTTTTTTCTTCATGTTAAACTCAACAGAACTCTTTTATTTTTACTCTCTAAAGGGAAAAACGAGTGGAGAAAAACCGTTAGGTTGTTCTTACTATTCGTTCTCAGCTAAACCTTTTCTTGTTCTTATCTTTCTGATTATATCTGCTTGGATATTTCCTGGAACTTTTTCGAAATTCTGATCAACCATGCTGAAACTTCCTCTTCCTTCTGTTGCGCTTCTTAAGTCTGACGCAAGTCCAATCATTTCAGCTACAGGCATTCTTGCTTTTATTACGCAATCAATTGCATTTTGTGTAACATCAACTAACTGTCCTCTCTTACCCTGAATAAGTTTTGTCATTTCTCCCATAAACTGTATAGGTCCTTCGAATAACATTGTCTGAACTGGCTCAAATAATATTGGTTTTGCAGTTGACATTGCAGCTCTCATAGAATCTCTAACAGCAGGATAAACTTGTGCAGGTCCTCTATGGATAGCATCTTCGTGAAGTTTAATATCAACCAAAGAAACTTTAAGTTTAGTACAAGGTTCTCTTGCAATAGGTCCAGCATCAACTACTTGTTCGAATGCATCAAGAACAAGTTCAATAACTTCTCCAATATTAACTTCTCCCTTAATCTTGTTTAAGAATACGCAATCTTTGTAGATGCAGATATATTGTCTTGCTTCTTCATTAGATATTCCGCATTCATTAAGTTTTTTCCAAAGTGGTTCATCTTTTTTCTTAATTCTTCCTTCAGATATTTCTGCATTTCTTATTGCATTGTAAACTGTTGGTTCTAATGGTTCTACTTTTAAGAAGAATAAGTTGTGTTTATTTGGAGATTTTCCTTCACCAGGCTCTCCAGCTTTATCAACAGTTTCTCTGTAAACAACAATAGGCGAACCAGTAATAACTTCTACTCCTTTTTCTGTTCTGATTCTGTTCTCAACAATTTCAAGATGCAATTCTCCCATTCCTGAAATTAAGTTCTCACCAGTTTCTTCATTAATCTTAATTCTAATAGAAGGGTCTTCTTTAGCCACTTTTTTAAGAACATCAATAAGTTTAGGCAAGTCTTGTGGTTTTGGAACACTAATAGATTTTGTAATAACTGGCTCAAATATATTTTTCATTTCTTCAAATGGAGTTTCTGGTGATTCTGTAACTGTTTCTCCAGGAGCAGCATTAATTCC
>JBBSYA010000003.1:0-2303 GCA_038045485.1 Nanobdellota archaeon
AAAGCACCAATCCAGCAAGTTGCTAAGCCTAAATCCATAAGTTTTAACATAAAATTTTCTATTGCTGCGCCTGCTTGTTGATGGCCATACATTTTTCCTCTTTCATAATATAATTTATCTAAATCTTTTCTGTCTGAACAAACTATCAGAACATAAGCAACATCACCTACGAAATTTTGTTGGGCTGCTGTTGCGAGTTCTTTTATTTTATTTTTATCTGAAACAAGAATATATTTTACTGCTTCAATATTTCCTGCTAATGGTGCTTTTCGAGCAGAGTCAAGTGCAACCATAATATCCTGATAAGTTGGTTTTTTCTCTTTCTTAAAACTTCTTACAGAATGTCTTTCATTTATTGCCTTGTCTATGTCCATTTTATCTTATTCTATATTGGAATAAGGGATATATAAATTTAAGGTTTTTTGAATGCTCGGCTTCGCCCATTAAACAATTATTAATAATTAATTAAATCGGAAACTTACCTCTTCTCAAAACTTTCGCTTATGAATTGGGGGATTAATATGGATTAATTTAAATTATGCGAAGCAGAAAAAGTGGTAGAACTAATTTAATTTTTCTTGTAATATATACGCCCCCACAAGGACTCGAACCTTGGACCCCATGATCTCTGTAATTTAATTTTTTAACAGTCATGTGCTCTACCAACTGAGCTATAGGGGCATGATATCTGAAAAAATCCTAGTTATTTAAACATTCCTCTTTCATACATTATATTATGCTTTTGAATTTTAATATAATCAAAAATAGAAAAGTATATAAACACGTGGTGCTACACCATAAGCATGGACAAAATATTAAAAGGTGATCTTTCTAAGGCATTTATAATTGCTAAATTATTGAAGGAAAATTATCGAGTCTTAGAACCCGTTTCTGAAAATTCTAGATATGATTTAGTTGTAGATATTGATGGAAGGTTTGTAAGGATACAGGTAAAAACTATTTATTATAAAAATGATTTACAAGTTTATGAGATGGTTTGTTATTCAACCACTAGAAGAAATAAAGTACATGTAAAGACAAAATATACTTCTGATGAAGTAGATTTTATAGCAGGATATAATCCCGATAATGATGAAGTTTATACCTTTCCTATAAAAGATATAGCTGGAAGGCATCAGATCTTATTCAGAGAAACAAGAAAGGCAAATCAACATAATCCCTTAGTTGTTAAAAATTATTTAGGATTTACAAAATTAAAGAGTATCAAATAATTACCAAACGCCTGCTTTTTGCTTGGCATTTTCGTCTTCTAAATACATGTAAACATTTGCGTGCTTGCTTCCTGCGATTAATTTCCTCATTGCATAGGTTGCTTTTTTAACATCTTCGTTGTGGCCGATTATTCCAACGCTATTATCATGAAGAACAATATCGCAATTACTTAAGAATTCAATATTTTGTAAGACTCCTCTTTCTCTTCCGATTACTCTTGCTCTTACTTGAGAAAGATCGTGTCTTTTTGAAATTGATTTTATTGGAATTTTTTGAAAAGTAAATTCTTCATTTTTTAAATCCAGAGCTTGCTCTATTGAGAAACCCATACCTATTGCTTCGATAATATCACGAGCAATTAATTCGTTTTCTGGAGCTCCTTTAATTTCTATAATATTTCCTTTAACTGCGAGTTTAATCTTAAGAGCTGTTTGAATTTTCTTTTTGTATTGAAGAATTTTTCTTGGAACTTCTGAGTATATTTGTTCGGTCATGTAAGAAACCTCCAGCTGTTTCTTAGATTTCCAGCAACCCAGAAACCACCTGCGAGGTTTCTCTTATGTCCATAAATTGCATTCAATTTTGGAGCACCCAGAAAACTACTAATTTCAGAGTTTTCTTGGCTTCCTGCATCCAATTTAAATCTCATTTTTAGAATTCATCCTTCACACCTTTAAGATAGCCTTTTCTTTCAAGCCATTGAATTGCTGTAGGAGTATAGCTGAAAATTACATCGCCTTTTTTGTCGCCTTCGTATTCCCAGGGTTCAACAAGAACAATATTTCCTGGACGTATCCAGAGTGCTCTTTTCATTCTTCCAGGAACTCTGCAGTTTCTTTCTTTTCCATCAAAACATGCAACTAACATTCTATTTGCGCCTAATCTTTGTGTAACTTTGCCCAGAACTTCTTTTCCTCTTGGAAGACGCACTCGCATTGGTTGACTTGGCTGTCCTGGCTGGCCTTCTGAAATCATATCAGAGCTTTCGCCAAATTCTTCTGAATTTTCGTTTTGGAATTCTTCTGTCATAGATATAATATCAAAAAGGGGTTTTTAAAGATGAGGATTTA
>JBBSYA010000004.1:0-14109 GCA_038045485.1 Nanobdellota archaeon
TTATTATGCGAATTTACTAAAATGCAAATATTCGCACTCAACCATCCTTTATTTGTATCCAAAATTTATTTGGGAACAAATGTCATTATTAGAGTGATAGCGAATCCGAGCAAACCTATGATTCCTAAACCTATTGCAGAAACCTTAGATACTGCCTTGAATTCTTCCATGCTCGGTTTTCTAAGAAGATGCCAAACTCTGCCGCATTGCCCTAAGAAAGATACAAGCTTCTCTTTGATTGCCATAATTATTTAGAGTATTCTGAGTTTTTAAATGTTTATCAGTCCTGCTTTCCAAATGTTTAAAAATGACACAATATAGGATATTTCATGGACAAAACGCAGAAAATTATTACTGCATTTTTTATAATTACAGTAGTTATCATAGCCTCACTTGTTGCAATTTATTTATACAAGCAGAAAAATGCGGATAATGGTGGAATTTGCAATCCTATTGCTTATAAAATTGAGGAATTGAATAATAATCTTCCAGCTGAAACTATTTTTTATTTTGGAGACACTTGTCCTCATTGTAAAATTGTTGAAGATTTTATGAAGGATAACAGCATAGAAACTAAGATAAAAGTTTCGCAAAGAGAAGTATATAGAAATGAAAGTGCTGCAAAAGAAATGATGGATTTGCAAAATTTAGGAAATCTTCCGGCGAGCTATGTTGGCGCTGTTCCGCTTTTGTATTATAATCAAACACTTTATCTTGGAGATAAAGATATTATATGCATATTAAAAGAGGCTGCAGGAATTAAATAAGATGGTATGCCCTGTTTGCACTGTCGCGGTTGCTGCTGGAATTGGAATTCTTGAGAAATGGGGCGTTAATAATATTATTATAGGATTGTGGCTTGGAGCTTTAATTGTTTCGAGTATTGCTTGGATGATTGATTGGCTCAATAGAAAAAATATTCATTTTCTTTTTAGAAAAATATTGATTATTGTTAGTTTTTATTTAATTTTTATCTGGCCACTTTATATCTGGAAAATAATGGGTTTGCCTCGAAATCAAATATTTGGAATTGATAATATTTTATTGGGAGTAATAATCGGAAGCGTAATCTTTATTCTTGCTATGCTTTCTGACAGATATCTTCGAAAGATAAATGAAGATAAGATAGTGATTAAATATCAAAAAGTTCTTATACCCCTAACTTTCTTAGTTATTGCAAGCATAATTGCCTATCTTTTAATAAAGATAACTGGAATATAAAATGAGCAACGAAGATGATTATAAAAAATTAATTGAAAAGATTCATAGCGCAGCTAAGGAAAACCAATTAGATTTGTCCAGAGACGAAGATTTAAGCGTGGCTATTATGAATCTTATAAGTTTGGAAGAACATATGTTCTTTACAGCAGAAAAAACGGGCAAAGATGCTTATTTTAAAATTCTTAATGAAATAAGAGAAATGAGAAAAAAACTTATGCTAAAAATTATTAAAGACCCTGAGGGAGAAGTCTGGTGCATGAGCAAACACTTACTGGCTTCAAGTATGCGTCTTATTGAAGTTGGAACAAAACATCTTGGAAAAGGCGAAGAAAAAGATGCCAAAGAAATGTTTCAAAGAGCGTATAATCTTTATAATTTATTCTGGGCGCTTAATCTAAAGATGGTTGATGGAAACACTATAAAGAGCAAGGGAATTGTTTCTTCTGAAACAATTCAGAAAATTGGTGATGCTGAGAGAGGTCGTATGGAAACTCGTAATGAAACCAGGGTTCCCTTAACAAGTCAACCCTCCTTAGTAAGTCACCCTTCCTTGAGTGAGGAAAAGAGTTTTTTCTCTAAAATAGGCGATGCTTTAAAAACCGCAATAGACTGCTGTAAGGAATAAAAAAAGAGAGAATATATGAAAAATGAAAAAAAATAGTAATCTAAATTTTGATTACATAAGACAGATAATAGAATTGCCTATTCTTTTTACACTTAGCTTTAGGAAAAGCAGAACTATAAGAAATCCTAAAAAAATTCTCATAATAAATACTTGTTTAATTGGAGATATTGTTTCTTCTCTTCATGCAATGAATCAGTATATTAAACATAGGAAAAATGCGCAAATAGATGTTATGGTGCCCTCACATTCAAAAAGCATAGTAGAAAGATTGAAGGGAATAAATAAAATATATATCGCAAAATCTGTGTCTAATAGAAAAGATGAGACTATGAATCTAACTGACGAACAATTAAAAGAAATAATGGCTAATCAATATGACCTTATTTTAGTTATGAGAATAAGCCGTGAGGCTTATAGTTTAATGAGAAAATTAAAAACATCGGATATCAAGGTTTCTTTTTTAAGCTATATGACTTACATCTTTCATTTAATAAAGAATATAGTCTGGAAGGGTAAGGTTAAACAGTATAGGGAGATGAACTTCAAACTTGTAGGTGAAGAAATTCAGAATAAAAAATTTGAAGAAATTTTTAATTTTACAACTGAAGATTACAAACAAATAGCTAAAATGCCCGTAATGGCTGGTAAAAGCAAAAAAATTATTATTCATGCAGGCAAGGGCTGGAAAAAAGGTTGGGAGAACTGGAAATGGGCAGAGCTTCTTAGAAGAATAAACAAACTGGGCAATTTTAAGTTTATATTTATTGGGAATGATAAAAAAGAAGAAGCAGATTTTAAGAATATCCAGAGCAACCTTAATTTTAAAATTTATTCTCTTATTAAAAAAGTAAATTTAAGTGAGCTTTTTCTAATTATGAGAAAAAGCGATTATTTTATTGGAATAGATTCTGGGCCAAGAAATATGGCTCACTTAGCAGATTTAAGGAGTGTTAGTCTTTTAGGGCCCGGACCAAAACATTTTATGCCTTTAGATGAAAAAGATGTTGTAATAGACAAATCTGATTGCAGATGCACTCATCTTTTTTGCTTTAAGAAAAAAACCTGTATGCAGAAGATAACTGTTGAGGATGTATTTGAAGGATTTAAAAGATTAAAAGCATTAAAAAGATGAAATTTGTAAAGAAAGATTATGATAGCTCTTACTTTAATACTTGGGTAGAAAAACTGCCGCTTGAAAAGATGTTCAATAAAGATAAGGTAAAATTAATTCATTCAATAAAACCTTCAGGTAAACTTCTGGAGATTGGATGTGGGAGAGGAAAACTTTTAAATGAACTCAAAAAAGACTACTCTGTTTTTGGAACAGATATTTCTAAGGCGGCAATAATTGAATCTTCTAAGTTAATCGATAAAAAGAACCTTAGAGTATCTAATATAGAAAAAGAGCCGATTAAAGAAAAATATGATATTATTTTAGCATTTGATGTATTGGAACATTTAAAAAATCCCGATAAAACTATAAAGAATATTAAAAAATCACTTAAAAAAGACGGGGTTTTTATTTTTTCAGTTCCAAATAATTATGGTTTGTTTGGAAAGATGATGACTGCTTTTTTTAATTATACCGATAAAACCCATGTCTCTACATTCAAAAGAAAAAAGTGGATTGAAATTATGAAAAATGCGGGTTTTAAAAGTGATATACGCAATCAGCATTCATTTGGCATATCTAAATGGAATATTGCAAAATTTTATTCATTTAATCTCATAATGCTTAATAAAATCTAACTTTAAAAATGAAAAGAATACATTTTGACTACATCAAACAAGTTACAGAAATACCACGGCTCTTTTTTATTGAACTTTTTAAAAAAAATAAAGAAGTTAATGCTAAAAAAATATTGATTATAAATACGGCCCTAATCGGAGATATACTTGTGTCATTTCCAGCAATAAGTCAATTTATAAAAAATAATAAATCGGCTCAAATAGATTTAATGGTTACTTCGCCAATTAAACCCCTTGCGGAGAAGATAAGAGGCGTAAGTAAGGTCTATGGCACGAAATCAATATCAAATAGGGGCATAGAAACCTCCAGTACCCTGAAAGAAAGAAAAAATCTGCTTAAAACGCATTATGATTTAGTTATAGTATTAAGATTAAGCAAAGAGGCCTATAATTTATTAAAGAAATTAAGATTCAAATCAATTAAAACAACTCTTAAGAGTTATACTAAATATGTTAGTTATATCTCCAAGAAAAATACTATTGAACCGGTTAAACAGGTTAAACAATTCTTCTTTGAAGCTCTTGAGGAAAAACCCAAAAATGTAGATTTCGAAGAGATATTTAATTTTACAAAAAAAGATTATAAAAATATGCCTAAAATGCCCGTAATGGCTGGGAAAAGCAAAAAAATTATTATTCATACGGGTTCGGGTTGGGTGCTTAAACACTGGGACAATCAAAGATGGATAGAACTTCTTAAAAAAATAAATCAGCTTGGCAATTTTAATTTTATATTTATTGGTGCAGATAATCAAGAAGAAACGGATTTTAAAATTATTCAGAAAGGGCTAAATTTTGAAATATACTCGCTAATAAGAAAAATTAATTTGAGAGAGCTCATGATGATTATGAGAAAAAGCGATTATTTTATTGGAATAGATTCTGGGCCAAGAAATATGGCTCACTTAGCAGATTTGAGGAGTGTTAGTCTTTTAGGTCCTGGGCCGAGAATTTTTATGCCCGATAATAAAAAAGATATTGTGATTAATAAATCCAACTGTAAATGTACTGCCTCGTTTTGTCTTAAAAAAGAAACCTGTATGCAAAAAATAGCTGTAGAAGATGTTTTTGAAGGATTTAAAAAACTTATAAATTCTTAATCAGCAGTATGTTCCTAAAGATATAAAAACCAAATAAAAATAAATACTGCATGGAAAAAAGAAATAAAATATATTTATTCGTAGGAATTTATTTCGCACTGCTCGGGCTTGCTTATTTAGTTCATATGTTTAGAACAGAAAGTTATGTTGGTTTATTTTGGTCCTGCAATATTGCGCCTATACTTTTTTCTATTGGATTTTTAACTGAAAATATGAGGTTAATAAAAGGAACTATAAATTATATTTTTTTACCAAATTTAGTATTTATGATATGCACCATAATTTACTTTACTACAAGTATCTCTTTAGTTCGAATAGACATTGCATTTGATACAATTCCAAATGGAATTATGGGTGTTTGGATACATCTTTTGTCTGCAAACGTAGCTTTATTCTATACCCGCAAAATAAAACCAGACAAACATTCTTTAATTTATGCTGCAACTATTTTTTTGATTATTTTTATCTTCACACTTATACTCGCGCCAGAGAGTCAAAATGTAAATTTCCTTCAATCAACAAAACCAATATTAGGATTTGATATTCCATTTTTTACTATACTCTGGCCACTTTTTGTGTTTTTTGTCTTGATAATACCTACCTATCTCTCACAAATCGCGTTAGCTAAGAAAAAATCCTCGCTCTTTCGACTTCCACAAAGAGATAAGATTTTTAAAGAATAAATGATTTAGGATTCTATGAAAAAGGTTATAGACTTTATTAATAAAATCCTTTTATATGGGTTTTTTATAACTGGCGTTTTACTTATCATTTATAGTTCTCCCAGAATAAATACTATAATAACTGCCTTTGAATCTTTTATTGGCTCGATTATTCTTGCCTGGTTGCTTAAATTCAGAAAATTAGATGGTAATCATTGGATTTTTATAAATTTGGCACTTTGGGTAAATTTACTCGGAGAAATTATCGCCTACTATAGTGGAATATTAGTTTACGATAAGGTTCTCCATCTTCTTGTGGGTATATTAATCAGCGCAATAATCTATGAATATTATCGCAATAATTCTGTGCTGAGTTATGATAGTGTATTCTTCTCTGCTCTCGGCGTGCTTGCTGCATGGGAAATATGGGAATTTTTTATTGATACTACTTTTGGAACCCAATTACAAGGAGTTATACGAGCAGACTCCTATGTGCTTTCAAAGATTGATGATACTATGTGGGATCTTATTTTGGGTTCATTAGGAATTCTTAGCCTTATCTTTTTTAAGAAAGAAAAAATGGGCAGTATTATAAGAAAAGATATTAGGATGATAGGGGAAATCCATAAAAAACGCGTTAGATTTTGGCCATTTGTTAAAAAGATTCTTAGAATATAGGATTCGTCAGAAAGTCCTATTTAATTAAGGGTTATCTCTATTAAAAACAAAATGTCTGACTCTCTTAGATAAAAGAGGTATTAAAAAAAAGATTATATGAACAAGAATTGCTAAATTAAATTGAAGCGAGAATAGATTTTTAGTGCTATCAACTAAATAAATAGTTATCATTGTTCCGGGAATTATTCCAAGAAGTGTGGCAAAAATAAAGGTGCTAAATTTTACTCTTGATAATCCTGCAAAAATATTTATTAATTCATAAGGAACTAAACTTATTAATCTAAGGTAAAATATTACCAAGAATCCGTTTTTCTGCAGTTTTTTATCGTATTCGTCAAGCTTTTTGATTTTGTGAATATATTTTTTTTCAAGATAATCCCTTCCTAAATATCGGGCTATAATAAAAGAAATAGCTGCTCCGATAGTTAATCCAATTATACTTATAAAAAATGCCCCGTATATTCCTAAAAGAAGAGCCGCAATTGCCACGGGGATGCTAAATATTAAACCTATAGAAGAAGTTATGATTATAATCAGGAGAAGAATGAGGGGAGTCCAAATACCGAAAGAATTAATATAATCCTTAAGATTATTTAAATCAAAATTATGCTGGGCAAAACTATGAATAATAAATGAAAATAGAATTATAATAATTAATAAGCCGATAGCAGTCTCTTTTTTAATAAACCTGCTGTTCATAAGAATGTTTGGTATTCAGAGTTTATAAATCTCAGGTTTTTAATACTTTGAAAAGTTAGAAATAGAGACATTTAAAAATCAAATATCGATGAGAGATTATGAAAAATAAACAAAGTGCAAAAACAATAGATTCGCCTGATGGTGTAAGGGTACACTACTGGATTAGTTGGAAACCTCAGATGACTAAACCCTTTGTAGTTATTCATTCCGGCGCCTCAATGAATCATAGTTCCCTGGAGGGCATAGAAAGAGGATTAAATGAAAGAGGACATCCGACAATCTTATTTGATCAAAGAGGTATTGGTTACTCTGAAGCACCGCCAAAACGTGAATATTATTCCTTAGAGAGATACACCGGGGATTTACAAAATATTATCGAACAGGAAGGCCTTGTTAATCCGAATATATTTACTCATAGCTTTGGATTTATGGTCGCAATTGACTATCTCACAAAAACCGGGAATCTTGGAAAAATAGCTGGAACTTGCGCATCCTCTAATTTCAGAAAAACCGCGAATCCATTATTGTTCCATGTTGGTGGAAAAATAATGGGTTTTGGCGATTATGTTGCTTGGGCGGCTACTTGGCTATCAAATAAATTAAGCGGCAGAAAATCAAAATATAGTGAACAGGATTTAGCTGGAAAAACAGAACTTAGTGTGATGCATGCTATTTCAAATGTATCTCTTAAAGAATTATTAGTGCATAGAACAAATACGGGATTAGACTGCTGGGATATTTCTGAAAAATTAAAACGGGTTAAAAATCCTATTCAATTGGTTTATGGAAAACAGGATTTAATGGTTAGAGCTTATGCCGGTGAACAAATTAAAAGATTAGTTAAGGGTAAATGCACTATTTCAATTGTTGATGGAACACACACTTTGCCGACATTATATCCTGAAAGAGTATTAAGCCAAATAGCCTATTAAATTACGCCAGCATAAAAAAGGTTTTTATAGTTGTTTTAACTGAAGAAATAAGAATGGGTGATAAAAAGAAAGTTCTTATCTGCGGGGCGGGTTCTATAGGGATTTATATGGGTGCATTATTGCATGCTAAAAAACACCACGTTCAGTTATTTGGAAGAAGAAAATTAAATGATGTAGGCGTAGGTAATATAGTCATACATGATAAAATATTTGACATTCCTGAAAAACTATTTAAGATTCCCAGAAATAAAAAATATGATTTTATTTTTATAACTTCAAAACTTTATGATTTCGCGAAAGTTGTTAGATTGTTAAAGAAAAGTAAGTCTGATGCGAAGATTATTGGCGCCGTTCAGAATGGGCTGGTAGATATTTCTAAGGCATATAATTTGCTTGGGAAGAGAATAATACCTATTGTTGCTTTTTCAGGATTTAATATAAAAGGCAATGTAATTAGTGTTCATCCAACTCCAACCGGCTGGAAGACTGAATTTTCTGAAAATGGAAAAAAGATAGCTAAACTTTTGCATAGTGCAGGTATTCCTTGCACTTCAGATAAAAAATTTGATGAATTAAGGGCAGAAAAGACTATTGTTAATTGTTCACTTAACTGTCTTTCAGCTGTTGAAAGAAAAACCTTCAAAGAATTATTCGAAACAAAAAGGACTCGGAAGAGAATTGAAAAATTATTTGAAGAATGTTATGATGCTCTAAGACAAAGATATCCACTGAAGAAATCAGAAATAATTAAAAAAAGAATGTTTAAGCATTGGAAAAACCTGAATCATTATTCCTCGACTTATCAAGATATCATATCCGGAAGAAAAACAGAAGCAGAATACTTTAATGGATATATTATTCAGCTTGGTGAAAAATACAATATCTCTACTAAAAATAATCAAGAAGTTCTAAAAGAAATAAAAAAACTTGAGAGATAAAAAATAAGACGGAAATTTTATTAATGTGCTAACCCAATTCGACTTGTTTGGGCAGAACAAGACTTGCTCTACTTGAAACTTCTATTGCAAAATGGAAGGGATTAATAATAATTTGTTGAATAAGATTTATGGAATCAAAAATAACAAGACTTTTAAACATTAAAACTCTACAATAGTAAAGATGGTGTTTGATTTTGTAGTTCTTGGGGCGACAGGGATGCAGGGAAAAATTGTTTCTAAAGATTTGCTGAAAAATGGATATTCTGTTTTGATGTGTGGTAGGGATAAGTCCAGAGTTGAACATTTATTAAATGCATTCGATAAATGCTCATTTGAATATTTTGAAGCAGAGAAAATTGAAGATATTTCTAAAAAACTTAAAAAATCGGGGGCAAATGTTGTAGTAAATTGTGTTGAGGGTGATTGGGACTTAAACATTTTAAAGGCGTGCATTGATGCTAACGTCAGTTGCATTGATTTGGGTTCAGAAATTCCTATGACTAAGCAGCAATTTGCGCTTGATGGTGCTTTAAAGAAAAAAGATATAATCAGTATAACCGGATGTGGCAGTGTTCCAGGAATTGGAAATGTTATGCTTAGATATGCTACAGAAAAATTAGACAAGATTGATACAATTGAGGTTGGTTTTTCCTGGGACTCTAATATTAAAAAGTTCGTTGTTCCTTTTTCTATAGAATCCATCATTGAAGAATTTACAGATCCCGCGCCAATTATAAAAAATAAACATTTTGTGAAAAAAACTCCCTTAAGTTCAATTATAGAAGACTATCATAGAGGAATTGGAAAGCAAAAAGAAATGTTCGTAAGGCATCCCGAAACATACACCTTTAATTATTACTATAAGAAAAAAGGCTTGAAAAATCTGAGATTTTATGCTGGCTTTCCAGAGCATTCCTTTAGAACTATTATGAGTTTTATAGAGTCTGGATTTGGAAGTTATGAACCCGTAAATTATAACGGAACAAAAATAATTCCTGCGGAAGTTCTTACTCAAGTTTTGAAAAAACTAAAAACTCCTAAGGGATATAAGGAAACAGAAAATCTTTGGGTGAAAATCTGGGGTAAAAAAGACAGAAAATCTAAAAAAATACTAATGGAATGCATTGTTCCAACCTTAAAGGGCTGGGAAGATGCTGGATGCAATATTGATACAGGAATGCCTGCGAGCATTATGGCACAGATGATTAAAAAAGGCATTATAGAAAATAAAGGCAGTTTTGCGCCAGAAGCAGTTGTTCCACCTATGCCATTTTTCAAAGAACTTGCAAAGAGACATATGAAAGTTTTCGAAAACGGAAAATTGATTAATTAAAACAAACTTTATAAAGAAAAGAGAACTATAATAAAAATGAAAAAAGCAGGAATTGTTGCAACTTCGTTAATATCATTAATTGTAATTGGCGCCTTTATTACTATCTTTAGTCTTGTCAGTTTTACTGGAAAAGTTATCTCTGAAGATCCTTCAACTATGGGGCCCAGTAGTGATGATATAAACTGCATGATGGCTTGTATGAACTGTGCTTCTCCAGGAGTTGGATGCACTGGAAATCAAACCGAATGTCAGGTTAGTTGTAATGTTGTTAAGCCCGAACAAACTGCAGAAGAAACTTGTGTTGAAACTTGTACCGCCAAGGGTTGTGAAGAATTTGATTTTACCTGTCAACAAAAAAATCAGGCAGTATGCGATAAAGAATGTGGAATGGTAAAAGAACCTGAAGCCAAATCAGAAGAAGAAGAATGTATAAGGGATTGCGTTAATGCTGAAAGTCCTGGAGTGATTTGTCAGGCGGCAGAGGGCGGAGAACAAGGAAATGAAGTTTGCCAAAAATGCGCTAAATCTTGTGAATATTTATATGCTGGACCATGTTTAGATGAATTAAAGTTAGAAACTGCAAAAAGCACCTGTAATACTTGTGAAAAGTGTTATGGAAAACCGATTATGGGCGATTCTGGAGAAGGCTATGAATGTATAGTGGGTATTGAATGCGCAGATGCTTCAGCAGAATTTGGAGATAATCCTGGAATTGGTGAAGGCATTGCAAAAGTATTTAGTAATGTTGGAGAAGCTATAGGCAATACTTTTGAAGCTATTGGTGATTTCTTTAGCAATATTTTCAGTGGAGAAAATTCTGAAACTACGCAGAATATAGAAACACCAATAACGGAGAATTCTGCGCCATAAATAACATTTATAAATAAGGTTTTACTATATCTAACATGAAAAAAGACGTGGAAGTTTCAGAAAAGATGATTCATATCAGCGCTAAGAATTTTAGTTATGCAGTCATTGGAGTTATTATTGTTGCTCTACTTATTGTGGGATATGTAGTAATGAATTCTGGAGATAAAACTAAAACAGACGATACTACAAATATTCCTGCTGATGAAACGCCAATCACAGATACTCCTGTAACTGAAATTCCTGTTGTAGAGAATACAGACAAGGTTGTAATTCTTAGTGATACAATGGATATAGACAATGCAAATGATAGACATAAAACTATAAGTGGTAGAGTTCAAAATACTGGAACTGATAGAGCATTAAATGTTTGGGTAACTGCTTTTCTTTATAACCTAAATGGCACACAAGTAGGAAAAGAAACAACAAGACCATTATTTAATGAGCTTAATCCTAATGAGATTTCATATTTTTACATAAATGTTTATGATGATGTTACAGCATCATATAGACTATCGGTTTCTTCAGAATAAAAAATAAAAGTTATAACAATTATGCTGGAAAAGATTAGTTCTTTAAGTAGTCAGTTTTATTTGAGCATAGAATAAGTTTTAGAACGGAGCTTGCGAGAATCGGACTCGCGACTCATCCGTGACAGGGATGTGTTTTACCACTAAACTAAAGCTCCTTAAAATTCCTAATATTAGAACATTTTTAAACCTTATTAATAAGACAGAATCGAAAAAGCAGAGAGCAACATTTATAACTAAGATTTCTCTAAATAAAGTATAAAATGGGGCTATTAAAAATATTAATTAATGGTATATTTATAGTCTGCATAATTGGCGCTGTATTTTTTACTGCGATATTTATTTATGGTAGTTTATTTCCAGAATCAACAGTATTTAATCTTAAGGAATATAATCCCTTTGCTAGCAAGGATAAAGCAGTCAATGCAAGTGGGGAGGTTGTTCAATTTGAACCGAATCTCAGATTTAACCATAATGATATATCTTATTATATTAATCCAACCTGCCCTGAATCAAAAAAAAGCAAGTTTGAAAACGCTCTTTTTTTATTAAGTGATAAAACTAAGATAATAACTTTCTACACTACTAATGAGGAAGATGCAGATATTCTGGTAGGATGCTCAAAAGAATCTTATGAGCAAGAGACAAATGTTTTTGTTGCTGGAGAGGGTGGGCCTACAGAATATATCACTTCGAAATTTTATCCAGTCATTAAGAAAGGCAAGGTTCTTTTATATGAAGAAGACAAATGCGATTATCCGATTACAGAACTTCATGAATTATTTCATGTTTTTGGATTTGACCACATCAATGATTCAAAAATGATAATGTATCCTTACATTGATTGCCAGCAAATAATCAATCCCGAAGTTATAGAAGAATTAGTCAGAATTTATTCAGTAAAACCTGCTGCAGAATTATACTTTGACAATGTTTCTGCTGTAAGAACTGGAATGTATCTTAATTTTGCTGCAAGTGTTAGAAATGAGGGGCTTATAACTGCTAAAGCGGTAATGCTTGAACTTTATGCAGACAATGAAAAAGTGAGTGTGTTTAATCTTGAAACAATTGAATTTGGAACTGGCGTAACTTATACTGCACAAAATGTAAAATTGCCGAATAACAATGTTCAAAATGTAGAATTTAAAATCGTTACTATAACTGATGAGCTGGATAAAAACAATAACGTGATTGAGTTGGGTGTTTGATTGGCAATAGTAAAACTATCTAAATAAATAAAATAAAAATAAATTATTATAATTCAGCAATAGATTCTTCTACTTCCTCTTCCTCGAAGCCGTCTGCACTTTCGGTTTCTACTTCAAGTTCTTCGGAGTCTTCAGATTCTATCTCTAAATCTTCTTCGAATTTTTCTTCTTTAACCATCTTTTTTATTGCTGTTTACTTATTTTTTCGTTGATTGCGAGGTATTTAAAGTTTTTTATGATGCAAAATGATTGAATTCCTCGTCAGAAAGGTTTAAAAAACCTATTTAAACCTTGATTTCCTATTTCTATTATCCAATGAAATTATTAAAAACAAAAAAGAATTTTCGAAAAGAATTCAAGCGACAAATGAGATATGCTATTGCTGCTGCCGTCGGATTTATGATTATTTTTGCTTGGAGAGATGCAATAATAGAATCAACTCGAAATTTAATAGAAAAAATTGCGGATAAAACTGCAATTGCCGCAACAAATGTTGCAACCGCATTGGTTATAACGATTGTAGGAGTCCTATTAATTCTTTTGAGTTCTAAGTTGCTGAAAGATTAGATATAATCCGGCTCTCGGATGTAGAAAAATCCCTACTCTTCTTTAATTTATGCCGCTGGAAAAAGTTTCTCATTTTTCTTTAAACTTTTAACAATACTCCTCACTCTTTTCTTTTTTGTTTCTTCTTGTTTTCCTTTCAAAAGCCATCTCAAAAGTGTTCTCCTATAAGATGGAGCGATTTTTTTAAAATTATCATTTGCGGTAGGTTCCTTTTCCAGTTCTTCTCTTAAGTATTTTGGAACTCTTGGATTTTTAGGGATTCCGTAATCATGCGGTTTTTTTGCAAGGCCCTCTTTGTACATCTTAATACCAAAGGAACTCATCAAGCCCTTTTCCAAAAGTTCTCTTCCGTAAGATAAAGTATTCTTGCTCCATTTACTATTTTTATTTCTTTTTACATAAGTTATGCCATATTTATCTTCGTCAATTCTTTTAGCAGTAGTATCAATCCAACCAAAACATATGGCCTCTTTCATCAAATCTCCAATAGGAATTAGAGGTTTTCCGGTATGTTTCTTATATTTAACAAGAATTATTCTGTCTTTTTTTAAATGATTTTTCTTCAGCCAGTTTCGCCAATCATTCAAATCTTTAGCAAGGAATGTTTCCATAGGTTAGAATAGATTTGCAGGATTATAAAAGTATCCCGGCTCCCGTTTAGAGAATTAAGAATTCTCTAACTCATTCAAAACAAGTATGTTTTGAAGAGATTCGAACCGGGGTTTAAAGAAATTGAATTATTACTTGTTAGAACCTAGCAGAGCCTTACTATTTGCTTTGCAAACAGTATAGAATCCCGGCTCCCTGTCCGCTCGCCGGGAATCAGGTAATAAGTTTATAGAAAAGATTTATTTCGCTTTGCTCAATAAAGTTCGAATCCCGGCTCCCGGCTGTCTACCTTTTTGGTTATTTCTAAAAACTTTTTTTATTTTAAAATTGAGTTTAATGCACGGCGTCCAATTTTAAAAGACTAAAATTGCAGTATACAAATTTAGGCAAT
>JBBSYA010000005.1:0-10092 GCA_038045485.1 Nanobdellota archaeon
GATTGTTCCTCAAAGAATAACATTTATAAATATAACAAACTTCTTTAAAAAAGGAAGTTTCTTAGAGTTCAAGAAACTACATTAAACAAAAAAGATGGGAACAAATAGCATAATAGGTTATTCTGCAGCAGGCGTTGGTTTAGCAATAATAGCATTCAGCAATCAAATCGCAAAGATATTAACATTTCTTGGAACAAAATCTATGATTTACACAATAATGGCAGGAGTTGTTCTTGTTGCGGGAGGAATTGCTTTTGTTATGAGTGATTCTGGATTCTCAAAGTCAGGCAAAATCAAACACGCTGCAGAAGAAGTGCCAATATACGAAGGCGAGGGCAAAGGCAGAAGAATTGTTGGTTATAAGAAAGTTAAGGAATAATTTAGAAAAGAATTTAAACAGGAGTTTTCTATAATGAATATGAAAAAAGATGTTATTATTTTAAGTTTATTATTTTTAATTTTCTCGCTAAATTTAGTTCTTGCTGAAGAAATTCAAACAGCAAATGTGGAAATTTCAAATTTTCAAAGCACAACAAATAACTTTCTCTCACAGGAGATAATAATTCCTCAGGATTTACAGATTCTTACAAGAGCTGTTTTTGGATTAGATTCTGCTAACAACATAGAACTTTCGGTTTTTATTGTTTTAATAGCCTCCTTAGTTGGAATTTTTATCACTATTAAAATTATAGTCAATTTTATACCAATCTTTGATGAAGAATGGATTTCATGGATGATCTCGATAATTATAACTCTTTTAATTTCAACAACCGGGATAATCCGCAAGGCTTCAATTTGGCTATTTGGCTTAGGTAATCTTTTCGAAGATCAAGCCCTATTACGACTTATAGTTACAATTATCATTTTAATTATAATTATCTTCGGGGTAACTCATTTGCTAAAGGGTCTAAACGAAGCAAAGAAAAAAGATTCGAGAAGACAGACCGGATTCAGAGTTGGCGCAAAAGTATAAGAGTTAATTCTTAATTAATATCTGAAGTTTGTTTCTTAAACTTTCTTAATGGCTCTGTTAATCTTCTTCCCTCTTCTACACCTTTTACAAACTCTTCATGCTCTTCTACTTTTTCCTTTAATCTTCTTTTTTCTTCTTGTTTTTTAGAATCTTCTACAGATTTTTTCCAAATACCATTTGCTACGAATATGATAGCTAAAATTACAAACACAGCAATCCAAAGTAATATTTTAATCCAAATAGATTGTCTGCCAAGGATAAAGTCTACAACAAAAGTTGCAATTCCACCTATAACTCCAATCCAGGACAAAAGTATTGCAGATACCAAGCCTCCAGCAAAGCCCATCATTCCGGAGCCAGAATATGCTCCAACTAAATTTCCAATAGAGACTAACAAAAATATCCAAAAGATAACTACCAGAAAAAAAGTAAGTGAAAAGCTATAGGGCTGATGAAATAAAATTGTGAACGGAAGAGGATGAGCAAGAAAGGAATTATGAATTCCAGCAAATCTGGAGTTAGTAATGATATTCTCCCATCTCTTTTGAAGATAACTCGAAGAAGCTTCGGTTAACTCATCAGGAGTTGTGGGTATATCTGCAGGATTAACTCCAATCCCGAGAGGGTCTTCCGTATTCGAAGGATCAATAGTTACAGCAAAGATAAAAGGAGCACTAACATTAATCAGCAAAAAAAGAGCAACCAAACTAATTAAAATAAAACCTGCAATAATAACCTGCCTTTTCATAGTTAGTTTAGAATAACGCTGTTTAAATAATTAACGAATAAATTTATGCTTTCATCTTTGCTAAAGCTTTCTCATTTCTTGCAATTTTCTCGGCGAGTGCATCATATGCTGCGCCTTTTAATTCTTCAAGTTTTCGTTTATCCTGAGCTATTTGAGCCATTAAAGAAACTTCTGCTTCTTTAGTTCTCTCGCTAAGTTGAGATTCTAAATCGCTCTTGAACATAGAATTCATTATAGTTCTACTAGCGATAGCCATTATAAGTGTACCAATTATTATTGCCCAATATAAAATCTTAGTCAGAGTAGAATCTGCAGTATCCCAATTAACCCATGCATTTACTACTACTACTACAAAAAAAGTCCACCAGATTATTCTATGCAACAATAAACTATTAGGGGCAATTTCTTTTAAGAAATAAAATAATAAAATAAATGGAAGAAGCAAAGTAATCATTACTCCCAATGCAGTATATTGATTTAAGATTGGTTTCAATAAAGATACGTCAATGAATCCCGCAGCAAGAATAGCAATAACAACAGAGACTGTTGTTTTAATCCAAGTAGTCGTTCCAAATAAACTTATTTTACTAACTATGGCGAAAACAATTAAAAATATAAGCAAACCGAAAAGCACCTCTGGAGATAAAATATCTCTAAGATAATCAGTACTATCACCGCTTAATATTAAGCTAAACTTATCAATAATTTGTTGTTGTAAAGGTGTAGCTGCACTAACAACTCCTGCTAAAAATGAAATCATAAATAATCCTAAAACAAATAATGCGATTACATTCCCTTTTTTCATAGACAACATATGAAACACCCATTTATAAATATTTCTTTAATTCCGACTATACGTTGTTTATCGCCGAACAATAAAAATCTTTATAAACCAGAACAAACTAACGCTATTATGAAAATAAAAAAGAGCCTATTAGTATATCTATCAAGTTTATTATTAATGCCCCTAATTTCTGCGTATGGTTATATTGATTTAAGGCAAGGTTCAGAACAATTACTTCAATTAGCAACAGACATATTGGCTCCTATATTCCAAGTTGTCTTGGGCGATTATTCTTCAAGCGAATTCTTTTTCGCAAAATGTTTATTATTTATATTACTGCTTGTTGTAATAACTTTCATATTAAACAAGGCAAAGATTTTTGGAGAATTAAGAGAAAGACCTGCAACAATCTATATTATCTCATTAGTAGTTTCTATTCTTGCAATAAGATTTCTTCCAGATAATAGTTTGATTAGTGGAATTCTTTTGCCATACAGTGCTCTCGGAGTAGCCATAACAACTTTTTTACCTTTAGTGGTTTATTTTTATTTTATACATAATTCTGGTTTTGAAAAATTTGGAAGAAGAGCTGGCTGGGCATTATATGGTATTGTCTTTTTAGCATTATGGTTATCTCAAGATGTTAATACTTCAAGCACCTCTGATTGGATTTACTGGAGCGCATTAATTTTCGTTATAATTTCATTAATCTTTGATAGGTCAATACATGTATACTTTTCTCTTGGCGAAATAAGGAAAGTTCAAAGAAACATAAGTGATGAACAAGTAGTTGAACTTTTGAATAAATATCATAAAGCAAAAGAAGTGTATAATCAATCTCCTCATCCAGCGGCTAAAGCACAAATGGAATTCCTTAGAAAGAGATTAAGAGAAGAAGGCGTTGGTAGAGTAGATTAGTTATAACATTTAAAAAAGGGGTAAAGTAAACAATGAAAATTCTAATAATCGGCTATGGCGCAGTAGGCTCTGTTTTAGTAAAACTTCTTATGAAAGAAAAAGGGGTTGAAAAAATATACTGTCTTGATTTAAAGTTCTTTGAAAAATTAAAAAACTCAAAAGTGCATTTTGAAGTATTTAATGCACTTGATAAAATAAAATTTATTGGCTATCTTAATAGAGTAAGACCCGATGTGGTTATCAATGCCGCAATTCCAAAATTTAATCTTAATATTATGGAATCCTGTCTGGAAGCAAATGTAAACTACATGGATGCCGCATCCTATTGGGATTTAGATAAAGACCCTAATGCTAAAGTACCCTACAAAATGGAACAATTAGATTATCACAAACAGTTCAAAGACAATAAGATTCTTGGACTAATTGAAGCAGGAGTCGCGCCAGGATTAGATAATATGTTTGCAGCCCAAGCCGCATCTGAACTGGATGAAACAGATTATATTAAAATAAGAATGGTAGAAGATACTGGAAGCAAGGAAATATTCTTCTCATGGAACAAGGACTGGCTTCTTGATGAAATAGGCTCAAAACCTATTATCTATGATAAAGGGAAATGGTCTTTTGTTGAAAGTTTTGGAGCAGAAGAAGAATTTGAATTCCCAAAACCGATAGGAAAGAGAAAAACTTATTATTTCTGTCAAGATGAAGTTGGCTCTATTCCCGATTATGTAAAAACAAAAAAACTTGATGTAAAAATTCATGATAATAATATAGAAATTTCAAAATTGCTTTTAGCATTAGGGCTAGTTTCCAGCAAGCCCATAAATGTAGATGGTGTTGAAGTAAAACCCATAAGAGTTTTATCAAAACTTCTTCCAGACCCTGTCCCTGGCGAAGAAAAAAAATTCCCTAATTCTATTTTCGCATTTGCTGTTGAAGCAATAGGCAAAAAAGATGGTAAAAAGAAAGCAGTAAGATATTCTATTGTTTTTCCGAATCAAAGAGAAATTGGAAAAATGAATATAGGGGCTAATTTTATATCCTATCCTACTGCACTTTCTATGAAGCTATTCACAATGGCTCTCGACAGAGTAACCGAAAGAGGAGTCTATCCGCCAGAAATTCTAAACAAAAAGATAAGAGAAGACATCATCAAGCAGCTTCCAAAAAATCACGTTAAAGTTTATAAAAAAGTTTATACGCCGAAATAAGTTCTATGCATAAACTCTAACTTCCAACCCAAAAGAATACTGCTCTTCTCATAATGACTGTGAAAAATTTATTTTGTTAATTGTAAATAGACGCAAAAGTATTTAGTTTAAAGAAGTAATAGGGTTATTTTTTATATTAAACTTATTCCAAACCCAGACTTATTTTAATAGCCATATCCACCCTATTCATAGTAATATAATCAAGAGAAGATATCTTATTAACAATTCTTCTTTTATCAACAGTTCTGATTTGATTTAATAGAATTTTCGAATCTTTGTTTAACTTTGAATCTTGTCTGGAAATAAAAACATCGGTAGGATACTCTTTATCACTTCCTGAAGAGGTTATTGGAGCGATTATAGTTGTTGGAGAAAATTGATTTGAGATATTATTCTGGATTATTAAAACGGGTCTCGTACCTCCCTGTTCGCTCCCTTTTACAGGTTCAAGCTCTGCAAGTACAATTTCTCCCCTTTTAGTGTCCATATTTAAGATTTATTTTTAAGATATTTTTTAGGAACTAATCCATCGCAATCCCAGTCTAAGGTAGCATCAGTGCTTTCCCATTCCTTACAGATTCTTAAACTCTCTTCAGCCATAACCTTACAACCCTCGATAAGCAATGCTTCTTGCTTTCTTTTCTGCTGCTCTGCAATTTTCATTAAATTAAGAATAATTTGCTCATAAGTCTCCTTAGAAGTTCTAAGCCTATCCAATGCTAATTTTACGTTTTCATTAAGTTGAATTGTGGTAATCATATAACTATAGGCAAACTATAGTTTATAGATATTTCGATTAATTTTATCCAATTCTATTTCCGTGTTTCTTATTAACTAGTTTTATATTCTCTATTGTGGCATCAAGAATTCTTGTTAATGCTTCTTTGCTATTGAATGCATTATGTGGCGTGAAAACAACATTATCCATCCTAAAAATTCTATGAGCCCTAACAATCTCTTTCCACTTATCAACATTATCACTCTCATGTAAAAGTTGTTTTTCTTCCTGAATTAAATGTTCTCCTTCAATAACATCTAATCCTAATCCGCCGATAATTCTCTTCTCCAAAGCCCATAATAAAGCCGTAGTATCAATAATTCCTCCGCGTGCAGTATTAATCAAAATAACTCCCCTTTTCATGAGTGAAATTTTTTCTTCATTAATCAAATGATGTGTAAATTTATTATAAGGAACATGCAGAGATATAACATCTGAATCTTTAATTAGATCGTCAAGTTCAGCATACTTAAATCCAATAGATTTAGCAAGTTTTTCATCTCGTTTAATATCATAAACAAGAACATTCATCTGAAATCCCTTAGCCATTCTTGCAACATGCATTCCAATATTTCCTCCGCCAATGATTCCAATTGTTTTATCCTTCAAATCAAATCCAGTTAATCCGTCTATAGAAAAATCGTCTCTTAAAGTTCTTACATAAGATTTATGAATATTTCTCGATAGAGAAAGTATTAATCCAAACGCGTGTTCTGCAACCGTATTTTCTCCATAAAAAGGAACGTGAGAAACATTAATTTTTCTTTTTTTGCAATCCTCTATATCAATATGATCAAAACCAGTGGAACGCGTAGCAACAAGTTTTAATTTAGGCATTTTATCTAAAACATATTTTCCAACTTTTGAATAAATAAAAATAGAGATAGCTTCACAATCATCAACTTGCATAAGATTTCTTTCATTAAGCGGTTCTTCAAAAAACACGAGCTCATGTTCTCTCAATTTTTCCGAGAGATATATCTGCTCCCACGGCTTCACCTCAAAGAACGCTATCCTCATAATAGCCACTAGCTTTGAGAATATTTAAACTTTTAGTGCATCAAAAAAACAATATGCCCTAATTCCATAAATTTAGAGGAGCATTTGTTTTTTGGATGAAGGAAATTTAAGTTAAATTTCCTGCCCTGAAAATTAATTTAATTTTCAGTGATCCAAGACTTAAAATAATAAAGTTCCAAAAATATTCTTAAAAAAGACTATTTTAAGTCTATGGACATAATTTTATATATTCTAATTCCGATTATTATTCATGGGTTTACAAATAGCAGATATAATACCAAGAAAAGAGATAGAATTTTCTGAGTTAAAAGGCAAAACGCTCGCAGTTGATGCATTTAATGTAATCTATCAATTCCTTTCTACAATTCGACAACCAGATGGAACACCCCTAATGGATTCTAAAAAAAGAATAACGAGTCATCTTTCGGGATTATTTTACAGAAATATGAGCCTAATTATTGAGGGAATAAAATTAATTTATGTTTTTGACGGAAAAGCTCCCGCATTAAAAGGGAGAACGCAGGAAAATAGGCAAGAAGCAAAAGATATTGCTACTGAAAAATACGAACATGCAAAAGAAAGCAAAGATATTGAAGGGATGGGTAGATATGCGCGCCAGATTGTTCATTTAGATAAAGAAAAAATTGAAGAAAGTAAAGAATTGTTAAAAGCAATGGGTATAGCAGTTATTCAGGCTCCTGGCGAAGGTGAAGCCCAAGCATCTTTTATATGCAAGAATGGTGATGTTTATGCTACGGCTTCACAAGATTATGACTGCTTAGTTTTTAATTCACCAAAATTAATACAAAATTTAACTTTAGCTAAGAAAAGAAAAACCGCTTCAGGTTTTATTGAAGTAAAACCACAAATGATTGAACTAAAGAAGGTTTTAGAAGAACTAAAAATCAATCACGAGCAACTAACTTGTATCGCTATTTTGAGCGGAACTGATTATAATCCTGGGGGGGTTAAGGGAATAGGTCCAAAAAAAGCATTAAAATTAGTTTTAGAAAATAAAACTAAAGAGAAAATATTTGAGGCAGTTGAAAAACTCGTAGCTGAAGGAAAATACGTTCTTGATTTTGACTGGAAAGAAATTTATGAACTTATGGCTCATCCTGATGTAAGCAAAGATTATAAAATAGAATTTCCAAAAATAGATTTTAACAAGATTAAAGAAATTCTGACTGAGCATGATTTTTCAGAAGAAAGAATTAATACTCAATTAAGCAAGCTTATGGGTTTAATGGAACAGAAGAAACAAAAGACGCTTTTCTAAGTCCAATTAAATATTTAAAGCCCAATAGTCCTATTATATTGAAAAGATGGAAATGATTAATCAGATTATTTTGGCATTAGTCCAAGGAATAACAGAATTTCTTCCTGTAAGCAGCAGCGGACATCTTGCACTACTTCAGAACTTTTTTGGAGAAGTAAACATTTCTTTCGATGTTTTTCTTCATTTTGCTTCACTTCTTGCAATAATTACTTATTTTTATAAAGATATTTGCGAAATAATTAAAGACTTCTTAATGTTTAACAAAAAAAGTAAAAATTTTAAATTAGCAATTTATCTAATCATCGCCACAATCCCCGCAGCAATTTTCGGATATTTCATGAATAATTACATAAGCTATTTTTTTCTGGATATATCTCTGCTTGCAGTTACTTTTGCTATAACGGGAATATTTTTATTTACTGCTTCAAAAATAAAGAAAAATAAGGCACTAAATATCAAGAATACGTTTATTGTGGGTTTAGCCCAAGCTTTAGCAATCCTTCCGGGACTTTCAAGAAGTGGCGCAACAATTTCAACAGGAATTTTAATGGGCATTAAAAAGAAAGAGGCTATACGCTTTTCATTCTTGTTAGCCATTCCTGCGATAATAGGCGCAACAATGCTTAAAATGGATGGACTAAGTTTTACATTTTCACTTATAATTCCTTTCTTCGTAACATTCATCTCAGGACTTTTTTCAATACATATATTAATGAAATACATAAAACAAGAAAACTTAAGGTATTTTGCTTATTATTGCTGGTTAGTTGCACTATTAATTGTACTTTCTAAATTGTTATAATACTAGAATTTTTTATGCTGAACGAAGTCCTCGTTCATATTCTGCCAGATATTGTTCAGGAGTATGCTCAAAAAAGTCCATACAAAAACCATCTGTAACTCTTTTAGTAGATTTAAGATCCTGAAAAATAGTCAAGGGTTCTTTTGAAACAGGTTTTTGTAAAAGAGAGCCATATTTTCCCTGAACTGCCTCATAAATTATCTGTGCCTGTTTATAGGTCATGTATCTTCCATTTATCGTATAGCCTTCTAAATTATGCCTTCCGAAAGCTCGATGTAACGCCTTATCAGGTTCGCTTACGCAAATTCCCCTTCCAACTTCGTCAGAAACCCAATCAAAGGACGCAGAAATCATTCTAAGCACATTCTCTGTTCTTGTCTTAAACATGAACCTTGCGAAATTGCGTTTTTGTTCTTCACTAGATGCTTTTCTTTTTGCCATATTCGATTACAGCTTTTCTACTATTTAAAGCTTTCGATATGTTGTATCTACATAGGAGTAACAAATAACAAGATTTATAAACTTCATTTACCCTCCATAAATATGAAACCAAAATATCTAAGTCTAATTGCAGGAATTTTAACAGGAATAGCTAGTCTAAGTCATGCTTCTCCAAACGAGTTATACGCAAAAATGACTTCTGAAATTAAACCGACTAGAACAGATTATACCTCAATAACAGGCACCTCAACTAATTCAAACTTTACCGATTCTTATACAAATTCTATTTCTTCACCCCAAGGATTTAATATGGCTCTTGAAAGTGTAAATCGAGGAAGATTAGACAAAGTAGGAAAAGCAGTTATAGAAAATAAAGATTTAGAATTTCGACTTCAAGATGATTCGACAAAAATAGAAATAATTGACAAAAATGCTGATGGTCCAAGCGAAGGCGATAAATTCATTCTAACCCATAATTTTAAAGACAACTCTCAAATAAGTATTTGCATTGGTAGAGTAAAAAACTCAGGGGGCTATGTTTACGGAGATATTTATACCACTGCTGGAATAAAAAAATCTTTCGATATAGATACAGAAAACATGAATCCTTTAGCCAAAAGAATAGCAGCAAGAAAAATGCAACCTTTCATGAAATTCTCAGATGAATTATATCAAAAAATGATAAATTCTGCACTAGCAGGAGAAACTACTAAACTTCCCTATGCATTATTTAAACAAACATTAGACGAAATCGGACAATATATTAAAACAATGACTGCTGATGATTCAGGCATAGAAGCAGGAATAAAAATCTCGAATAGTTTACTTAGTTCAATAAAAGATAATTAAGATTCAAATAAAATGTCTCGCGAAGAAAAAATAAACCAAGCAAATGAGATAGCAGATTCTATAAATCGGAATTTTAAGGATATTAAAAATTCAAAATATGGCAGATTCAAATTGGTAGGTTTAGATTCCCTATCAGTTATTGCAGGGTTGACTGTTGGAGGAGTAAGCAGAGCATTAGATTTAGACTTAAATCAAGCCACTCCTTTTATTATTGGATTCGCTCTGCAAAACCTAATTGTTGCAAATACCTTTCCAAGACCAAATAGACTATCAAATATAGCCGACTATG
>JBBSYA010000006.1:0-2487 GCA_038045485.1 Nanobdellota archaeon
AAATTTTTTAGTTTCATCGAGTTTAGAGATAAAAGATATTTTTAAATCTTCTGACCGCTATTAATTAGTAAGGCTTACAGAAGAAATTACAAATCCCTGAGAGGGATAACCATAGCCGACAGATACGTCTTTCATTATAATTCTAATAGTATTAAATCTATTAGGTCTTAAATAAGAACTCGGAAATTCAAAAGAATAAAGTCCTGCAGAATTAACTAAATAGTCAGATGCAATTCTATGGCCGCTAACATAAATATCAATGGGTTTACTGCTTGAAAAATAACCAACATTAAGATTAAATTTAGAATTACCACTTAAAGTTTTATCTAAATAAAATTTAAATCCTATATCTGAACCTTGCCAACCCAATTCATTAGGACAACCCCTTACACCCTGAATCGAACAAGTAGCTATGTTATAAACATTATAATAATTAGCAAAATTATTATAATTCCATATTGTTCCAACACCAGCAGAAATTAGGTTCATAGTAAAAACAGCCATTAACACCATACTAAAAATAATTAATAATCTGCTTTTGCTCATATAATTGTTTATCACAAAGAATATTTAGATTTTTACACTATAGAAAATATAGACTATAGTGAAAGCCCACCTTATCTTACCCTTCACTATTTTTTTCTTAAGAATATTTAATCCTTGAGCATTTGCACTAACTTAATAGTTATTTAAAAATGAATAGAAAATAAAACCAGTTAATAAAAAGGGTGAACTTTTTCTTTAAACAATTTAAATCCGTGCTTTTTGCAAAGTTGAATTAAACTTTTTAATGGCTCCTGATTATCTTTAAGTTTATGCAAACTGCAAACCGAAAATAAAGTATATCCTTCATGAGGTTTTTCAGTCTTAACTATTGGATAAAGCGCGCATCGGGGATATTGATTATGAATAAGACATTTTTTATTCTTAATATCAAAATTAGGGCAAGTTCCGCCCTCAAAATACCATAGCCCATTATATTTACTCTTGAATAAATGCGGACCCTTAAAATTTTGTTTTTCCACAGGCACTTTTTTGCCAGTTAATTTATAGGTTTGAAATAAAGATTCATATCCTCTATCTATTTGAACAGCACCTTCACAATCACAGCACGAAACCTTGCATTCATTCAAACAATAAGAACTAAGAGTATTCTTCATCCATTCTTGCAATTCTTTCTCAAATTCTTTATAGGTCATATTAATCTTAGATTTTTAGCCTATAAAATACTTTCTCTAAAAAAGAAAACTAAATCCAAAACAAAACTTCAATACTAAAAACCCCAACTCACCAATTAAATTACTACTTCAAATTTTTCACAATTATTATTAAATTTAAGATTGTGTGAAAAATTTTATTTAATAATTCTTAAATCTATCCAAGTCATTGGTTTAAAGAATTGGTGAAGTCCAGTTTAGCTTTAAATTCGACATCCCGATTAGTTTTTAAACGCCTTTTCATTTCTATTGTTATGGTAACAAAAATATGCAGAGACTGCAAAAAAGAATTTGAAGCTAAATCAAATTTTAACAAGCAATATGTCAGAAAATATTGTGATAAATGCGCCAAAGAAAGAAAAAAGTCCTATGAAAATATTCATACAGTCTGCGCAAGCGATTGCGATGATGAATAAAAATTTAATTTAATTTCTTCTGTAATAATTATTGAGAACTTCGACTCTCCGCCAGAGAGTAAGATGGGAGGGGGGAGAGTCGAACTCCCGACGGCTACGTCTTCAGCGTAGTGCTCTCCCGCTGAGCTACCCTCCCGCGTGAGATAAATTTCAGAGGAATTGCTCTTTTTTAAAGTATACTATTGTAAAAAAATCATTACTAATACCCCATCTTAAAACAAAGTTTGTTCAACCTTTCAAAACTAACACTTCTAAACGCTTCTACTCCGAATTTGTAGTATTATTAAAAAGTTAAAAGTAATAATTACGAAGCACAAAGCTATAGTCCAATATATTCTCTATATTGATAAAGAATAAAAGCGGTTTAAATCTCCTCTTTTTATGATAGAAAAGGAAACAAGAGTAACCAATGAGTATGGAATCCACGCAAGACCATCAGCACTTATCTGCACAGAGGCTTCAAAATATAAAACAAAAGCCTATCTGACAATACCAAGCAGATCTGACGAAAGATTTAGATGCGATAGTATAATGGAATTAATGACTCTGGAGGCTGGACTTGGAACAAAACTAGTCGTTCATGTAGAAGGCGACGATGAAGAAGCAAGAATTATGTGTGATAATTTAGTAAAATTAATCTCTTCTGATTTTGAAACACAAGTAGCAGAATTTAACAAAATGCAGAATCTACAAAAAAGATAATCAGAGTTCTAATTAAGCAACACTTACTAAATCTCGTTCAAAATAGGCTCTTCCTCTTTCCCTGCTTCTTATAGCATTAACTATCATTGGCAATCCCTTTTGCATAACTCCATCAACATAAGGCTGTCTGCCGTTTATATCATGTAGAAGTA
>JBBSYA010000006.1:2587-9538 GCA_038045485.1 Nanobdellota archaeon
TCCAAAATGTTGCGACATTTTTATTGCTGTTCCACTCGGGTCTGCTTTAGTTGCTTGATGGCTTTCTTCAATGCACACATCAACACAATCTTTCATTATTCCTGGATGAGCAGCAGCATAATCCTCAATATGAATCATGAGTCCTGTAATTGGAAGCGCAAAATTCTTTACAAAACCTCCACAAATAGTTTTTTGTTCTTCAATTTTTCTAACAAGCTCACTTTCCACTTCTGGTTTTACTCCTGTTCCACCATATAAAAATGGAATCTCATATTCTAAAAACTGATTATTAACATCAAAACCTGCAGCATCTGCAAAATTCAGGCCCATTAAACGATCTCCATATTTTGCTTTCAAAACTTCAAGAATAGTATGGTGACTTATGGGTCTTTCTAAATATATTCCTTTTTCTTTTCTATACTATCTAACAAATGCATCATCTATTGGTTGCTTTCTTATGCTATCTCCTGTAAGTGCCACAGGACTAACACCGCCCATAACATTCAGTTCTGCAATTTCAAAATCTTGGCTAGATCTAATTGCATCAAAAAGTCTACTGCCCATATCTCCGGGAACCCCCGCAAGTATAATAGGTGTTTTTTCTGTCATGTTAAAGTTCAATTATTTTAGTTTATAAATATTTAGTGAATATATCATCTATTTTTTCATTAAAGATGTTTAACCAATTGATTATAAAAACCATTTAATTCTCTTACTGAAATATGTTCATCAGCACTATGCGCAGAAACTAAACTTCCGGGACCATAATTTATCGATGGAATTGCCCAATCATTTAATTGCGCTATATCACTCCAGCCAGTTAAAAGTTGTTTTTTTATTCCAGGCAATAAAAATCTATCGATTTTTGAAGACGCTAAGCAAGATTGCGAGGCGTCTATTACTTGAATCTCTTCTCCAGCAACAAGCCTCATTTCTAATTCTGCTTGCTCCAATGTTTTTCCTGGCGCAAATCTATAGTTTATAGCTATTTCGCATGAACCTGGAATAGTATTATGTGCATTTTTTGTGTTTATCGTAGTAACATTCATAACCTCTCTTCCAGAATATTGCCCGACAACAAAATCTCTTGCTGGAACTGCAGAAACTCTTTCAATTAGAGGTGATGACTTGTAAATCGCATTAACTCCTAAATGAGGTGAAGCACTATGCGCAGATTTACCTTTAACTTCTACTTTAGCAGTCAAAGAACCCAAACAACCAACACAATATCTGCCATCTGTTGGCTCTAATACTAAAGAAAAATCAATATTGTCTAAAAGTTTTCCATCTTTTAGATAATTTAATCCATTTGGGAGGGGCGCTTCTTCGCCAGAATAAAAAACAAGTTTCAAATTTTTCTTAGGTTTCAGTGTTCCTTGAGAAATTTCATACGCAATTTTCAGCATACATGCCAATCCTGCTTTCATATCAACTGCTCCTCTTCCAATCAAATTTCCATTTTCAAATTTTGGAATTAACTGACTATCTGAGCTTGCTGGAACAGTATCTATATGCCCAACCAAGGCGATATTCGCAGCACCCTCAAAATTATTAAGTCTAACAACCAAGTTCTCCCCTCTTCCCTGAATAAGAAATTTTTCACTCAAACAAGAAGTTATCTCTCGGCATATCTCTTTTTCATTACCCGATTCACTTGGAATTGCAATTAAATCTGCTGCAATCTTTTCTAATGGTTGATTAAGATTTAACATAGTTCGCCCGGTATTACTTGATTTTCAAAAATCTCTTCTACCTTAATACCGGGCCTGATTATATCAAATTTACCATTATGCACTAAAACTTCTGCAGCACTATCATGACTTAAAAAATTAGGCATGCTTTCTGTAAATCCATAAGCTCCAGCACAAAAGACTCCAATATAATCTCCTGATTGAGTATCTCTATCAAGGGATGCATCTTTTGCTAAAACATCAAGTGAAGTGCAAAGAGGTCCAACCACATCCACATTAGTTCTCGCACCACTATTTCTTGAAAGATTAAATGCCTGATGTTCTGAACTATCTATAAGTGCAGGCCTTAACATATGATTTATACCCCCATCAAGTACCACATATTTTTTACCTCTTGAATTCTTAACATCTTCTACTCTCGCAACATATACTCCACTTTCTCCAACAAGATATCTTCCTGGCTCTAAAATAATTCTTGCGTTATTATTTTTTATAAAAGGATACTTATCCATCATTTCATTAATTTTTTTGCCCAATCCCTCAACAGGAAATTCTGCATCTCCATCTTTGTATCTTATGCTTATTCCACTGCCAATATCAATCATTGTAACTGGACAAATTCTATTCATTCTCTCTGCTAATTTAAAAGAATTTTCGAGATTTCCCATAAAACTTTCGTGGTCAGTCATATTTGTTGCCGCAAATACATGTATTCCTTTCAGATTTATTGCTCTTAACCACCTAACACCTTCAACTGCTTTTTCAAGTGCAGATTCTTCAATTCCAAATTGAGTAGGTTCGCCGGTCATTGTTACTGCAGCACCTTTTATTTTATAATCAGGATTTATCCTTAATGATACATTAGCTCTTTTATGAATCTTACAAGCTAAATTAGACACTCTAAAAAGTTCACTATTCACGCCATAACTTTCTACATTTATTGATGCAACTTCTTTTTCAATTGCAGTACTTAAATCCCAATAATTTTTTCCAGGACCTGCAAAAACTATTTTAGAAGGATCTGCACCAACTCTTTCTGTTGCTATTAATTCTCCGAATGAAGCAACTTCAAAACCTGTTCCGCAATTCTTAAGTATTTGCATCATAGCAAGGCTTGGATTCGCCTTAACAGCATAGCAAATTTCAACTCTTGGAGGGAGATTATCTCTAAGTTTAGAGAATTGTCTTCTTACTATTGAATCAGCATAAATATAAGCAGGGCTATCTAACTCAGACATTATATCTCTCAATAAAACTCCGTCTATAGAAAATCCTTTATTAGTATACTGAAATACCTGGCTTATATCTTTTGGTTCCATTTTCTAAATGCCTCATTTAATTTAGCAGTTCCATTCAAAATATTTTCTCGAGGCACAGCATAGGATATACGAATAAAATCATCACCTGCTTTTCCAAATGCAATTCCAGGAATAACAAGAACATCTTTTTCTTTAAGAATCTTTTTTGCTATGGATTCTGAATCAGGAGTTTCTGGAGATTTGTAAGAAGAAACATCGACAAAGCAGTAAAAAGCTCCTTCAGGAATTGTTGTTTTAATGCTCGGAATAGAATCAAGTCTTTCTAATAATAAGCCCCTATTTGCTTGGAGATTTGCTCTTACAGAAAGCTCATGATCTTTGCACTCTCCTCTAAAAATAGGCATAGCCATAACTTGTGATAATGTTGGTGCGCACGAAATAGTTTCCTGTACAATCGGAGTCATTCTATTAATTATTTCTTCATCTGCTACAACATATCCTAATCTTAAACCGGTTCCACAGCCATGACTCTTAGATATTCCATCAAGAACAATAACCTGATTAGTGTATCTTGCTGGAGAAACCGGTCTAGTTGCACTAAAATACAAATTAGAATAAATTTCATCAGACAATAACATAACTCCTGGATTTCTTTTGAGAATCCTTGCAAGTTTTTCAAGGGAGTTATTATCTAAAACTGCGCCAGTTGGATTTGCAGGAGAGTTTACAACAATTAATTTAGTTTTATCAATTATTTTTTTCTCCAAATCAGAAAAATCAGGCATAAAATTCTTATCCAATTTAAATTCTCTTACTACTGCACCTTTTCTTTTTGGAATTGTCCTATAAGGAGAAAAAGATATTTCTGGAATTAAAACCTCATCACCTTTATCGAGAAAAGTTGAGAATGCAACATATAATGCGTGTTCTACTCCTGCACAAACTAATACCTCATCTCGGCAAGTAGGTTTTTCGGTTCTGCTTTGATATTCATTTGCAATAAGTTCCCTTAATTCAGGCAAGCCCGCATTTGGAGTATAGCCTATTTTACCTCGCGATAAAAAAGTCTTGCCAGCATCTATTACCTGTATAGGCAAACTATATGGAAGTTGACCTATCCCGAGATTTATTGTATTAGCAGTTACTAAATTATTCATTCTTCTAATTAGAGAAATTTCAGAATTATTCGTTGACTGGGCAAATCTATAGGTCATGGTAATAAAAATAAAGAAAACTAAATTTAGTCTTTAGCCCTTAAGTCATCATTTAGGCTATACGCTCTTTCTTTGGGTGACTTAATATATTTTGCAATAGTAGGAGCAATTCTTAATTCTTTTCCAGAAGAAACAAATATTCCAGGAATAATTAATGCTCCACTTGGAATTTCAGGACCATAAGAAGAATCTTTTTCACTAATCTTTTCACCAAGACTATAAAAATTAATGCTAGGGTGACCTGCACTGGTTGTCATATTAAGACGATAATTCCCATCCGCCTTGTAAATTAAATGTCTTATCGGATCAATAACTGGCGTTGCGTGAGTAATATGAACCCCGGCAACCAAAGTTACTAAATCTCCAAGTCTTGTTCCTTGAGTTACGCCTGAACCTTCACCCATTAAAACATAATCTCCGAGTATAACTGGTGTTGCTTCAAGAGGATCTAAAACTCCTCCTATAATTGCGCCAGCACTAATATGACAATTTTTTCCAACTTGCGCACAGCTTCCAACAAGATTTTCAACCATTGTATTTCTTCCAACAAATGCTCCAACATTAGTATAAGCAGGAGGCATTAAAGTTACACCTTTTCCAGCATAAGAACCTCTTCTCATTCCAGCAGCAGGAGGAACAACTCTTATTCCACTTTCAGGATGTATATTCCTTAAAGGCAGAGTATCTTTATCTACAAAACTCAAAATAGCACTTGAAGATCCATACTGAACATTTTTTCCAAGTGGAAATCCTAACATTATTCCTTGTTTAACCCAATCATTAACTTTCCAACCACCCTCAGAAAATTGAGCGGTTCTAAGATGTCCCTTTTCCAAAAGGTCCATAACTTCATTAAATATTCCTAATGCATATTCTCTTTGCTCACCAAGTTTATTTAATTTTTTCATTTCATTAAGTTGTCTTACTGATGCTTCTAAACCCATTGGAATTTCAAAACTAATTACTCCTCTTAAATTCTGGACATTTCTTTTTTGAGCATCCAATAAATAATCAATAGTTCTATGTTTTCCAGGAGTTGCTTGAGCATCCGGCGTGTGTTCTGCAAATTTGTCCAGAATTACGCCCCTATCTTCTGGAGAAATCAAACCATCTTCAAAATCAAGAGTATTAGCAATTAATTTAACACTTCCAGGACTAACTTCTCTGGCTAAATTCATTACACTTTTTGTTCCTTCATAAAGAGTAATTCCGGCTACATGACTGCTGTCTACAAGTTTATCGAGATTTTCATTAAATGTTACCATGTTTTTCTTCTCTCATAAGCCTGATTTTTTATTTATAAAGATTTAGCGAATAGAATATATAATATATTTTTCAGCACCATTTTATTTATAAAACTTCAAATCAAAGGATTTCAATGGTAGAACCACTAGAAGTAACTGCTGCAGAAATAGATAATTTATTTAAGGGATTAAAAAATGAAGAATTATCTCCTCAAATCGTAAATGATGTTTTCAAAAGAGTTCATCCTAATGCAGAATTTCTGAGATATGAAATAGATGAATCTAAAGCCATTAGTCTTGGAGCTGTTTCAATCTGTAGAATAAAATATGAGGTTTTCACAGATAACCAATCTCGAGGAAAATTCGAATGTCTTTTTAATTGCGCCTATACTGGAGATGACCCTAAAGATTATATTCTTGAAGTTGAAGATGTTAGAGAATTAAGTGGGGTTTGTTAAAATGCCGACATTAACAAATTTATTGGGTCAAAGAGAAGAACTACGAACAAATGAGAGAGCACTAACTGAAAAAGTTATTACAGAAGTTGAAAGCTATGTTCTTAGTTCTATTCATTTAGCATGCAAGATTAAAGATGTTGCTGAAATATCTCAGCCAGAAATTGTTGCCGTTGTTCGAAGACTATACGATGATAGATTAGATTCATTTGACATAATTCCTGCAATTAAAAAATTGACAAAGGATGGCAAACTCAAAGAACACAAACTACTTGAGCCTAATCCAAGCCGATATTCTCTTGCGGACTTAAAATTTGATGATATTCCATTAATAGGATACTGGACGGGAGAAAAGGGAGATGAATCTCTGACTTTCTAAAGTTAAACTATCTTCTCGATAACAATTTAACTTCCAAAAACTAAATCTATTAATAATAACAAACCTGTCAAAAGAAAGAAGCTCCTTATATCCAAAAAGATACAGATTATTAATAATCCAGGTTATTATGCTAAGCACAAAATTTATTCTTCGAGCCTCCCGGCTTATGTAAAACTTTATGAGTGGATGAACAATTTGAATTACTTTTATTATTTTCTCTTACTCGACAATTTACTAACCCTCATTCTAATAATGCCTTAAACACCAATTCGATTTGTTATTAATTATTAAGAGTTTATTTAGAAGAATTTATGCAAAGCACAAATTAAAAATAATTGAGTGGGACATAAGCCGCCTTTTGTCATTCCCTATTATCCGAAGATTATAGATGGAATGTGCTAACATTCTACTGTAGTAAGGAACTTGCGAACCTTTACTATCTCGGAAAATAAATTTTCCTCGACGCGATCATTTTGATCTTGCTTCAACCAGGGTACGCGTTTCACCCGAACTTAATCGGTTCGTCACTGTAGCAGAGCCACGCCTCACGACGCACTATTGTCATAGTTGGTTATATCACGAAGGACGGACCTTCCTCAGAACTCATGTTGATATTTTAGCAACATCTGCTAATTTAATAGCGAGCCCGATGGTTAGCTGTCCCACTCAAATATAGTAGATTATAAGAGTATTTAAGCGTTTCGGAAAC
>JBBSYA010000007.1:0-7941 GCA_038045485.1 Nanobdellota archaeon
ATGGTTTTTATATTTATTTTTTTGTTTAAATCGTTTTTTATTAGAAGATAATCGCTTGTGATTATTTTTGATTTAGCTCTTTCTATGTTTGTTAGTTGAATTTTATCTTTGGTTATTGCAGAAACGAAAAGAATAATATCGGTTTGAATAATTTTATTGTTCTTTTTTAAATTTTCTATTGAAATCGAATGAATGAACTTTAATTTGGCATTTATGTTGAATTTTTCCTGCATCATTCTCTTAATGGAATCGTTTAAGGATTCTCCAATAAGGGGCCTGCCGCCAGGCAGGCTTAGTTTATCTTTAAAGGGACGCTTTTTTCTATTGTAAAGAAAACATTCGCTTTCATTTCCTATGTAAATTAAAATAACGGGAAGCATAGCCTTCTTATCCGATAGATAAGGTATAATGTTCTCTGTATTTTCTGAAAGAGAGTAGTGGCTTCCTTCTTTTATTAGAAAGCCCCTTTTAGTCAAATTTTTGATATGGTAAGCAAGCTTGTTTGAACGAACCTTGAGAGCCTTCTCTATATCAGAAAACTTCATTTTTTGATGATATTGAAATAATTTTAAAATTTCCATTTCGTCAAATTTTTTGAGCGAGTGTTTAAATATAAACTTAATTGTGTTAGAATATGTACGATCAAAATCAAGCCCACTATGTTTGTGTTACTGGAATTCTTGTTAAGAATGGAAAATTTCTAATTACTAAAAGAGCTGGCTGGGAAAAAGCTTTTCCCAATAGATGGACTGTTCCTGGTGGGAAACTAAAGGTTTTAGATTATGCCTTGAGAAAGATGGATACTCAGCATCATTGGTATAATGTTTTTGAAGATGTTTTAAAACGAGAAATTCAAGAAGAAGCAGGTTTGGAAATTAAGAATATTGGTTATGTTACGAGCATGGTTTATATCCGCGATGATAAAATACCTTGTATTGTTGTTAGTTTATATGCAGAACCTGCTGAATCTGAAACTAAAGTAAAACTTTGTGACGCGCTTACAGAATTTGTATGGGTTGATTTGGAAGAGGCCAAAAAATATGATTTAATTGAGGGGATTTACGATGAATTAGTTATTTTGGATAATCATTTGAAGAATGGAAATACTATGAAATGGGAGAAAAAGACAAAGATTATATCATAGTACCCTAATTATTTTAAATAGAGAAATTTACTTTAGCTTATGGATATGGAAAAATCAGTAGTATTTGCTAAGCCAGGACATATCCTAGTAGCAAATTTAATGTTCTCATACCTCGAATTAAAATTAGACGGCGATTTTGAACGAATTGCAAATCCGCCAGTATTTGTGCATCCAATACCTCGAGAGATTATAGAAGAACATTATAAACATATCCGAAAATATTCCACTTTTAATACTACCATCGAAGCATATTTGAGAGAAGGGCTTGTCTTGACGGCCTATAGGGGCCCAAATATTATTTCAAGAATAAGAGAGATTGTCGGCAATACAGATCCTGCTAATGCTGGCCCCGAAACAATACGAGGAAAATTTGGCAGAGGCTCTCTAAAAATCGCACTTGAAACTTCGAGTTATTTAGAAAATGCGATTCACGCTTCAGGTTCGGTTATAGAATCAGACACAGAATTCAGAATATGGACGCCTTTTCTTAAATTCTGATATATGCCCTATAGTGATTATATTTATTAATTCTTATTAGTGGAGTTTCTCATGGAAGAAAGAAAAGATAGAATTTTATTTGCAGAAGATGATGAAGAATATATTAAACCTTACCAAGTTAGCTTAGAAAAAGTTGGATTTGAAGTTCGTCATGTTTCAGATGGAGCTTTGATTGTGCGAATATTGGAAGAAATGGGAAAAGACTATTTTGATGTTATTCTTTCAGATACAAATTTGGATTTTGTTAAGGGCCCAATGGGAATTAGGAGGGCGTTGAAAAAATGTTTGCTTGACGACTCTCGGACACTTATTATTGGAATGTCTAATGATTCAAATAATCAAAGATATTGGAGGGGCTTAGCACATCTTGGATGCTTTTATGATAAGGACTATTTTCCTAAGGACATAATTGGAGAAAAAGTAGCACGAGATTTAAGGAATTTTAGAAGTGGTGGTGAGTGGAAGAATAAAATGCCACGAATTCAATGGTAATTAGATTTATATAATTAAGATTTATCTATAAGTTATGAACGAGGTATGGTTATATTCTTTAGTTAGTGTACTTCTTGTTAGTATAATTCCTCTGCTCGGAATTTTTATTTTGGGTATAGAGATTAATAAATTGAAAAAAGTTTTGATTTACCTTGTTAGTTTTTCTGCTGGAGCTTTGCTTGGAGACGCATTTATACATCTGTTTCCTGAATTAGTAACTGCGGGATATACAATTTTTGCTGCACTTTATATTCTTCTTGGAATATTAATGTTTTTTATTTTAGAGAAATTTGTTCATTGGCAGCATTGTCATACCCCTGTGACTAAGCATCATGTACATCCTTTTGCATATATGAATCTTGTAGGCGATGGATTGCATAATTTTATTGATGGATTAATTATTGCTGCAAGTTATCTTGTAAGTATCCCTGTTGGAATTGCTACAACTATCGCAGTTGTGCTTCATGAAATACCTCAAGAAATGGGTGATTTGGGAATAATGATTTATGCAGGATTTTCTCGGGCTAAGGCAGTTATGCTTCATTTTTTAACAGGTTTAGTGGCAGTTCTTGGAACTATTATTGGACTTACACTTAACAGATTTTTTGTTAATTCTGAAGTTTTCTTAGTTTCTATTGCAATTGGGGGATTTATTTATATTGCTGGCTCGGATTTAATTCCTGAACTTCATAAAGAAACGGATACTAAAAAATCAATAGTACAAATAATTTCTTTTATTATAGGAATATTGATAATGTTTAGTTTGTTATTGTTGGAGGCTTAAAATAAAGATGGATAAATGCAAGGTGAAGTTTTGGGTGGATATTGGAATGGGTATTGCTTTTCTGCTAGTAGCCATTACGGGAATCTTAAAATGGCCCGGGTTGACTCCCCAAATTATTTCTCGAACTGCCAATCCAGAAAATTTTCATCTTGTTGCTCGAATCCACGATTGGAGCGGGATTGTAATGGCTTTATTTGTTTTTATCCATTTATTTCTTAATCGGGATTGGATAAGGTCAGTCATATTCTGCAGGCTTGGAAAAATAAAGGAATGCGAGAGCTGTGATATTCGTAAAAATGCGAAGTTAAACTCCGGCAGAGAAAAGATTAAAAAGAGTTAAAATTAATTTCTTATATGGCTGATAGAATTAAAGCGAGAGTAGTAATTCCTAATGTAGATGACTATTGGGCAGATATTTCTGTGTTAAGGGTTTCTAATTTAGGATACGAAATAATTACTCCAAGATATGATAATACTCTAATGGGTGGAAGAGTTTTGAGACCGATTAATAGGAGAAGATTAGATGAATAAAAAAGATATGATTGATACTGTTAAAAATGTTTTAGATAATTTTATTAAAATTAATAGTAGGGATAAAATTTTGCTTGTTAAGGATAAGGAGAAGGATAGTATAACGGAAGTATTTATTGAAGAATTAAAAGATAGAAATTCTGTATTTAAGGAAGTTAGAATAACGGCAGATAGGGGTCATAGTTCGCCTATTCCTGAAATCGCAGCAGAATTAATGTGGGCAGATGTGACTATTGCCCCGACTACTAAAAGTATAACTCATTGTCCTGAGACAAAAAGAGCAGAGGAAAAAGGTTCGAGAATTGTTACAATGCCAGATATTACTGAAGAAATATTCTTAAAAATAAATAAAGCAGATTTTAAGGAAATATATGAATCTTGCGAGAAGATTTTAAAACAGGTTAAGAATGCAGATAAAATAAGTGTAAATTCTGAGAATGGAACAAACATTAATTTTTCAGTAAAAGGCAGAATTTGGGAAGGAGATGAGGCTGAAGAAGGAAAGGGTTTTGTAAAAAATCTGCCTACTGGCGAAGTTTTTTGTGCTCCAATTGAAGATAGCGCTAATGGAATAATTTTTATTGAGAATTGGAGAAATAAAATAAAACCTGACAGCAATGCATGGATTAAAATAAAAAAAGGAAAAATCGTTGAATGGAGTCCGGGAGCTGAATCTTTTATAAAAGACCAGTCTGTTGAAAACGGACTTATAATCGCTGAATTCGGTATAGGTGTTAATAAGGAACATAAATCTCTTATAGGAAATACGCTCCATGATGAGAAAATTCATGGTTCGGTGCATATTGCTTTCGGAAATAATGTTTCTTTCGGAGGAAAAAATAAAAGCAAGGTGCATGAAGATTTAATAATTATGAACCCTAAGGTTTTAGTGGATGGGAAACAATTAAAATGGTAAAACTAAATGATTGCATATTTTGCAAGATTGTGGCTGGAGAAATACCAAGTGTAAAAATTTGGGAAGATGAAAAACACATGGCCATTTTGGATATAAATCCAAATGTATTTGGCGTAACTTTAGTAATTACAAAAGAACATTACGATAGTGATGCTACAGACATGCCTGATAAAGATTATAGTGCCCTTATGCTCGTTACTAAAAAAGTAGCTAAACTTCTTGAAAAAAGCCTAAACGTTAAAAGAGTAGCATTAGTTATGGAGGGTTTGGGAATTAATCATGTTCATATAAAGTTATATCCGATACATGGACTAGATGAAAAATTCAAAGAAATGTGGGCTAAAGATAAAGTTTATTTTGAAACCTATAATGGTTATATTTCTACTCAACTAGGACCACAAAAATCTCAGGAAGAATTACAAAAAATCGCGAATAAAATAAAAGCTGCTATTTGATAAGGTTTATAAATAATGAGGCTCTTTAAGAATTAAGATGAAAATGAAACGAGAAATTTTAATGAGTATTGTCGCAACTATTTTGCTTGGCGCATGTGTTTTTATTTATGCAGGTTCTAATGCAGGCATAACTCTTTTTGCTATTTCTGAAGATGGAGTTTGCAGTGATATTGCTTGTATAAGTGAAAATTTAGTTTCTTGCACGCCTGCAAGAATGACTTGGACCTCAGATTCTGGAGAACAAAGAGTTACTGCAACAATGGAAGTTGTGGGTATTATTGGCGGTGATTTTTGTACGTTTAAAATGACATCGGATGATAGAACTTTAAGAGAATGTCATTTTCCAATTAGTTCATTAAGCAACAGCTTAGCTGAACAATTCTTTAAGGGAAAAGATAATGGTTTTGGTTTATTGATTTCTGATAGCTGTAAATAGGGGTTTTAAGTTAGACTTCGTTTATAACTAATTATTAATAATACTTCTCAGAAGTAGAGGTTTTGAGAAGAGGTAGGTTGGAAATTTAATGCATCAAATTATGGGCTTGTAAACTTATTTTTTCTTTTTATCTTTACCAATTAGAACATCCATTTTCTTATTGATTTCTTCAACATTTTTGGCGAGCGCCTTTATATTAAGATTGTGTCTTATTTGAGTTATCATCCTAACTATAAGAAATATGAAATAAATAACAATAATAATTCCTACTGCCTGAAGAATTTTAACTAATGTGCTTACTCCTGGAAGATTTATTAGCTTATCTAAGATTTCAGCAACTAATCCAGAATCTGGAACCATTGTAATATTTTCTATTGCCATTATTTTTTCTTAGAAGGTTTAGTATAGCGTTTGTTTACAATTACTGCAAACATAATGAACAATACAGCTACAACTAAGGCTACAATAAATTTAAGAGTATCTCCAATTCCCTGCCAGCCGCGCATAAATCCATAAATAATTAATGCTAATCCTGCGAATGCAGTTCCTGCAGCGATATTAATCATTCCAAACAAGAATAGACTAACTATAATTGCAATAATACCGACCACATTATTTATAATGAAAAGATTTTTCCCGTAAATTTTAGAAGCATCATTGTACTTTGTTTGACATTCATTGTAATAAGCTTGTTGTTTATCGAAAATTGGCTGTTTTTCTTTAATTAATAAATTACATTCTCTAACACTCATATTATCGCTGCAGAGATCTATACCATAAACAGAAACTTGCTGAGGATACATCGAATAGTTGCAGTAGTCTTCGTAAAGAGGTTCAGAATAGAAAACTTGGGTTCCAAGCATAACTACAATAAATAGAATAACTGCAATTCCAATGCCGAAAACAACATTCATTACTTTCATTTTTGAGCCTCTTTTAGTATATCATCATTAAATGATTGTTGTTTTTAAATATATTGTAATAAGAATCTTTACTTTTCAAGTTTCGTTTCACATTATTAATGATTAAATTTATCATAGCTGCATAAAAACCGAGCAAGCGCAGGTTTTGGAGCAGAGAATTTGTTATGGGCCGAGCGTTAGCGAGGCGAGTTGAGAACCTTTAAAAATGTTCTTTAATTAGGTTTTTTATGGCTCCCTAGCTCAATGATAGAGCACGGCTCTCATGGAAACATTAGTTTTGAGAAAGGCCGGGGTTCGGGGTTTGAATCCCCGGGGAGCCATTCATGTTCTTTCTTTATTTATATCACACAAACCCAATAAACTTTATAACTCTCTTTAAAGGTAATATATTATACAAAAATGTCACAACAACAAATAGATGCTAAATATGTAAAAGAGAGGTTAGTAAAATATCTTGATGAAAAAGGACCAAGTTTGCCTGTAAATTTAGCAAAACACGTAGGGTTAAACTCTCTATTCACTTCTGCATTTTTATCTGAACTTTCAGAAGAAGGGCATCTTAAGATAAGCGATATGAAAGTTGGCGGAAGCCCACTATATTATCCAAAAAATAAAGTTGCAATGCTTGAAAATTTTATGAATCATCTTGATTCAAAAGATAGGGAAGCTTGTTTATTATTAAAAGAAAAAATGGTTCTTGATGACCAAAAACAAACGCCAATAGTTCGTGTTGCGTTAAGAGGATTAAAGGATTTTGCAGTCCCTATAAAGAAAGATGAAAAGCTTTATTGGAGATATTTTTTAGTTAATGAAGATGTTGCCTTAGAAAAATTATTTCCAACTGCTAAACCAATTGAACTTATTCCCGAAATTAAGATAGAGCCTAAAAAAGAAGAACCTGAAACAAAATTACAGATAAAACAAGAAAAAGAAATTGATAAAATAAATAATGAACTCGAAGAGAAGAGAAAGGAACTGGAAAAATTAAAAAGTGAAATCCTTAATTTTCCTAAGCTTAAAAAAGATTCAAAAAAACCAGAAGTTCTTAAAAAAGAACCTAAAAAGAAAGCAGAATCTGCGAAGGAAAAATTCTTATCAGAAATAAAAGAGACTCTTGATAAAAAATCTATCGAGTTAGTAAATGTAGAACAATATGATAAAAAACAGGTATTTGCTCGAATAAAGATAAGAAATGTTGAATATTTATTGGCTGCATATGATAAAAAGAAAGTCGAAGCTTCAGACATAATGAGGGCTTACAAAAAGTCCTTAGCATTAGATTTGCCCTATTATATAATTTCCAAGGGCGATACTTCTAAGAAAACAAAGGAAGTAATTGAGGCATACAAAAAGCTCGCTGCTATTGAATCTTTTGAAGATAATGCGGAACAATAAACTTTAAAAACAACTAAAAAAGGGTAATTATATGGGTAGAATAAAAAATTCATTAGTTAAAAGAACAGCGAAAGGTTTATTAAAAGAAGAAAACAAATTTAGTGAGGAATTTAATAATAATAAACGACATCTTGGAAGTAATATGCCGAGTAAAAGGCTTAGAAACCAAATTGCCGGATACATCACCAGAATTAACACCAACGCAAAGAAAAAAAAGACACAACAAAAAGAAACTCAAGAAGAATAAACAACTACGCTAATAACAGAAATCAATGACCGACGAAAAGCAACATTTATCCGAAAGTGAACATGCAGATAGCAATATAATCTATATTGGCGAAAAGCCCTTTATGAATTACGTTACGGG
>JBBSYA010000008.1:0-3173 GCA_038045485.1 Nanobdellota archaeon
CTTGATTTAATGATTATATTTGACTTTATAAAACTTTTAAAGCGAGCACTATTTGTTTGTTTTATGGTGTTAAGTTTTGTAAAAGAGGCTATCCAAACTGCAGAGAGTTCTGATGTTGAAAGAATAAAATTTGCAAAAGATGACGGAACAGATTTGATAGCCGACTTGCATATTCATTCAAGATTTTCTCGTGCAACAAGCAAGAACATTACTATTCCTCTTCTTGTAAAATATGCAAGGATGAAAGGAATAAATCTTCTTGGAACAGGAGATATTTCTCACGAAAAATGGCTGGCAGATATAAAACAATATCTTCATGAGAGAGATAAGAATGGAATTTATTATTTTAAATGTGAAGATGGACTTGAATTTCCGTTTATGCTCACAGGCGAAATAAGTTTAGTATTTAGTACTGGTGGAAAAGGCAGAAGGGTACATCTAATTTATTTTGCGCCTAATTTAGATGCTGTTGCTAAAATAAATAAATATCTCGATACTCTGGGAAGGAGAGATTATGATGGTCGACCCATCTTTTCAGTTTCTTGTGAAGAATTTGTTAGACAAATGATGTTAATTGATAAAAAAATTGAAGTTATTCCTGCGCATATCTGGACACCCTGGTTTGGTGCTTTTGGAAGCAAGAGTGGTTTTAATAGTTTAAAAGAAGCATTCGGAAGCCAGTATGAAAATGTTCATGCAATTGAAACTGGAATGAGCTCTGATCCTGAAATGAACTGGAAAATTACAGAGCTTTCAGAAAAGGCAATATTAAGCTTTTCAGACTCTCATTCGCATTGGCCCTGGAGATTAGGAAGAGAGGCGACTATTTTTTCTTTAAAAGATGGAGAAAAAATAAGTTATGATTTAATAATAAATCAAATTAGAACTAAATCTTTTAAATCCACAATAGAAACCGATCCGGGCTATGGAATTTATCATTATGATGGGCATAGGGGCTGTAATTTTAGCTGTGCGCCGAAAAAAACTATTGAACTTGGTGGAATTTGTCCTATCTGCAAAAAACCGCTTACAATTGGAGTAGAAAACCGCGTTGAGGTGCTTGCGAATCATAAAGGTATTCCTCTCAATGCAAAACCCTTCCATAAAATTCTTCCGCTTCATGAGTTAATTGCATTTTATCTTAAAACAAAAATAACTTCAAAAAAAGTTATACCTATTTATGAAAAGCTTATAGCAAAATTCGGCAACGAATTCAACATTCTCCTTAAGGTTGATAAAAATGTGCTTACCACTGAACTCGCAAAAGAAAAACAAGAAAAACTTGCAGATTTGATTATTGATAATAGAATATCTAACTTAAAGGTTAAACCTGGATACGATGGAGTTTATGGAATACTCGTAGAAAAAAATTCTTTAAAATAAAAAATTATAATCCTGCTTCACTTTTCAATATTTCTGCCTTATCTGTTTTTTCCCAAGTAAAATCTTCATCATTTCTTCCAAAATGTCCATAGGAGGCAGTCTTTCTGTAAATCGGACGGCGCAAATCTAATGTTTCTATTATTGCTCTTGGACGCATATCAAAATTATCTAAAACTAAAGCCATAATTTTTTCTTCAGGAATTTTATTTGTTCCAAAACAATCAACATTAACTGAAGTTGGTTTTGCAACTCCGATAGCATAGCTAATTTGAACCTCACACTTCTCTGCTAAACCGGCAGCAACAATATTTTTGGCAACATATCTTGCCATATAGGCTCCACTTCTGTCTACCTTAGACGGATCTTTTCCAGAGAACGCCCCTCCACCATGTCTTCCAATTCCTCCATATGTATCAACAATAATTTTTCTTCCAGTAACCCCGGTATCTCCTTCGGGTCCACCAATAACAAATCTTCCGGTAGCATTAATATGAATCTTAGTATTTTTATCCATAAAACCAGAACAGACGGGCATGATTACTTTATCAAAAATTTCATTTCTTAAAACTTCTTCACTAATATCTTCTTTATGCTGCTGAGCAATAACTACTGCTTCAATTCTCTTAGGTTTTCCATTTTCATATTCAATTGTAACTTGACTTTTTCCGTCAGGTCCTAAACTTTTGATTACTTCTCTCTTTCTAACTTCAGCCAATTTTTTAGTTAGTTTATGTGCGAATATAATCGGCATAGGCATTAACTCGGGAGTTTCATTGCAAGCAAAACCATACATCATTCCTTGGTCTCCTGCACCTTGTTCTTTATTTTCTAATTCTGTAACTCCTTGTGAAATATCTGCGCTTTGTCCATGAATACTTATCCAAACACCAGCATCATCTGCATCAATTCCAAATTTAGGATCAGTATATCCAATCTCACGAAGAACTCTGCGCGCAATAGCTTGTATATCTGCATATCCTCGTGTTGTAACCTCTCCCGCAACATGAACACTTCCAGTTGTAACCATTGTCTCAACCGCAACTCTTGAATAAGGATCCTGAAGAATTAAACTATCTAAGATTGCATCAGAAATATTATCACAAATCTTATCTGGATGCCCTTCAGTCACGCTCTCAGATGTTAAAAAATAATTATTCATAAAATTCATAGTGTTTCCCAGTTTATAATACCTCTTGAAACAAAATATTCTTATAGGAATATTTATAAATAAAAAAATTATTCTAATTTATGCTATTTCCAGATATAAGCTTAATAAAAGATAAGAGAAAGCAGGCAGGCCTAACTCAAAAACAGCTCTCAATAGAAACAGGACTATCCCAATCTTTAATAGCAAAAATAGAATCTAAAAAAGTTTCGCCATCTTATTCGGCTATAAAAACCATATTTGAAAAAATTGATCAATTGAGTCATAAAAAAGAAGGATCTTGTAAAGATTTCCTCAACAAACATCTTATATCCATCCCCTCTACGAATACAATAGGCAAAGCCTCAGAAACTATGATAAAAAATTCTGTATCTCAACTGCCTGTTTTTGAAAAGAATAGAGTAATCGGAAATATTAGTGAAGAAATAATTTATAGCAAAATTCTGGAATCAAATAATAAAAAAGCATTATTCAAAAAACAAATTAAAGAGATAATGGCAGACCCTTTACCAATAATTTCAGCCTCAACTCCAATAAAACTGGCAATGCCCTTACTCAAAACTAACAGCGGTCTTCTTCTTACAGAAAAAGATAGAATAATGGGTATAATTACTAAAGAAGATAT
>JBBSYA010000009.1:0-22400 GCA_038045485.1 Nanobdellota archaeon
TTTCAAATAAGCACACACTATATATTGAAAACGAAAGGTATACCCCCTTAATAAACATTTCTGAAAATTTACAAAATATTTTTACCTTTATTTCCTGTGGAAAAATTACGAGAATTAAATTATTCTCTCAAACCGATTTATTTTTTCCCAGCTCTTTTCCATTCTTTTATTACTCTCTCTAACAAGAATTTTCAAAAATTCATCGTCAACAAGAAGTCTTCCTTTTTCCATAATTGGGAGCGCTAAATATTCTGTGCTTCTTAATTCAAGAACAATTCTCCCCCTAGTTGACATTATTCCTGAATTTTTCCAGCCGCTTTCTCGCGCTTTCTCAAGAAATTCCTCTGCTCCCTCAAGTTTAGCACAGCAAATATGAAGTATGGGTGGTTCTTGCTTAAAAATTAAGCTTTCTTTATTTTTTTCTGCTTCAAGAAGTTTTTTCTTCAGCTCCTGAAAGCTAACTTTTTCATGCGAGCGAAATACAAACATATTTGGCTGTTTTTTATCAAGATTTTTAACAAGAACAATTCTTCCTGAACAGGAAGAAAGCGTATAAAACTCTTTTTTCTTATTTATCTTTTCGCATAATTTAACAATAGGTTTATCCCACGAACCTATCGAACTTTTATCATCTTTTGAAAGACAATCTGTTTTTCTACGTTGAAATGTTATCATTTTAATTTATTTCAATTTGTCTAAAAATTTTATTATATTGGGATGCACAGAAGTTGTGAAATAATTCTTACATTCTTTAGAGTCTACCCATTTAACTTCAACAAAACTATCTGAAGCAGAAGGCTTCTCCTGTTCAGTCTCGCAATAATAATACAAAATAGCTTGCTTCCTATCTATTTCAGGAGTTATTCTTGCAAAAATTATTTCTTTAACTCTAACATCAATTCCAGTCTTTTTTTTAATAGCTTCCTTAAGCGAATCCTCAATTTCATTATTATAATCAATTCTACCCCCCGGAAAACTCCAGAATAAACTCTCAACATATGGATCTTTTTCTCGCTTGCCAATGAGAACCTTTCCAAGTTTTTTATTATAAACAATGCCTACTGCATTTATCATGAATATGCCTTTGTTAAACTTGCTAAAATCTATTTTTTCCATACACAAGTTAAATTTAAGTAGTTTAAAACTCTTTTGAATATATGAACAAAGCAAAGCTAATTTTAGCAACAAATATTGATAATTTACTGATTAAGCATGAAGCATTTGTAGAGCCCCATAAAAAAGTTTGGGCAAAATTAATAAAAGAAACAAAAGACAAAAGCCTATCCAAATGGATAGGTAAAAAGGATTATTTTAGGGGTGTTAATTTGGCAATGGATAAGATCATGCCAAAAGCCACAAGAGAAGAAAAAACTCTGCAAGTAAGGACTTGGTATCAGGAAGAAGTTATAAAATATATTCAAGATAATCCTAATTGCGTTGATAAACTAATAGCTAAACGACTTGAGCAACTTAAAATCAGATACAAATTAATTCTAATGACCTCTAATACTGAAAAGCATATAGAGAAAATATTGTCTGCCGCAGGGCTTAAGGGATTATATGACGAAATAATTGCAAGCGAAACAGAGCAAGAACCAAAAAAGGCAGATTTAATCAACGACCTAATTGAAAAATATGGAAAACCTGAATATTACTTAACGGGAAAAGAAGATGAAGAAACAAATCTTATTTTAAAAAATAAAGATGTTAAAGTAATAACAAAAGATGAAATAGATTCGTTATAATATAAGGTTCTAACTATTCTTCTTTCTCCAACACCTTAACCTCAATATCTTCAGAAGAAACATGTTTTGCGAAAACATCTGCATCACTCTTCGAACCAACTCCATTGACGGTTCCATAATGCATGGGAATAGCAATTTTTGGCTTGATAACTGCTGCAGCTTTCGCAGCTTCTCCAGCATTCATGGTAAAAGTTCCTCCAACTGGAAGAAGCGCAATATCAATATTCATTGTTGATAATTGTTTCATTTCAGGAATTAAATCACTATCTCCGGCATGATAAACCAGAATTCCACCAAAATCCAAAATATAGCCCATCCAATCTTCTTCTCTTGCATGTGCAATCTTTTCTTTATTTAAATTATAAGCCATAACCGGCCAACAGTTCATAGTATCCTCAAAAAAATTCAATTTTTCTCCAATCTCTGCAATTCTTAAATCAATCTTCGAAGTTATATGTCTCATCTTACTCGAAACATCAGCAGGACAAACAATAATAGTTCCATTATTAGAAATCTTCTGAATATCTTCAATAGAACAATGATCATAATGTGAATGAGTTATAAAAATAATATCTGCAGGCTCTGAAACAAATTTATCGGAAATTTTATAGGGGTCGATATAAACTCTTTTTCCATTTCCGGTTTTAATTTGAAATCCAGATTGCCCAAGCCATTTTATTTCAATATTACGATAAATCATTATATAAAATTATTTCGAGAGTATTTAAGATTTTATGTTAAAAAGAATAAGCCTCGCCTTCGGCTCGGCTTTTTTAGACTTCGTTCATTTTACGATTAATTAATAATGCAATAAAATCAAATCTTACCTCTGCTTACAACTTATGCTCTGAAATTTATAGAATTATTAGAATTTGGTTTAATGATGCGAAGCACTAATTAAAAAAATTATTCAAACCTCTCAACTCGCAATCCGAGCCAGATTATTATAAACTATTTGCTGGACTCGAATTGCTCGGCCACATCCAACAAAAATAAATCTTCGCCTCTTGCAGCCATAAGCTGTATTCCAACAGGAACCTTATCAATTTCGCCAACAGGAACACTAATTGCAGGAATTTCAGCAAGATTAGCAAGAACGGTCATAGTATCATAATTATACATATCCTCTAAACTTATTTTTTCTCCAAATTTATGAGGTAAACGAGGAACAGTAGGCATAATAATAATATCACAACTTTTGAATGCTTTTTCAAACTCTTCAACTAAAAGTTTTTTTGCATCTAACGCTTTTTTATAATATCTTCCAGAAAATTCTTCCTGACAAATCATCTGCCCTCCTAAAATTCTTCTTAAAACTTCTTCACCACAACTATCTTCTATTTTCATTCCAAATCTTCTTCCATCAAATTTTCTTGTTCCTGAAAAGAATTCAACATAACAAATAGGATAATATGTTTGTATTCCTAAATCGATATATTTTATTTCAATTTTTTTCTCATTCCAACCATTTTTCTTGCAAACGCCAATAACTTTTTTATTAATTAAGTCTGCAATTTTAGAATCACATTTAATTCCTTCTGGAATTCCAACAACTATCTTATCTGTATCTTTAAATTTCTTATTTATCTCTCTTGTTGTAGAATCTCTTTCATCAACTCCACGAATAACATCAAAAACTTTCTTAACATCTTCGACTTTCTTAGCAAAAATTCCAATTTGATCAAGAGACATTGCTAAATCAATCAAGCCGTAACGCGAAACAGCCCCATAACTCGGTTTAAATCCAATAATTCCGCAATGTGAAGCAGGATTTCTAATCGAACCACCAGTATCACTTCCAAGAGCAACATCACAAAAACCGGCAGCAACAGCCGCAGCCGAACCGCTTGAAGAACCTCCGGGAATTCTATCAAGCGCGGCAGGATTTTTTGTTATTCCAAAAGCAGAACTTTCCCCACTCGAACCACAAGCAAATTCATCCATATTAGTCATTCCAATAATTATCGCACCTTCTTTTTTTATCTTAGAAATAACTGTTGCATCAAAAGGCGCCTTAAAATTTGCAAGAGTTTTTGAAGCACAATTAGCAATCATTCCTTTTACACAAATATTAGATTTGACAGCAAGCACAAGACCCGCGAGTTTTTCAGGAGTCTTGCCTCTTCCAAGCTTGCTGTCCACCTCTTTAGAGTATTGAAGAGCATCACCATTAACATGAAGAATTGCATTAATATTTTTCCCCTTATGATTATCTTTTTCTATTGCTTCAAGATATTTTTTTGTATTTTGCTCGGAAGTCATATTAATCTAAAATCTGCTGTTTAATTTCATCTTTTGCAGTATCCCAAATAATGCAGGAAGGCTTTTCTTTATTCCCATAAACAGAACCGGGATTAACCAGCCAAGTTTTATTTTTCTTTTCTACCTTAAATAAATGACTATGACCATAAAAAACTGCTGCATATTTACCAGATAAAGCCAAACCCTCGGCTATAATTGGATAATGCACAATCATTACTTTCTTTTTGTCTATCTCTATTTCAGCATGAGGCCCATAGAAATTAACTCCAGTTTCTGAAGCAAATTTTAAAGTAGTATATTCATCACAAGTATTTCCTTCAATAACGTGAATCTTAACGCCATCAAGTTTTGACAATTCTCGAATAATAAAAGGACCGCACAAATCCCCGCAATGAATTATCTCCTTAACCTTTTCTTTAACAAAAAATTCTAATGCTTTATTCAAATTATCAATATTATCATGGCTATCGCTAATTATTCCAATTTTCATTATACAACCCTCACAATATTTCCATCTTTATCTATCTCAATAAAATGCTGGAGTGTTCCATTAATATAAGATTTGCATTGATTTTCTACAAAATTATCTTCTGCTGTTCTTGGAATATGGACAATATCAACTGCATAATCATAACAACTACCTAAACATTCAGAATTAGAACCTATTCCTCTTATAGCTTGTAAATCGCGCAAATCGCCAGCACAATCAAGCGCAATTTGTTGATTCGTTACATATTCAGGAGTATTTGCATCTGAAACATTTCCATGCATAATCCATACTCCTCGTTCATCAAGAATCCAATAATCTTCTGGACTTCGTAAAAAAATTAATAAAATAACAAACAGGATTAATATAATTCCTGTAATCAAAAAAGGCTTAAGTTTATTTTCTTTTTTTACCATGTCTTTCTTTCTCCTATTATCACATTGTCGTCATGATTGGGAGCATTATTCAGCATAATCTGTCTAAAATCATTATCACAATTCTTTCCTTCTTTTTCAGCCCGTCTATCATTCTTTCGTTCAACGTTCCATTCTTCGCCCTCGCTTTTCACAGAAGCTAATGCTTTAGAAAACTTCTCAAGAAGTTTTTTTGTTTGCTCTTCCAATTTTTTAACCTGATTTGAGTCCATTTGAAATTTATCCTTAAATTTTAAAGACAGAAAATCTTATTTTCTGTATGATTATTTAATCTCCTCAGCATTTTTATAGGTTTCTAAAAACATCTTTTTCATTATCTTAGCAAAAGCTTCATCTTTAATGAGCAGAGTCATATCCGAACGAATTAAAGCGATTAATACCTCTTTATCGTCTTTAATGGACATAGCAACACCACCATTGTCTAATATTCTAGTATTCTTTCTGCCCAACTGCATCCATTTTTTAACATTCTTCTCAGTTTCTTTATCAAATCTTACGAGCTCTTTTTGCTCTATACCTTTTTTCTTATGTTCTTTAAATGAGGCTTCCCATTCAGGCCTATATTCCGAAGTCCACTTAATAGCATAATCGTATTTTTCTGTTTTTTTCTGCTGTTTAACAAGATTATAAAACGCTTTTTTTCCATAACCCAGAATAACTGGATTTTTTTCCTTAATATCATAAAGAGATTTAAGCCGCTTTATCTCGTCCTTAAACTTCTTCAAGCCCTCTTCTTTTTTAGCAACAAATTCTAAAAGCTGTTCTGGATTACTCGGCACAAATTTCTTAGCTTTTTCAGGAATTAATTTTATCAGTCCTTTTTGTTCTAAAGAAGCTAAAACATCATATATTCTGCTGTAAGAAACGCCCGAAAATTTACTAATTTCTCCAGCGCCAAGTTTTCCCTTTTCTAATATCGAAAGATATGCCTTAGACTCATTTTTAGTCAGTCCTAATTCCTGCAAATCAATCTGGCTTTCCATGATTAAACAAATAAGATAGACTATAAAAATCTAACTATTACCACCCTAAAAGAGGTGTCATAACCTTAAATAAAAGAATGTTGTTACTCCATTAGGATAAATAAATCCCAAGAACAATAAAATGACAAACACAAATTACAAAAAAACAATAGCTGTATTCGATGTAGATAATACTCTAATAGATTCACAGGCAAAACTAAGGGCAGATTTCATTGGAGCAATGCAGAGATTAGGGGTTGGTTTAAAGCCAGAAGAAATAGGAATGCCTTGGTACGAAGTCGCTACTAAATATGGCTTCTCTAAAGAAATTTTTGATGAATCTTTTAATAAAAGAAAGACTTGGGAGCAATCATTGGGGGATGGTGAAGCCCCCTTATTTTCTGACACTCTTCCTTGCTTAGAAGAGCTTGCATTAAATGGAGTAAGGATGGCGGTTTTATCAAAGTCAATAGCAAAATATACGGATATTAAACTAAAACATTTTGGATTAGATAAATACTTCGAACAAGTTGTTAACGTGCATCCTAAAGTAAATACTAAAAAATATGGAGCCCTGTACTTAATTTCTGAGTTAAATCCAACAGAAGCAGGACCCATAGCTTTCATCGGTGATAAACCTGAAGATGTTCTTGTAGCAAAAGATGCAGAAAGAGAATATCAAAAAGTTTGTAATGGATTTTACGTTAACAGAATGAAAAACTCATTGCCTAAAGAACTAGTTGGTGCTGGATGCTTAAATCTAAACTCGCTTAGAGAACTTCCTGCATTTTTAGTTCCAAAGGACATAAGTTAAAATGGAAAAGATAATACCTGAAATAATTGAAAAAGAATTCAAAGCAAAAACTCTTGAAATAATAAGAATAAACGAGGGTTTTTCACATTATGTATATTCTATCAAATTTAACAAAAAGCCTTTTGAAGCAATAATTAGATTTTCAAACAATAAAAAAGAAGAATATGGCTTAGGGAAAGAAAAATGGGTAATCGAAACTCTCTCTAAAGCCAATATACCCGCTCCAAAAATATATGCTTTTAATAATTCTGAAAATGGATATATAATTCTTGAAAAATTTAGGGGTCAAAGATTAGACTCCATCTGGGATTCTCTAAATAAAAAAGATAAACTACAGCTAACCGAAGAAATCGGCAAGTTAGCCGCAAAAATGCATAATATTGAACTCGAAGCCTTTGGAAAGATTTTAAGTGAAGGTAAAATAGAAGAGGATATTCCATTCAAATTCAGAAAAGCGGGCGAAGAGATAGAATTTGATAAATCTTTAAGATATAATCTCGTAGAATTCATGAAGGATTTTGCAAGACTTGTTTCTTATAGTTCAGTTTCAAAAGAAACCGCGCTAAAAGCAATAAATCAGATAATTACTAATTTACATGAAATAAGATATGAGGGTAAACCTCGAATCTTGCACGGAGATTTTCACACAGGCCATATATTCGTAGAGAAGAATAATGAAAAATATGAAATAACTGGACTTATAGACTTTGAATTTGCAAAATCTTCTACTCCGGAATATGATTTTATTAAACTGCATAGGCAAGGCTTTTTCGATGATAAAGAATTATTTAATGCGTTACAAGAAGGCTATGGCAGAACTATTAATTTCAAAGCCGTTAAAATTTACAGACTCATGAGAGATCTTGGTTTTGCTCAAGTTATGCTAGATGCAGGAAACAAAGAACAAGCAGATAAAACCCTAAAGTTTATTGAAGAAAGCCTATCGGATAAATCTAACTTTTAAACTCGGCCAATCAATAACTGCTGCTCGTCCGTGAGCAGCTTCTCCAACAGAAATTAAAAGTGTTTTTCCTATTTTTATTTTTCCCTGATGCTCGTGCATATGCCCGCATAAAGCTAATTTTGGCTGATATTTCCGAATCATTTTAATATAAGGTTCAAACCCTATACGCTTTCCATACATTGGACTGCTCTTAATTAAAGTAACTTTATCAAAAATTCCGAGCGGAGGAATATGCATCATAAAAACCATATTCTTAAAATTGCTACTTCTCTGAAAAATCTTTCTTAATTTAGAAGCATCTTTATTATATCTCTTTAGCAATCGCCTATATCGATTATAATCTTTTTTTCTAAGCGCGTCCTTCAAATAAAGAGTGGCATCAACATATCCACCATGACCTAACACAATAAATTCTTTTGTTTTTCTGGATTTATCTTTTAAAAGGATTACATTTTTCATCTTCTTTATTTTATCATCATAAAATCCAGGCATCTTCATCGGCGGTTTACTTTGACTATCTTCTCTATAAAAATCGGAATTACCCCAAATAGTATAAACCGGTTTATCAAAAGAATTAAGTTCTTTCAAGATTTTTATTCCTGAATTAAAACCCTCTCTCTCCATCTGCATGGCTTTCTTCCTTCCTACAACCTCATACCAAGGCTTATTCGTCCAATATTTAAAAATAATCTTTCTTATTTTATCTGCATCAGCATAATCGCCTACCGATAGAATTATGTCTGCTTTTTCAGCTTCTTTTTTCAGTTTGGGGGGAAATTTTCCATGAAAGTCGCCTATCGCAAGAATTTTCATAGTAATATAATCTCTCTCTTATTTAAAAATCTATAGAATCATGCCGCAGTTCGTTTTAATAAAGGACAGACTGCAGGGTAAACTCTTTCCAAATTTGGAGAAGTCATATATCTATTTTCCGAATGACATTCATACGCGCCATCCAAATGTGCCACGCCAGGTTCACTCGTTACTGAAATAATATCGTCTATGAATTCAGTAATTAGTCTTAAGGTATCTAAGGAATCTTTCGTGAATCGGGTCATTACAAGAGTAAGTTTGTCTTCAGCAATTTTTCTTCCAAGATAATATAGTTTATATCTATAACAAGTTCTCATCTCTTCCATATCATTAACTAATTCTGAATCAGGAATTTGGTCAGGATGCTGATTTCGTCTTAAGGCAAGATATTCTTTTTCTTTTCTAAGCCATCTTTTTTGAAGAGTATTATAGTCCTTGCATCTTAAAGGGTCTGCAGCAAGACAATCATAAATTCTCTTTTGCTCATCTCTGGACAAACCATCAATAACAGAAATAATTGGATAATCTAAATCGGGAGTGTCAGAAGTTTCTTTAATAGGTACTTTTTCCTGCTCAGTCAATTCGTGCCAATGATGTATTTTTGCTGTTGCCATTTTCTCCAGGCATCAGGCTCAGTCGTAGGCTATGTCTGGTGTCTATATACTATATATGTGAAATCTATATTTAAAGCTAATCACTATACCGAATATAGAAAACTAAGGCGTAAGTCTATCTCTATCTCGAGGAAACATTGTTGCTTCCTTAACATTATCTAAACCACAGATTATTTGTGTAAGTCTTTCCAATCCTATAGCCCATCCAGAATGTGGCGGTGCTCCAAATCTAAAACTATCGATATAACTCTCAAAGCTTTTAGGATTTAATCCTTTAGCTTTTAATCGTGCAATTAACAAATTAGGAATATGAATACGCTGCCCGCCAGAACTAATTTCAACTCCGCCGTATAAACTATCAAAACCTTCACTAACTTTTGCCTTTTCATCTTCTCCCCTAGGCATTATATAAAAAGGTTTTATTGAAGTGGGCCAAGAGTGAACAAATACTACATCTCCGGTATACATTTCACAAAGTTTTCTTTCTTGATCAGGAGTAAAATCTTCTCCAATTTTTCCGCCTGCTTTTTTTATCCCGTCTTCATAAGTTAAATAAATTCCTTTTGGAACATTTAGTTTTACTCCAAGTAAATCCAATTCTGTTTTAAATTTTTTAATAATATTTTCGACAGCATATTTCAAAAATTCTTCTTGCTCCTTCATAATCTCCATTTGATTCATAAACGCCGCCTCAACATCGAGCATTCTTATTTCATTAATATGTCTTGTAGTATTATGCTTTTCTGCTCTCCAAGCAGGTCCACATGTAAATGTTCTTTCCATAGAACATGCAAGCATCTGTTTATACAATTGGGGCGATTGAGCTAAAAATCCTTTTTTCTCAAAATATTGGACTGGAAATAAATCGGTTCCTCCCTCGCTTGATGAAGAAATAATATAGGGCGGTTGAATTTCCACATAATTTTTATTTGCAAAATATTCCCTAAAACTTCGAGCTATTTCTGTTTGTATTCTGAAAACTGCCTGTACCCTCGCTCTATGCAAGTCCAAAAATCTATAATCTAATCTTTTAGGTAATTCTGTTTTTGAAAAATCCGAAACGTCAATTGGCAATTTTTCATCAGCCGCACTAACAAGTTCAATTCCTTCAATTGCAAGTTCTTTTCCGCCAGGAGCCTGTTTAGAATCTTTGATAACACCTTCAACATAAACAACACTTTCTCTATTAAGCTTGCCCATCATCTCAAAAATATGTTCAGGAGTTTCTGGTTTAAACCCAACAATTTGTATTCTTCCAGTTATATCTCTAACAACTAAAAATCTTACTTTTCCAAGTGCACGAGAATCATGAACCCAGCCAGCTATTCTTACTTTTGTTCCGGCTTTTTTCTCAAACGCTTCTTTTATAAGCGTTCTCTCGATTTTCTCTTCTTTTGCCATAAATTATGTTGATTTTCAAGATTTATAAATTTGAGCATATTCCAGAAGCTTCCTCTTGCTCAGCTTCTTAACCAAAACTCCTTAAAAATGCCTAAACGCAAATTCGACTTTTGTTTGATTATTAGTTTTTTATTTATAGAATTAAACGAAGCCCAACTAAAAACTTATTTCCCTAATTTTTTCAGAATCTCCATAACCATCTTTCCATCAACTTTGCCCTTAAACTTAGCCATAACTAAGCCCATGTAGGCATTAGCATTCAAACCAGGTTTTTCCTTAACAATCTTGGCAATTTCTCCTTCCATATCTGAAACATCAACCTTCTCAATTCTTAAAGCATCATGAACGCCTGAACCTTTGGCAATTTTCTCCAAAATCTGTTTTGTATCTCCTTCACTAACTTTCTTAGAAGCAATAGCACTCAAAATAGTTTCAAGAATGTCAATATTAAAGATAGTAGAACTAACTTTTTCGTGACTCGCAACTTCCTTGGGAGTAATCAGCAAAGTTTTAGCAACAAAATTAGGATTATTGTAAATCTTTAAAAGAACTTCAAACTCATTCAGCATTCCACTATCAAGAAGAAGTTTTATCATATCTTCACTTAATCCACGAGCTTTTAATTCTCCAGCAATTTCAGTTTTTAATTTAGGAAGCCCTTTTTTAACTTCATTAATAAAATCTCTTGAAATATGAAGTAGGGGCAAATCTGTTTCAGGATACATTCGAGCTGCTCCTGGCATCGGACGCAGAAAACTCGAGCTTCCGTCTAAATTTGCTTTTCTAACTTCTTGTTTTCCTTTCTTGCCTTCTAAATTTTGTCTTTTAATTTCTTTTTCAATAGTCTCAATCATCATTTTAGGATCCTGAAAACCTTTTATTTCAACTCTAACATGATTTGGAGTAGAAATATTTAAATCCTGTCTGATTGTTCCAATTCCTCTCTTGACTTTGCACGCTCTTAAAATTTCTCCAAGTTTTAATGCAGCTTCTTTAACTTGTTCTGGATAATACATATGCGGCCCTGTTGCAATCTCAACAAGTGGAATTCCTAATCTATCTAACTTGTAAACTTTTGAATTCTCAAGTTCAGGATCTCTTTCTTCTTTACTCGAAGCAGGTCGTGCAGAATCTTCTTCTAAAAAGATAGTATCTATTCCAACTCTTCCAAATGAAGTTTCCAAAAATCCATCTCGCGCAATAAGTGCCGTTCTCTGAAATCCAGAAGTATTACTTCCATTAAGCACTGTTTTTCTCATTATTTGAGTTACATTAAGAACTTCACAATTTAACAGCAACGCAATTTGAACTGCAATTTTCAGAGCTTCTCTATCAATCTCAAGGGGAGGCTGCTCATCAAATTCCACAAGACAGCAAGTATCCTTAAATCCCTCATAAATAAATTCCCTATCCAAGGTAGTTTCATGCTTAGCAGCAATATCTACTTCTCCGCTTTCACCAGCAACAGCATGAAGTTTTCTTTTAACAATCCAATCTCCTTTTTCATTTCTCAATATGCTCGGACATCTGCAAAATAGCTTTCCAGAATCAAGCTGTTGATGTATCTCTAATCCAGAACGCATTTCTACTTTTTTCTCGCTTTTTTCACTTTTCTCAACCATAAAGGAGTTAAGAAATAGGGAGTTTTAAATCTTCAGTTTTTATAAAACTGAATGCCTGAAAATGCAATGCATTTTTGGGCTCAGAAAATCATTGATTTTTTGTGAGTTAAGAATTATTAGAGAATTATTAAATCTTCTCTTGAGAATCTTATTAAAATTCAACATTGTTAGGGTCTAACAAACAAGAGTCTTACCATCTAAGGATTCATATTGAACTTTAAGTTCTTTTAATACAGGATTATAGGGCGATTCATAAGAAATTGCAGATACGGTTTCTGCAGGAACTACATGACTTTCAGGCAAAAATATTCTATTGGTTTTTAATTCAACTCCCTGTAAGGAATTTAAAAAATTTTGGATATTCTTTAAAACTGCTTCTGAGGATGGCATAATACTACAGGTTCTCTGATCTTTAGTAATTTTTGATTCTAATTTCAGTTTATAAATTTTGGATTTAGACATTTCCTTAGCATTTTCCGGATCTTCAGAATAAAGCAAATAACCCTGTGAAGATTCTATAATCTTTCGAGAAATAGTTCCAAGTTCAGTCGTAGCTGAAGCAACTTTAGCTTCAGAAAGCTCATCAAGAGCGAGCATAATGCCTAATTGAGCAGTTTCAACTTGATCGTATGCCTGAGTTAATTCATCTCTTATTCTACCATAATTATGTATCCAGGGGGTTTTTTTCAAGTCATCTCTTCTCTTTCCTATTTCTTCACAGTGCTCTCCAAGAGCATTAGCTAATTCACCAAAACAATATCTCATTAGATCTCTATGATGAAGTTGAGTAGGCATATCCCAAAAACAAGTTAAATATCCGCGTTGATTAGTTAAATGACTTAGAGTTGGATTTTTCATAACGCCCTCAGTTACCAAATCATCCAGTGAAAATTCTTGTCTTAAAAAACCTAAAAAAGAACGCATGTCTATTACATCTGCTTTTGTACCAAAATGGCGATTTCCGCCAAACCAATAAAGCTTAAACATCTGCTCGAAATTCGAATCAGAACCCGAATAACATCCAGTTAAAGTCGAGTCTAAATTTACTTTTTTTGGAGCATCTCCGGGATTTCTTTCAATTAATGCTTCTATCATAAATTAACACGCTAATTCCCCTTTTTAAACCTTTCCTATTGTTGTATCTTAATAGGAGTAACAAATACATAAAGTTTAAATACTCCGAAAACTCCGAAATATTATGACAAATGAAGGATTAACTACAATAGTCAACTCTGAAGCTAAATGTATGTTTAAAATAAATTTGGAAAAATATCGAGCGAGCGACGGAAAAGTTGGAACTTCTTTTTTAGGAAGAACTCCTGCTAATCTAAAATGCTATGCCTGCGAAGGAACTGCAGCATATGCAAGAATGAATGGCCTCAATTGTCATACAGAATTACAAGGAGAAGGAGCATAAAAAATGAATTTACAATCAAGAATAAAAAATGAATTGGGGGCTTTATCAGAGACTATAAAACAGACAACCCCCATTTTAGCACTGACAATCGCAATTGCGGGATATGCAGTTTATAATGCTCTTGCAAATCGACAACAGCCAGTTATTCCTACTATGCCCCAATCAGCATTAGAACAAAGTTGCAACCAATCTAATCCAAATTATCCTTTTATGGGCGTTTCTGGCGGAGACGAATATTCTGAAGGAGTTCATATGAATTTAACTGATAAAGTTAGAGCCATAATGCAAGGAGATTATACCCTTCCAATTGAAACAGATATACCAGTTTTACGAGAACACAAACACACACCTGAAAAAAAGCGGGGAATAAAAGAGCCAAAATCAAAACGTGCTTTTAATTTAGAAGCAATGAAACTAGCTTTAGGAATGAAAGAAACAAATCATCAAATTAATAGAAAAAACAAAAGAACTCATGCTTCAGGAAGTTATCAATATTTACCTTCAACAGCCTTAGGATTAATTAAACAGGCAAGAAAAGAAGGCCATGATATCCCCTATAATGGAAGAATGACCCAAGCAGATATTTCTTATGCTCTTAGAACTCTACCTGAGCTTAATGAAAGATTAGCAAATTATGATTTATTAAAAAAAGCGAGATTATTTGATGGTAATCCTGAACTTATTGCAGCAGGCCATTATATGAATCAGGAGAGACTAATAGACATTATAAAAACTCGATATCCTGGAAAAAATGATTTTAGCGATATCAGTATAAAAGAGTTGTCAAGAAAAAAAGTTCATAATGGCCTTTTAGAAAGAAAGAACAATGGTGAACCAACCGTATTAGAATATGCTGAATGTGCAAGCAATTTATATGAAGAAGCGATAGCTGGCAGATTAGCTAAAAGATAACCAGTAATATAATTCTCAAAACATGGGCAGAAAAAAACAATTAGGAAAAGAAAGAAGGGTTCTTGAACAAGCAAAACAAATTCAAAATCAAAGAAACTACACGAAAAAAGCACTGATTATTGGAGCAGCCTCCTTAATCGGATGCGCGATTCTTGGGTATAATGCTTTGCAAGATAACTTCTCAAGAAAATATCAAGAACATAATGCAAATACCAGAATTTCTTTTCTAGAAAAAACTATTGCAAGTCCAGAATTAATAGAAGCTCGGGCTAATTCTGAAAAAAGACAGCAATATTTAGATAATCTTTTAACAAATTCTAAAATGCCTTATGTTTCAGCAGTTATTTATGATGAAAGAGATGCAAAATTAATCGATTATTACAAAACTTTGCTCTCTGGAGATAATTTATCAAATGATAAAATGAACGAACGCCTATCCGAGATTCTAAGAACTACTCTAAAATCTAAAAATGCAGTTCAAACTCCAGAAATTTTTGACTTCAATGGACAGGGAATAAAACCGCCAATATTCGTGCGTAGTAAACTATTTCGGGATAGAAATCTAACTGACGAAGAAATCAAGCATATAATTACAGTTCATGAAGCAAGGCACGCCGAACAATTCGCAATGGGATTAAAACAACTTGGCTATACTGATGAAAAAATATTACTAAAGGGTATCGAAGACAAAACAATAGACACAGAAATATTATACGGAATTGACGAATTAGATTGTCTAAATCAAGAATTATTATCCATAGAATTAGGAAAATCTAAAGTCAACAGAGCCTACTATGAAAATACTTTAAAAGGATACAGAATGACTCGCAGAATATTAACGAGGGGGCTCGAAATTCCTCCGGGAATTCAAAGAGATTTCATAGAAAAAGCATTAAGCATTAATCCTCCAAGATAACTAAATAAACTCGTTCCCCAATCTATCATTATATTCTTTAGAAATATTCTCGAGCATGAATTTCTTTATTTCATCTTTATCTTTAAGCTTTCCCAGAACCCGGCCTAATTTAACAAAAGCAGTCTCGCTTAACATATCCTTCAAATAGATAACTCCTGCTTTTTCCAACTCTCTTCCAGGAGAATAAACAAGCGGATCTAATCTTCCATAAATAGTTTGTGCTGCGGCACAAACAATCATTCCTTTTTCAACAACTTTCTTAATAATAGGCAACCAATTATTAGTTCCTTCAGTAATAACATGTCCTAATCCAGACATTTCAATAACAACTCCGCGATATCCTAAACTTAAATAATGTTCAAGTATTTCAGGACTTTGCCCCGGATAAAACTTAACTAAAGCTATTTTATTTTCAAACACAAAATTATCAGAATCAAATTTCTCATTTGCTTTTCCTCGTTTATTATAATCTCCCTGCAAAATTTCAATCTCACTTCGAGTTATTTTAGCAATTGGCGAACTATTTATTGGCTTAAAAGTATCACGGCGAGAACTATGCATTTTTCTAACCTTAGTCCCGATTAAAGCAACACAAGAATCATCGCTCGAGTTAGCGTGTCCAACAAGCATAACTTCTGCAACATCTGAAAGCGCCATTTTAGCAGAACAATACAAATTTAATTCTGCGTCAGAACTTCCCCTGTCTGAACTTCTCTGGCTATAAGTCAAAACGATAGGTTTGTTAGGTTTAGGAAAAAAGAAACTCAAAGCAGCAGAACTATAGTGCAAAAAATCAGTTCCATGAGTAACAATAACTCCTTTAACATTTTCATCTTCTAAACTTTTCTTAACTTGCTTAGCAATTCTTATCCAGTCCTCACTATTCATATTTTCAGAAGATTTCATAAAAGGATTAATAACACAAATATCTGCAAGCTCAAATATTTCTGGATAAAACTTGAATAATTCTGCCGGAGAAGTCAGCCATTTTACTCCGCCAGTTTTAACATCTAAACTAGAAGATATTGTTCCGCCCGTCATAATTAAATCTATTATTGGCTTTTTATGAGATAATTTAAATTCAGCTTCTTTCTTTTCCGATTTTTCAGCTTTCTTCACAACTTTTATATCAAGAATATTTTCGCGTGAAACTCCAATATTATATCCATTAGAAAGTTTAACAAGCACAACACCAGATTCATAACTCTCAATAAGAATGCCTTCTATCTCTTCTTTTGCAGTCTTAACTTTGATTAAATCTCCTGCATTTGCATCTTTGCCTTTCATGTAAAAGAGAAAGAAACACGATATAAAAATGTAATGCTTCTCTGCCCTATGCAAGTTCAGATTCTCACTTAAAGCCCTTTAATAATACCTTAAATCAAATTCGACTTGTTCAACTTTTTCTCGCTTACTTAGGTCTAAACTTCGCTTTCCGAATTGAGAAATTATTAACCGCAAAAATTTATAATTTTTGGGGCCCAGAAAATCATTAATTTTCTTGGTAATAGTTAAATAATCCGAAGCCAAATTTAAGAATAAAATCTAACTAAATGCTCTTCAAAAAATAAAAAATAAAAATAAAAAATAAAAGATTAAACTAATTTATAGGTTACACTTACAGTCCCAGTTACTTCTTGTGTTGAAGGCGCAATATTTGTTACAGCTTCTTTAGCCATAGCAACATCTTCCATTCCACCATATGATGCAGTAGCATATATTCCCCAAGGACGATAGTTATAATCATCTACAGAGAGTTTTACAACTGCCCCAATAGACTTTCCAACGCCCTCAGCGGCAGATTCTGCTTGGATTCTAGCTTCTTCTCCTGCTTCTTTCAAAGCCTGAGCCTTGTATTCATTCTGTTTATCTTGAGATAATTCAAAATTAATAGAGCTTATCTGCGCTCCAGCATCTGCGCCAGCATCAATAACATCTCCAACAATAGAAAACTTATTTTCTTTAAGTTCTATTCTTATTTGATGTGATGCCTTATATCCCCTATCAACAGTTCTTCCATTTTCCCATGTTTGCCAAGGATATATATTAAAATTTAGTGTTTGTATATCTTCTCTAGCAAAACCTTTCTTCACTAAATCAGTTATTACATCATCAACAATTTTAGCATTCTCGTCTTTTGCAATCTGGGCCGAACTTCCATTTGTTTCAACATTAAAGTAAACTGTAACTAAATCAGGCGTTACATCTAATGTAGAACTTCCACTAACAGTAATAGTATTTTTAAGATTAGTAGGCATAACATTATAGACCATCATAGCACCAATTCCGAAAATTATTAGAATCGTTACCGCAATAATCAAAGTCATTTGTATTGATTTATCCATGTTTGTTATATTTTCATACCTCCTTTCATCTGTCTGATTTTTCTGTATAAAATAAAAGCTAAACTGCCAGCAAATAAACCAACAATAATCCAAATAGAAACTTCGCCAAAATAACTAGTTGTTTGAGCGACATTTCCTGCAGCAGGCGCAGTCAAACTAACTTCTGAAGCATAAGCCACATCACTCACTTTTTCAGCAATTTGCAGAGCGTTATCCGTATTAAAAATATTAAATCCAAATTTACCCAAACCAAACATAGCTCCGCCAATAATAGCAGATAAAGTTAAACCCCGAAAACTATTTTTAGTTGAAATTATTATCCTTTTATTAGCAAGTTTATAAGTTGGAATTTTTTTGCCCTTAACACTCCAAAAAAAGTTGGAAGTTTTTTCAATTAAGCCAGAGTCAACTAATTTTTTAATATTATAATCAATAGTATTAAGCTGAATCTTTAACTCCTTAGCTATATCTCCTTGCGAAAGCTCTTTTTCAGCAAGCAAGCCAAGTATTTTTTTAGCAGTTTTATTAGAAAGAATTTCTGCTATCTTTCCAGACTTCTCATCATTCAAGTTTAATTCAATATATTTTTCTACCATGTTATTTACCATATCTTCTTATTTAAAAACTGCGCGATAACTTCAAATAAAATTGAACCTATTCTACTTTAATTTTCTTTTTTCCAATTTTCTTGTCATGTAATTTTGCCTCAAGAACAGGCAGACTTTCTTTTATCTCGTTTATTCTTTCCTGATATTTTTTAATTCTAATATTATAAACTAATCCAGAAATTTTATTTTCCTTATATCTTTCATTTTGTGTTCTTATCATCAGAGTTGTAAGAACTTGTTGCTCTGCCTTAAGATGAGTTATTTTTTTTATCAAATTATATTTTTTAATTCTGCCTCGTAAAAACAAGAATAAAATAAAACCTAAAATAAAAATTATAACCATATAAATCCAATATTTCTGAAAGAAATTTACAGAAAAACTCTTAAAAACAGCCAGTCTTGCTTTTTCTTGAGCAACCTTATCCAATTCACTATTGGCATTAGTTATCCAACTCAAAGATTCATCATATCTTTCTGCGATAAATGATTCCTGCGCTTGTTTTACTATAATCTCTACATTTGAAGTATCTGTTCCAATTTTTTTCTCATTTTCAATTCTTAAATTTACTGCAGTTAAACTATCTAAAATTAAAAATGCTTTATCTCTTGCTTCAATTATTTTATCAGTATATTCAATAATTGCGCTATAATTCAAATTTTTCCAATTAACTAAATTTAATGCTCGCGAAGCTTCTGCCCTCAATGCCGCGTTTGCATTTAAGTCTCTAAGAATTTCAGCATAGTCCACTGTTTGTAAAGTTCTTTGAGCTTCTATTAATAAATCTGAAGCATAATTAACAGAAAAACTATTTTTCTTCATATCTTCTATAACCAATTGTGAATCATTTATCGCCTTAACAGCATCATCTCTGCTAAAGGTATTATCTTGTTCTGCAGAAATAACAAAAGCTAAGCTAAAACAAATTCCAATTAATATCAAACAAACAAATAACCTACTTTTTTCCATGCTCCTCTAACATCTCCTTTATTTTTAATTTTAAATCTTCATCTTCTCTTTTTTTCTTGCTTTCAAAATATTCATGAATATAATGAAACACCCCAAATCTTTTTTTCTCTTTCTCTTTCAAAATCTGAAGTGTGACTCTTTCTTCTTCAATTTCAGCCAATCTTTCATTAAGCTGCTCAAATTCTTTCTTATATTCATCTTCAGAAATTATTCTTTTTTTATAAAATTTAGTCTGAAGATGTATAATTTCTTGTTCTATTTGGACTTTTTCCTTGTCTAAATTAGGCAATACTTCTTCGGGAGTAAGCATCTTAATTCTTTTATTTCTCAAAGTTAATCTCAATTTTTTAATAAAAGATAATCTATTTTCATAACTTTCCTTCTTCTGCTTGAAATCATCAGTACCTTCCTTACCTAAGAAATATTTTTCCTGATTTTTCTTTATTAAATCATTAATGTTTTCGTCTTCTTTGACTAAATCCTGTATTTTTTCGTTTATACCTTTCTTTTTCATTTGGTTATAAGCTAACACACTAAATAACGCAAAGAAAGATATTGCCAACAAAAGATATTGCCAGTACATATAAACAAACATTAGTGCATTTCCTCTTCTTTCAATAGCTAATAAAGATAAAGCCGACATAGCTCGCTCATTAGCAGTAGTATAATCTCCTCTTTCAAATGCAGCAATAGCTAAATTTATTGTAGAGGTTACAGCTTCACTGCTAAAAATAGTATTTCCAGTAAGCAAATCTCGCAAAGGAATATTATCTTCTCCTAAAAATGTTTTTGTAACATCTCCGGTAAGCATATAACTCTTTTTTGGATTTTTCATAGCCTCAATAACTCTTCTTATTATATTTTCTGCAGAAGAAGCACTATCACGAGTAGCGATTATCTGTTTAGCTATTTCTCCTGCTTCAGTATATCTTTGGGAATTTTGTTTTTCATTAGCAGATTTAAACAAATTTTCAAGTTCAGCAACATTTACACCATTCTCTCTTAGTTCAATTATAGCAGCTTCTGCTTCAGAAAGATAAGTTACAGACTCTTCTTTGCTAATTTCATTTATTATAAACAAAATATTTCTTTTTTCAGTATAACTCGAGCTTATTCCATCAGATGAAACTAATATGCCAGTTATTGTAGCATTAAGCAAAATCATTTCATAACTTTTATAACTCGGAGATTTTAAGGTTACAATAAACTTAGCATTACCCTTAGGAACTATCTGAACAATGCTTGTAGGAGTTATTGAAATATACTGACTTGGATATCCAACTAAACTTAGTTTAAGATTTTTCAGTGTTGAATTTGCATATTTATTATTAACAACTAAATCAAAACTATTAGTTTCTCCCCTTGTAGCTTCAAATGTCTGCGAAATTACAACTGCGGCTGCCTGAGTAGGACTAACTCCACCGCCACCGCCAGTTGTTGTTACTGTAGTTGTTCCAGCCACAGCTTCTGCACAATCAGGATCCTGTGCGTGTCCGCACGCAGTTACACAAGTTCCGTCGCTAACATTGTAACATAGGAAAGTAATACTAACGCTGGAATTAAGCATACTATTACCATTCGCATCTATAAATAAGCCACCGGTGAGATTATACCCATAAAGTGATAATTTCACAGTTTGTACTCCAGGCGTTAAACCCGCCAGTATAGAATCGCTTGCAAAACTAAAGTCCGCATCAATAGAGTGCGTTAGACTATCGGTTAAATTAGTAAAATTTGTGGTAATATTTCCACTAACATTAATTAATGAACTTGGGACAATCCATCTCGCGATAGTTTCGTTCGTAGAATTTTCAGGAGTTCCATCGCCCATAAGATTTCTTACATATCCCCTAAGCGCAAGCCTTTCATTTTGTTTAAGATACATAGTGGCGTTGTAACTTGTTAATGATTGATATAAATAAGGTCCATTTTGAGTACTGACAATTATTGCAGAAACATTTGCAGAGGAAGTTAGCGCTCTCCCTCGTATCTCATTTAAAGTTATTATCTCGGATTCCTGCTTAATCTCGGATAAGAAACTTGCATTAACTTTTATTGTTTGATTTTGTCCAGGATTAAGATTGTATATATTAGAGGGCTTGATGTATTCATCGTTAAAATAAATTCTTCCTTCTGTCAAAGCATAAGTAAGCCTAAATCCTAAAGAGCAATTATTATTCCAATAAGAATTATCACCAGTATTATTTATAGTAATATTTCCTATAAATTTATTTAGAGCCCATCCAGAAATAGCTCCAAAATCAGCAGTATCGGTACTCCATGTGCAGTCCCACAAAACAGGAAGAGTATTATTGCTTGAATTTATAGATTCTCCAATAGTATCATTAGCAGTAATTATAAAAGTTATATTCGTGTCATAGTTCCCAGTTGTAAAACTAACATTAAAAATAGTGCTTGGACTTAAGGGATTATCAATCCCATAAATAGGAGTTTGATTCAACATTACAACAGAACTTGCCTCATTCCAGTTCGCAGTGTAATTTTTCCATTTTAACACAGCCCCTTCCAGGTTATAATCTGTATCTGAAATATTTGCAGTAGCGTAAATAACGACTCCCGGGTCAAGAGTGGCATTTGTAATAGGAGAATAACTTACTGTTCCAAAACTTGGAGCAGAATTTGCCCTTATCAATCGTGTTTCTGTTTTATTGCTATTACCTGCCAAATCTGTTACTGAAAGATTATAGAAATAACTATTTCCGGCTATTAAACCAATTTGATTAATTGTAAAAGTATAATTTGGAGCCGCACCAGTAAAGTAACTTGAATTTGCAATTACATTGTAAATACTTAAAGTTCCATTGAAATTCCAACTAACATTTGCAAGATTTAATTCAGTTATATTAAGATAAACTGTAAAATTATTTATTTTTACAGAAGAATTGGCAGGCGTAAGCACCGTAAAATTAATTAAAGGATTAGTTATATCTCGGGTTACATTTCTTGTCTCGCTATCACTACACTGATTAACTAAATCGCACGCTGTTGCATTAAAATAATAAATTCCATCATATTGAGTAGTCAAATTAACAAACAAAGGCGAAGTTGTAGAATTAGTTAAATTAATTAAAGTGCCAGTAGAATTATAAATTCTTA
>JBBSYA010000010.1:0-18911 GCA_038045485.1 Nanobdellota archaeon
ACGCTGTGAAAAGAGAGAGAAAAGTTAAGAGAATGTTTAAGGTTGGGAAGTAAAAAGTTATGTTAAGTAAACTAAAATCCACATCAATAATAAATATAAAAGCCTAAATAAGCTCCTCCTGCTCGAGCTCGCACTTGATATAATATTAACTACTCTCGTGCAAATTCTCGGCTCTCCTATTTACTATAATCATTATTAATAATTAATAGCAATAACCGAACTTGTGCTGAGTAAGTTCACGAATGTAAGTTAGTCAAGATTTATGAGCGGGCTTACGAGTTGGTTATTAAGAGGTTAAAGTAAGTAGCGTTTATGTTGAGTTGAATAGCGGATTTAACATTTCGAAAACCTTTAAATATATATAAAAACATGGTAAATGAGAAGATGACAAAAAAGAGGCAAGAAATTGTAATTTTATCTTTGATAATTTTTATAGCTTGCATTTTCTTTATTAATGGAGTTTATGCTGCAGATAGCGCGCTTAATGCAAGTTTAAATGAAGCAAAAGCAGTAGATTGCATTCGTATCTCCAAAGAGATTATGCAAACTATGACTGATGAGGGTTTTAATGTTTTAAGTATTAAAGATAATATTAAACAAGCAGAATTGACATTTACTGCTCAAACCTTGCTGAAAGAGAAAAAAAGCGCTTATGATTTTTCATCAGTTATGCCTTATTGTGATGCAATAACTAAGATAAGAGAAGATGCACTTTCTGCAAAAGACGAAGCTAATTCTTTGATGATGTTTTATAATGATTCAGTTATTCCTGGAATGGATACTACAACTATCGATGTAATGATTAATGAGGTTAATGAAGCAATAAGTACTGAGAGATATACAGAAGTTTCGGCTCTTGTTGAAAAAGCATACTCTGAGATAACTACTGTTAGAGCGTCGTATACTGCATTAAATGTTTTTTATGCATCTACTGCAAGGGGACTTATGGCTTTTCTTACTGCTAAAAATCGTGTTCTTCAAATAACAAACTGGCAATTTCTTTTAGGTTTAGTTGTTTTGATCCTAATTTTATTATTAGTTTATCGGGTTCAAATAAGAAAGATGAGATTGAATAAAAAATTAAATCAACTGATGAATCGGAAAAAAACAATAAAAGAGCTGATTATGAAAACGCAGAAAGATTACTTTCAATATGGAACAATACCTGAAGGAGAATATAACATTAAAACTAAAAGATTCGCAGAGCTTATCCGAGATATAGATAGACAGATTCCTCTTTTACAAGAAGAAATAGCTAAGATTTCTGGAGGAGCAAGCAGAATTGGTAGTTTGTTTAAAGAAGATGCTGATGGCGCTCTTGCTAATAATAAAGAAGTTCGCAAAGAGAAAAGAGAAGAGGTTAGAATAAGGTCGAAAATTATTGCGCATAAATCTGTCCATAAACATATCACACATAAAGTTATTGCTCATAAAAAATTAGAGAAGCTAAAACATAAAACTTAGTAAAACACCATAAAAAAATAATTAAAGCTAAGAAGAAATTATAGATAAAATATAATGAAGAAACATTCAACTAAAATACAAAAGGTAGAATTCTGTGATATGACTAAATCTGAAAAGAAAAAATTTCTTTCAATGGATTTAGCAGAAAGAATGATTAGGATTGAGCAAAGAGTTTCAGCGCATTTCCATAAAAATGTTCCGTATAACGAAACTGAATATTATAAAGGCATGACTCCTCTTGAGAGAACAGAATTCGAAAGACACATTAGGGCTAATCGAACTAAAAAGATTTGCCTAACTGCATTAATCGTTATTCCGACTGCAATTCTTATGGCTCTTAATATGAGTTTAACAGCAAGTGTAGTAAAAGATAATCTTGGAATAGATTATTCTAATTCAACAAAATTTTTTATCTGGGCAGGGACAATGATTTTTGCAATCGCAGTCCTTATTAAATCTTTTTCCAGAAGAGTTATAGAGTCTCACGACGATTCTCATCTTGATATTTTTAATAAATTGTCCATCGGAAGACGTATGAAAGGAAAGAAGAAAGGTTTTTAAATAAGATTTTGTTATAATGAATATGAAAAAAGAGGAGAAGAAAATTGAAAAGAAAGCAGAGTTCGTAAGAACAGGTATTTCTGGATTTGATTCTTTATTTAAACAGGGTATACCGAGTGGTTCATCAGTTCTTGTTGAAGGCGGGCCTGGAAGCGGTAAAACTCTTTTCTTGCTTAATATTGCAAAAGCAATGTGCGCCGAGGGAAAAAAAATTTTGTATATGAGTTTTGAAGAACCAGAATATAGACTTAGAGCACACTTGAAAAATTTCGGTGTTGATGCAGAGACTTACGAAAAAAAAGGACTTTTATATATAAAAAGATTTAACGCATTAGATATTGCAAGAAGTGTTGAGGCTTTGCTTAGTGAAGCCAAGAAAGAACTGTTAATTGAAGTTCAACCAGTTTTAATTCCAACTAATTTTAATCCAGATATTGTTTTAATTGATTCTCTTACAAGTATTGGTTCTGCGTTTTCAGGAGAAGAAAGCAGATTTAGAATTTATATGGAGCAGTTGTTTAGATATCTTGAAGGGCATAAAATTACTTCATTCTTGATTAGAGAAACTGCAAATCCTACACATATTGGCGGAACATTTATTGAAAAAGGTGAAGCAGTTTCATTTCTTTCTGATGGAATTATTGCCTTATACAATGTGTTCTATAAATCGGGATACAGAGGCAGAGCCGTAGAAATTGTTAAAATGCGAGGCGTTGAGATAAATAGAAAGATTGTTGGTTTTGATATTGTTCCTGGAAAGGGCATTGTTGTTCATCCTGAAAGAATGATTAAGGGACACGATTATATTCTTACTTAATTTAATTTTAGTAGGACGAGATATTTCGAAAGATAAGAAGTTTTTGTTTTTTGATTTATAGTAAAGAACATTAATTTTCGTAAGTTTTTTGTTATTTACTAGATAGGAAATCACTCGTTCGTATGTTCGGTTATTAAATTGATTTCCTATAACTATAATTTTATAAACCGACTTTCTCTTTAATCAATATGGCACTCGACAAAGTTAACATGAAACCAATAAGCAAGGAAGAACTTGCAGAGATAGTTGAAGAACTCGGTTCGATAAGAGGAAGACATACTGAACTTGTGAGTGTTATTGTTCCTGCAGGAGCTAATATTAATGTTGTAATTGACCAATTAGAATCTGAAAAATCAACTGCAAGAAATATTAAAAGTTCGACTACTCGGAAAAATGTTATTGAAGCATTGGAAAGAGCAACAAGACAATTGAGACAATTCGGACAGAGCACACCTAAAAATGGAGTTGCCATTTATTCTGGAAATGTTTCACAAGTTGAGGGACAGGAAGATATGAGAATTTGGACAATTGTTCCTCCAGAACCCGTTGGCATGAGGTTATATCGCTGTGATCAGGTTTTTATTATTGACGCACTAACAGAGATGCTTGAAATTAAGGAACTTTATGGATTATTTGTTATAGATAGAAAAGAGTCAACTATCGGTTTGCTTGTTGGAAAAAAAATTAAGATACTACAACATCTTGAATCTGCAGTTCCTGGAAAAACAAGGGCGGGTGGACAGTCTTCACAGCGTTATGAAAGAATCGTTGAAGGAAAAGCTAAAGATTTTTACAGAGAATGCGCAGATGCGTTGAAGAAACAATTTTTTGATATGAAAAATCTTAAGGGAATTATTATTGGAGGGCCTATGCCAACAAAGGACGATTTTATGAAAGAGGGATTACTTGTAACTGCTCTGAGAAATAAAGTTATTGGTATGAAAGATATTGGCGATGCTGGTGAACATGGTATAGAACTTCTTGTTGAAGCAAGTAAAGATTTATTGGCTCAACAGGAGATAACTCTTGAAAAAAAATTAATGGAAAAGTTTTTTGAAATGCTTGGAAAAGAAAGAAAAAAGACTGCTTATGGTTATGATGAAGTTAAAAAAGCGCTTGATTTGGCATCAGTTGATACTCTATTTTTAAGCAGAAAGCTTGATAAAAAAATATCCCGAGAACTTTTAGAGCTTGCTGAAGAAAGTTCGACAAAAGTTGAATTTGTTTCTATGGATACTGAAGAGGGTCAGCAGTTCTATAACCTCGGCGGTATTGGTGCTATTTTGAGATTTAGTTTATCATAATATGGATAAAAAAAGAAGAAAGTTGGCAGTGATAATTCCCACTTATAATGAAAAGGATAATATTTCTAAATTAATTATAAAAATAAGCGAAATATTTAGAAATAATAGAATAAACGCAAAAATAATAATTGTTGATGATGATTCTCCTGATGGAACTGGAGAAATAGCAGATAAATTCGCTAAAGCCTATCCGGTTGTAGTTCTGCATAGAAAAAAAGATAGGGGCTATGGAAATTCTATAAGAGAGGGTGTAAATTATGCTGTTAAAATAGACTCAGATGTAATAATTACTCTGGATTCTGATTTTTCACATAATCCAGCAGAAATTCCAAAAATGTTAAGTAAAATTGAAGAGGGAGTAGATGTGGTGATAGGTTCGAGAAGAGTTGCTGGTGGTAAAATAGTCGGTTGGAATTTATGGAGACATTTTTGCAGCAGTGGAGCAATGAATTTTTCAAGATTTGTTCTCGGACTTAAAACTTTGGATGTAACTTCTGGATTTAGGGCTTATAAAAAAGAAGTTATTGAGAAAATCCCTTTTTATAAAATAAAAAGCAATGGATATTCCTTCCTGGAGGAATTACTTTTTTATATTGAAAAAAGCAAATTTAAAATCGCAGAAATACCTATTGTTTTTGTAGACCGGAAAAAAGGAAAATCAAAACTTTCGAAAAAAGAAATAATTAATTTTTTCATAAATATGATTAGAATTAAATCTGCTTCTGTTTTAGAAAGCAAGACTTTTTTTAAATTTCTTATAGTGGGACTGATAGGTATTCTTATAAATACTTTTTCGCTTCTAATTTTCAAGTCTTTTTTAGCTATTCCTCTAATGATTTCAGGTTTATTGGCTATAGAACTTTCAGTCATTAGCAATTTTAGTTTTAATAATCTGTGGACTTTTTCAGATAGAAATACAGGATTTGGAATATTTAACAAGTTTTTTAGATATCATCTATCTGTGTTGATTGGAATAACTATTAATTATTTATTGTTGCTTTTGCTTTCTTCTTATGGATTATATTATTTGATATCAAATATTATAGGAATATTTTTCGGAACTATCTGTAATTATCTTCTAAGTTCAAGATGGGCGTGGAGAGAAAAATGAAAAATAAATGCAAGATTACGAGTGGTTTAGTTATTCTTCTAATTATTTTAGTCAGTCTTAGTCTGTATTATAAGCCCTTGTTTTCAGATAAACCTTTAGGATTAGATGTTTCGAGTCATTTAAGCAGAGCGGCTTACATTCAGGATTTTGGATTAGTCTCTTGGGATATGAACTGGTACTGCGGTTTGCCTTTTTTGAAATTTTATTCGCCATTATTTTATTATATTCTATCTGCATTTAGGAATCTTTCTTTTGGAGATAATTTTCTTTGTTTTATGAGCGTATTATTCTGTTCGTTAGGCATTTTTTTATTACTAAACTTTTATACGAAAAAAATTCTAATTTCCTTATTCTCTGCCCTTCTCTTTCTTTCAATTTCTGCAACTTCTTATTATTATCTTTCTGCTGGAAATCATCCCTATCTTTTTGCGTTATTTACCATACCCCTTACTATATTCTTCTTAGAGAAAAGCTTTTTAAATAAAAATTATAGCTATTTTTATTTGTTGCTTTTTTGTATAGGTCTCTTAGCCCATATATTTATCGCGTTATGCCTTCTTATTTTGGTTTTCTTAAGATTATTATTAGAATATAAACTAACTAAAAATATTATCAGTAAGGGTTTTCTTTTCATGGGCTTTCCTCTTATTGTTTGTTCATTTTGGCTATTGCCTTTTTTAACTAAATCCTCAAGTTTCTTGGGCGATGAAAGTTTTATGCCTACTCTCGCTCAACTAATAGGCATAACTCCGAAATTAGCGCTTGGAATGGGCGGAGCAACTATAGGCATAGCTTTTTTCTTATTTATCTTTTGTTTGTTATTCTTTAATTTTCTTAAGAGAAATAAGATTTGGATTTTTCTATTTTCTTCTTCTGTTCTCTTTTTCGCTCTTTTTATGGGAATTTTAGGAAAGTATTATCCTACGGGAATAGGGGCTATTCGTTTTGTAGTTCCTTTTTCAATTCTTATGTGTATCTTTATTGGTTTTACTCTTTCCAATATTAAACTCAGAAAATTCTGGATTATAGCTATTTTTTTATTAGTCGGTGGTTTGATTATAAACCAAAATCTTATTTCAGTGAATTATGAAAGATATAGTCATGCATCTGAAGATGAACGATTAGGAGTTTATTCTGACTCTTTAAGGGTTAGTGATTTTCCTGTTAAAAACGAGATTACTAACTCTCGTTTTGGTTCGAGAAATGCAGTATTTTCGCAGTCGTTAGCTCTTCTTTTTCCAAAGGTCAGCCAAACCGGCGGTTATTATGATCAGGGGATATTATATCCAGAAATCTTATCTGCAATGTATGATGCGGTTTGGAGCGATAGCCCCATTAATAATACTCTTGTTTATTTAGATAATTTTGCAATAAAATATTTTGAATTGAGTAAAGTTTATATTGGTTACTCGGAAAAGTTTGAAAATGATAATTTTACGCTCGTATATGAAAAGAATTTTAGTGAAGCGCCGTTTAAAATCTATGAATACAAGAATTTTAAACCTTTAATTTCTGTTTTGTATTATGATAATCTATCAGGTGATGTTATATCTTTGAATCCTCTTGAATCTTCTATTTTAAGAGAAAGTCCTGATGAAATAAGGGTAAATTATAATTTCACAGGTAAAGAAGCTATTTTAGTAAAAGAATTTTATTATCCCTCTTGGAAGGCTAAAGACATTGATAGTGGAAAAAGTATAGCGATAGCTAAAAACAGGTATAATTTTATGTTAATAGTCCCTGAAAATAGTGCACAAAGAGTATTAATCTATCAATCGAGAACATTAAGCGATAACTTGGGCTTGATTATTAGTTTTATTGGAATAATTTTGTTCATACTTTTGAATAAAAAGCTTTAAAATCTTCTTTTGCCTTTCATTTTCGATTAAAAATACCATGGATGTTTCATTAACCGCAAAAAGTCAGGAAGAATTAGATGTTTCTGAAGAACAGAAGAGTCTCAAGAAAGTAGAAGCTGCACTTTTTATTTCTGCGCGATATTTAAGCGTGCAAGAGCTTGTTGAACTTACAGATATTAATCCTCTTTTGCTTAGTGAGCTCCTTGAAAAATTGAGGGAGCAGTATCAAAAAACAGAAACTGCCATTGAAATTCTAAATAAAGATGAATTTTGGAAGATGGATATAAGACAAGAATATTTTGAGATGATAAACAAGCTTGCTACTGGGAAAGCAGAATTTACAAGAGCAGAGCAGGAAACTTTGGCAATCATAGCATATAAACAGCCAGTAAAACAAAGCGTTATAATTAAGATAAGGGGAAATAAGGGTTATGAACATGTTAAGCATTTTATCGATATTGGTTTAGTTAAGGCAAAAAGAGCAGGACATACGCTTGAATTGAATCTTTCAGAAAGCTTTTATGATTATTTCCATTTGGAGAAAAAAGAAAAATCCGGAAAAAATGAGGATGAAAGTGAAGAATTAAAAGAGAGCACAGAATAAATCTTTAACATGGAAACCCTCGTAATAATTAATCTGGTTTTGATATTTATCGCATTATATCTTTTTTCCTTTTTTGTTATACTTAATATTAAAAATAGAAAAGATATGCTCTCTTATCCTCTGGCTAAAAATATTTATTCTGTAAGCATTTTAATTCCGGCATATAATGAAGAAAATAGTATTAAAGATACAATTGAACATGTAATGAATTTAGATTATCCTAAGGATAAATTTGAAGTCATTGTGTTAAATGATGGAAGTACAGATAGAACAAAGGAAATAGTGTTGCAGTGCAAGCAAAAATATCCCTCCTTGAAAATACTTAACAAACCTAATTCTGGAAAAGCAGACTCTTTAAATATGGGAATAAAGCTTTCAAAAGGCGAGTTGATTGCGGTTGTTGATTCAGATAGTTTTCCTTCAAAAGAATCTCTCGCAAGATTAACTGGTTATTTTGATAATCCTGAAATGGGTGCTGTTACGTCTTTTGTTAAGGTTAGAAATGAGGAAGTTAATTATCTTACTAAGATTCAATCAATAGAGTATATTATTATGGCTTGGACAAGAAAACTTTTAGATTTCGTAAATGGGGTTTTTGTTACAAATGGGCCTCTTAGCTTGTATAAACGAGAATATTTGATAAAAGTAGGCGGCTTTGATAAAAATACGGTTACAGAAGATATTGATATTACTTGGAATCTTCTTAATTCAGGATATAAAACTGCTATGTGTCTTAGTGCGAATGTTACAACAGTCGTTCCTGACAAACTTAAGGATTATTATCATCAAAGAGTAAGATGGGGCTTAGGTGGAATACAGGCTATCGCTAAGTATAAAAAGTCTTTTTTCAGAAATGGAATGTTTGGTGCGTTTATAATCCCCTTTGTTTCTTTTTCTATCATTATGAGCTTATTCGTTCTTTTTTATTCTTTTTATATTTCCTTTAAAACTTTTCTTCAGAATTTTGTTGTTGCTAAATACTCTATTAGTTCGGGAGTTTCTATTTTTAACTATGATAGCATCAATTTTTATCCTTCAGTCCTATTGTTTTATCTTGCATTTTTGTTTATTTCTTCTCTTATCTATTATAGCTATTTAATTTCTAAACTAAATTATACTAAAAAAATTGAAATAAAAACCTTTTTTAACCTATTATTCTATCTTTTGATATACTTGTCGCTCTATCTTTTTGTGTGGGTGCCCGCAGTATATAGATATATAAGAAAAAATAATAGGTGGTAATAAAAAATATGAATCAAAAATACGCATTCCTGCAAGCTTTAATCGTAGCTATTGTTATTTTTTCAGCTGGTTTATTCTTGGGTATCTACTTTGAAAATTTAAGGGTTCAGAATACCCAGGATAATCTTTATCAGTCAGATATTGATTTAAATGATTTCCAAGCAGCTTCACAATTAGCATTTCATTCTAATTTGAGTTGCGATAAGATTACTCAAAAAAGTGTTTATTTTGCAGATCAGATTTATTCTGAAATGATTAGACTTGAGAAAGAAGATAGCTCTAATAGATTAACAGAGAGATTTCTTCCAGTGCATAGAAGATACGACCTTCTAAGAACAATTTTGTGGAAGGATATAATCGAAAATAAGGCACTTTGTAAAAGTAATTTGAATACAGTAATTTATATGTATAATTATAGCAACCCTTCTCTTGATTTGAAGGGAATTCAGAGTACAATAAGCAATTATATTGGGGATTTGAAGAATAAATATGGTGATAATATAATTTTGATTCCTATTGCAGCAGATACTGAACTTGACTTTGTAGACTTAATGAGAGAAAAGTATAATCTTACAACAATACCTGTTGTTTTAGTTAATGAGCAGTATAAGGTGGATAATCTTGATTATTTGAAGACTATTGAAGAACATTTGAATAAATAGGCTTATTTTTAATGTCTATTTTGCATTATGGAAATGCTTTTAATACTAAAGGTTCTATTTTCAGTATGGAAAAATGTGTCAGGTGCGGACGAAATTCTGATGAGGTAAGGCTTTACGATGGAATAAGCATAAGTGGAAATATGAGACTATGCGAGAGATGTGCCTTATTGAGCAATACGCCTATAATCAAAAGACCGAGTACAGGCCAGCTTAAGGATTCTGAGAAGCCGGCAGGCGTTAGAGAACGATTAATGAGGATGAATCATTTAGATAACGGAGAAAAAAAGGAAGAATCTGTCTTTGAAGAAATTAAAAAGCTTGAAAGCCAGCCGGATTTAGAGAGACCAGAAGATTTGGTTTTTAAATTAGTGGATAATTTTCATTGGACACTTCAAACAGAAAGAAGAAGAAAAGGATTTACTACTAAACAGCTTGCTGATGCTCTAAAAGAAAGTGAAGAAGCAATAAAACTTCTTGAAAAAGGAATAGTTCCAAGCAAATCTCTTGATTTAATTAGAAGTCTTGAGCAATTTTTGAACATCCGAATTATAAGGAGAGACTTAATCGAAGAAATTGAAGAAAAAAGAAAAAATGAAGAAAGGGTTAATGCTCTTCTCTCTGTGAACAAACCCGAAATTGTTCCAGCAAGCATTGGCGGGAATATATTAGAGGAAAGCCGACCAATAAGTCTTAAGTATAATGAAGCAGAGCAATTTAAAATAAGAGATTTGCAGAGATTGAATGAAAAAATAGACAATGATTTTGAAGCTCAGAAAAAGAGTGTTGAACAAGTAGGAAATGAACAGCTTTCGAGCTTTGGAAAAGAAGATACGGAACATATTAAGAAGCAAATATTTCCAAAAGAAAAACCCAAGAGCACTACACCTTCTATTTATGAATTAATGAAAAAGAAAGAAGAAAGAGTTAAGGTTCTTTCTGGAAGTGATATACAAATAATTGATGAAACTAAGGAAAAGAAACAAGAAGTTAAGTGGGAAGATTTAGAATAGGTTTGAGGAGTTTGCACTTCGTTATTATTTAACTAAAATTTTTGATAATTCATTAAACTCGATTTGATTTGTTATTGTATTATTAGTTCTGTTCGAGAATGATTTATGCGAAGGCAGAAACCTTAAAATTAACAATTAGAAAATCTATTTTATTGCTTTTTTGAACTCGTCAAGATATTTCTCAGTATCTTTTTCAACAGCAGAAGCAGCATCTTCTAATGCTTTTTTAGCACTTTTGCCTTTTGTCTTGATTTCAAATACAACAGGCTTATCTGGTTGTGTTCTTTTCCAAGCAGCCATCGTAACAGCATCATCTTCGTTAAGATACACTCTAAGAATTTCTGCTACGGTCTGATTATCTACTTCAATAAGAAGGTTATCCTTCTCGTTTTTAATAACTTTTACTTCCATAAACTAAACAGAAAAAGTGTATTTATAAAGCCTTCGAAACGAAGTTTAGAATGGCACTGAAAACTTAGAGTTTTCTAAGTCTTCGAAATGCAAATTTAGAAGAACCTAAAAATTCTTCAGAATTTTTGCGGTTTATTATGTGGGAACAGCACAACAATTCTTTTTAAGGCATTATTGTTGTGTTATTTATGGAAACAGACTCTCGCAACAAGTTATCTGCAGGAAGCTATGATGTCAATAGATGGCTCTATGGGGGCTATGATAAGGACATAATTACTACGATTTATGGACCTGCTGGATGTGGAAAGACTAACTTTTGCATGGCTGTTGCTGCAAGTGTTGCTCGTAAAGGAGGAAAAATTATTTTTATTGATAGTGAGGGCGGTTTTTCTGTTGAAAGATTTAAACAAATCTGTAATACTGAAGAATGGAAAAAAGCGCTTGAGAATGTTTTATTGCTTAAACCAACAAGCTTTTCTGAACAAGAAGAATCTTTTATTCGTTTGTTGAAGGAAATAAAAAGTGGAAATCAAATCTCGCTTATTATTATTGATGGCATGACTATGCTCTATCGCTTGGAAATGGCTGAAGCACGAAAAGATAAAGATATGGAGAAATTAGATTTAATTAATTCTAAACTTGCTAAACAGATGAGAATTCTTGCAGAAATTTCTAGGAAAATGAATATACCGGTTATTGCTACTAATCAGATTTATTATGATTTTTTAAGTGATGAAGATTTTAAGAAAGGAGAAAACAAAGAGAAAACTGCTAACATGGTTGGCGGAGATATTATGAAATATTGGAGTAAATGCATTATTGAACTTAAAAACGTTAGGGGAAAAAGAATTGCTGTTCTGCGAAAACATCGTTCACTTCCGGAAAAAGAAATGGAGTTTGAATTGATTAATGAAGGAATACGGAAGAAGGGATGGTTGTAGTTTTATTTGAGTAATAAATAACAAACTAAACTGCATAAAATCTCTGCATTGAAATTATAATAATTGCTACTTAAAATATTTACAGCTTCTTGTAGCAAGTTGTTCTTATTAGGGCTTATTCTTCATTTTCTTGCTAATTATCTTCTTGTTTTTCTGTAGTTTCTTCAGCATCTTCTTTTTTTCGGGCATTAGCCTGTTCTTCTCTTGAAGGGCAATTTGGATTAAAGCAGAAAATCCATGGACGCTTGCCTTTCATAAGACGCATTAACATTGGAGAGCCACACCTATCGCATAATTTAGGTTTTCCTTCGGCTTCAACTTTTTTTATCATTCCTGGTGGAAGGCTGAAGGTTGTTTTACAATCCGGATAAGCATTGCAGGCTATGAAACTGCGTTTAAACCTAGGATTAAATTTTATTGCAAGCTTGCCTTTTTTACAAACAGGACATTCTACTAATTCATTTTCTATTTTTTGCTGAGCCCAATGAGCTTCTTCTGCTTTCATTAGTTCTTCACCAATTTTAGCTTCTTTTTTATGGAAATCTTCAGAAATATCAGTTAGAGCAACACGAGCTTTTCTTAAAACTGATTCTTGCTTTTTGTCGAGCTCTTTTTTAGAGACTCTTATTGCTTCCATGTCTTTTTCCATGTCTTTCGTTAATTTTTCATCTATAATTATTGGAGAGTATTTTTCCATAGTTTGAATTAAATTAATTCCTAAGGGGGTTGCTTTTATTGATTTATTATCAGAGATATAATCTCTATCATAAAGTGTTTCGAGAATATTCGCTCTTGTAGCTTTTGTGCCTAATCCTCGTTTTTCGAGTTCACTGATTATTGAAGCAGGAGAAAATCTTTTTGGAGGCTTTGTTTCATCTTTTTCTATTTCTACTTTTAGAATATCTGCTGTTCCATTCATGTCCTTTAGTTCTTTTTCTTTTACACTTGGAGCATAAACTTCCATCCAGCCTCTTTCTTTTATTTCTGCTCCGCGTTCTTTGAATAATAATTTTTCTTCTGTTTTTTTATCAATGGCTGTTGCAGTTATTGTTTTATTTTCGACTGTTGCATCTGCACAGAAACATGCAATAAATCTTTTTACGATTAAGTCATATATTTTTTTATCTTCTGCTTCTAATTTTCCTGCTGATTCTCCTGTTGGCGAGATTGATGGATGGGCTGGATCTGATTTTTTACCTTCTACAGGAATGGCTCTTGTGCAGAGTTTTACTTGTGGAAAGGATTTTGAAAGTTTCTTCAGAATTGCTTTTGGATTTATTGCTTCAGGTATTTTTTGAGAAGAGGTTCTCGGATAAGAGATAATTCCTGCTAAATATAATCCTTGAGCTATCTGTAGAGTTCTTGCTGGGCTTATAGAGAAGAATCGGTAGGCTTCTGTTTGAAGAGTTGTTAAGTCAAAAGGAAATGGTGGAATAATCGTTTGAGTGTTTTTTGTTGTTATAACTTCACATTCTTCGTCCTTTAATTTCTCGAATTTTGGAAGTTCTTTCTCATCAAAGATATCTTTAACATGGCGAAGTTTTATTTGGTTTTTCTTGTCTTTTTTATCACGAATATCGATAAATATTTTAAAATAAGGAACGGGCCTGAATTTTTCTATCTCTCTTTCTTTTTCCACAATAAGCTTTAGTGCTGGACCCTGAACTCTACCTATGGACATAATTTTGAATTTGCCTGTTGTTTTAATAGAGTTCATCAGTGCTCTGCTAAGGTTTATACCATAATACCAATCAATAAAATGACGAGTTTCTCCTGCCATAGCCTGTCCCCAATCAATTGTAGGGCTTGCTTTTTGATAAGCTTCTTCTAATTCGTCTTTAGTAAGAGAAGAATATTTCATTCTTTTAGCATCTTTTTGATGTCCGATAAAACGAACGATATTATAACCAATAACTTCGCCTTCAATATCATAGTCTGTTGCTACCATTATCTCTTTTGCTCTTTTCATTAGCTTTTGAAGATTAGTATAATATTTTTTGGTAAAGTCTTTTTTACGAACTTCGAAATTAGGTTTCCAAGAGACTTCGAAAATGGGGTAATTACTTCCTTTTACATCTTGAGATAGGGAGAATAAATGTCCAACTGCACAAGCAACAATAATATGTTGGTTATCTTTTTGAAATTCATAGTAAGATATTCCATTATCAGAATAACGCTCATCTTTTCCATTAGATAGTGCTGCAGCGATTTTTTCTGCAGCTTGTGGTTTTTCTGTGATGATAAGAATTGAGTTGCCTTTTAATATCTCCAGCTTTTTGGGTTTGCTTTCAATTTCTTCAACTACTCCTTTAGATTTTTTTCTTGGCTTCTTGATTTTTTCTTCTTTTTCAATAGTATGTCCTTTTTCTTCATCGGCTTCATCTTCTTTGTCGCTTTGAGCTCGAGTTTCTATTTTTTCTATTTGCTCTAATTTTAATCTTGGCCTTTCTTGAACTTCTGTCGTTATCTTTGGATTTGTAATTGGAACAAAGTCTTTTCGTTCCTCTGTCTGCTTCTGCTTTTCATTTTTATATATTTTTTTAGCTGTTGCTCTCATCGGGATATCTTCTTGTTCAAGAGTTGTGTCCTCATTTGTATTCTGAATTATTTTTCTTGGCATAATAGTGTCTATCTTCTTGAGAATATAAAGCTTTTTAATAAAGATTTTAGCTAACCTAATATGGTTAGGACTACTTGCTCGAATTTAGATGTGACGCAATCGCTTTTTTTAGAAGTTATGCATCCTGAATTCGGATTAAAATCGCTTCCTCCCAAAGTAGACATATATTCTGTAGATAATCATCTTATACAGATATCCTTTGGAACAAAAAGAAAGCTATGCCCAAATAGAACTATGTCGGGATATCATGATTGGATAAATCGTTTAGAGGCTCATCACTTATACGCTGTTTATATTGATAAAAAGTATCGCAATTCTAAAAGTCCGAGAATTTTATGTTATGAACTCGGCCATGAATTAGGTCATTATTTGCACTGCTTAAATGATAGAAAAGCCTTTCACGAATATTTATATGATCCTCTGAAAACAGCCTCAAATTTTTTTGAGTTGGTAGCTGAATTAAGTATTTTATCTTATGCGGCTAAACATGGTGGACATGACGCGGTTAACTATTCTAAGAGATATTTGAATTCAAGAGTATTTAATGCAGCATTGCGTGCACTTGAAAGAAAAGCTTCGGTAAAAGATATACTTGAACGAAAGGAAGACAAAGAGTTTATAGATAGTTTTTGGGTATAATTATATCTCGAAGATTCTTCCTTTTCTTCCTACATTAACAACCTTAGTTTTGCCTATTTTCTCTTCAACGCCTTCGAGTTCATGAATATGACCTGCAATGAACAAATTTGGTTGAAATTTATCTATGGCTCTTCTTATTCCTTCGTCTCCCGGAATTCCTGAAAGCTCTGATTTTGTTCCTGCTGCATGTAAATGAGAAATCATGATTTTCTTTTCCAAATCTTTAATTTTTTCGTGCTGTTTGCTTAGATGTTTGAAAGTTTGCTCTTCATCAGGATATAATGCCCAATCTGCACTGCCCATTCCAAAGATTCCTGTGCCTTTGTAAACAACATAGTTTTTATCAATGTTTTTTATTCCATACATTTTTGAAAGATGTTCTGCGTCTGCTTTTGATTCCCAGTTTCCTGGAACGAAAATAACTTTTTGTTTTTTATCTGTAAAAGGTTTTATTAGATTCTTAGTGTTAATCATCCCCGTTATATCTCCAAGTAGAACAACTAAATCTACATGTTCTTTTTCAGCTTTTTCGGCAAGTTTTTTAGCTGTTGCAGAATCTCCGTGAAAATCTCCTGCTGCAAGAATTTTTAGTTTTGATTTATCTTTCTCCATAAATAGTTGAAGAGAGGGGAGTTTAAAAAAGTGATTGCCTGCTCGCCTTCGGCTCGCATATTTATGTAAGGCTTCGCTTATAACTAATATTAATAATTCTATAAATTCGGAGCAGAAGTTTAGGGTAGGATTAGATTAGAATGGCTGAATAAGTCGGGTTGAGTTTTGGTAAATTATTAATGATGTTTTTATGGATTTTATTTCTCCGACGAGCTTTATTTTTTCTATTTTTTAATTATTTTAAAATTTTTAATTTTTCACATACCTTTAAATAAAAGTGATGCGTATTTATTTTAACAATTACGGGTGTAATTGTAATAAAAAGGAGGTAAAATGGCAAAGAAGAAAGCAAAGAAAGCAGGAAAAAAGAATAAAAAGAAATTATAAATCTTTTTTCAAGCTTTAATATTTTATTTTTACTTTTTATATTTTTATGATATTTATTTAGAATTCGTTTATGTGACGGGGGGTTATTAATATAAATAATATTCTGGGCGAATGTTGTTTAATCTAAGCGTTAATTTGTAAGAAATCGATGCAAATTGTTTTTTGAGATTATTACTTTTTGCTTTTGTTTGGGTAGAATTCTTGAGAAGTAGAAACTAAAAGCAATTTTGGCTTATTTTCCAAAATTTCTTTGGGTCTTTTGGAATTTTTCTATGCACTCAACTAAATCACTTTTTTCAATTTCTGGCCACATTTTATCAAGGAAAAACCATTCACTATAAACTGATTGCCATGGAAGAAAATTTGAAGAGCGAGTTTTTCCGCCTGTTCGAATTATAAATTGAGGTTCACTTGATAACCAGAGCGCGTTTGTAATGTCGCTTTCAGTTACCTGCTTTTTGCCTGATTTTATTAATTTGTTTACTGCTGCAGTTAGCTCTTGTCTTCCGCCGTAGGCGAAACAAAAATTAAACATGTATTTATTATATTTTTTTGTTTTTTCTTCAAGATTTAAGCAGATTTCTTTAATATCTTCTGGAACTAAAGATAAATCACCAATAAATCTTATCTTTACCTGATTTTTTTCAATTTCTTTATCATTATTTAATTTCTTAAACCATTTTCTGAATAAATCAAATAAAAAATCCAGCTCCTTTTTATCTCTGTTAAGATTCTCTGTAGAAAGAGCATATATTGTGAGCTCATTAATTTTTAACTCTTCGCACCATTTTAGAAAATCTTCTACTTTATCTGCCCCCTTTTCATGACCTTTGTGAGAGAGCATTCCACGAACCTTAGCATATCTTCGATTGCCGTCAATTATTACGCCAATGTGGTTTACAGGATTTTTATCATCTACCATAGAACTAATTTAGATATTCTGCTTTTAAGCTTTTGCTTTCCTAAGACACCTTCGGTTTCTTGTGGTTCAACTTCCCTTTAGATTCCGCCTTTATTTCTTTAAAACCAGTATATTTCCAGAGGGCTTTTGGAATGCTTATGCTTCCATCGGCTTGCTGATTGTTTTCTATAAGCGAAATCATTAATCTTGGAAGAGCTATACCTGAGCCATTAAGAGTATGAATAAATTTCATTCCTTCTTTAGACTGATATCTTGTATTCATTCTTCTTGCTTGAAAATCAGTGCAATTAGAACATGAAGAGGTTTCTAAATACTTATTCATTGCAGGACTCCATACTTCCAAGTCATAGGTTTTTGCAGAAGCAAATCCCGCATCGGCTGTTGCTAATAAAATTCTCCTGAATGGAATTTCAAGTTCTTTTAGTATTTTTTCTGCGTTTTCTGTCATTTCTTCTAAAAATTTAAAAGAATCTTCAGGTTTGCAAAGATAAACCATTTCTACTTTTTCGAATTGATGCAGTCTAAATAATCCTTCTTCGCCGGCTTTTCTTCCTGCTTCAGTTCTATAACATTCTGTAAATGCACAGAATTTTTTTGGTAAGTCTTTTTCGGATAGTGTTTCTTCAGCATAGATATTGGTTACAGGAACTTCTGCTGTTGGAACCATAATGAGCTCATCATTTGTTTTGTATAACTGATCATCGAATTTTGGAAGATTGCCTGTTCCAAATGCTGATTTTCTATTAACCATTTGTGGTGGATTTATCTCTGTGAATCCATTATTAACATGGAAATCTAACATAAATTGAACTAAGGCTCTTTGTAGCTTAGCGGCTTTTCCCTTTAATATGTAAAAACCAGCACCAGCAATTTTTGTTGCTCTTTTCATATCAATTAAATCAAAAGCTTCTAATAATTCAAGATGACCTTTTGGATTCTTTATCTTTAGAATTTTTCCTTGCTTGTGGACTTCTTCATTTTTATCAGCATCGCCTATTGGATTCCCTTCTGCTTGAATATTTGGGAGTGTTGAAACTAAATAATCGATTTTTGTCTTTAATTCGTTTTCTTCTTTTTCATTTTTTTCTAATTTTAGAGGAATTTCTTTAGCTTTTTTAATAATGGGTTCGATTGGCTTTTTGTCTTTCTTAGCCTGATTAATTTGTTCAGAAATTTTGTTTCTTTCTGCTCTTAAAGAATCATCTTCTGTTTTTAATTTTCTCCATTCAACATCTAATTTAATAATTTCATCTACATTAATATCATAGCCTCTATTTTTGCAGTTCTTTTTTATTAATTTTGAATCTTCTCGAATAAGTTTAATGTCTATCATTCAATTATATGCTCTGGAACATATTTAAACTTTATGAAAAGGCTTTGTTGTCGTTTTTATTTCGGGACAACGCCATTTTTATTAACTACTGATTAGTTGAATTTTTTGTGAGAAAGGTTTAAAAGCCGAAGTATAGGTTTAGATATATAGTTTTGAGAATACATAACGTATTTTCTAAATTAAATCAAAAAAACAATGCACCATATATTGTTTTTTGGATGATCCAAAATTTTGGATTATTTAAAAATTTATGGACATCACCAAAATGAAAGACAACTTCGATATATTTTTTAGAAGAAAGCCGGCATTAATGCTGGTTGCTCTTAGTAAGGTTTCGAAAGCTCGATATGGAAGCATATTGGCTAAAGAAGTAGACTGCACTTATTCACATGCTGTCAAGATTCTTCAAGCA
>JBBSYA010000011.1:0-26610 GCA_038045485.1 Nanobdellota archaeon
TACAGAGCACCTAAGTCTTTTGTTACTCCAGTAACATAATTACGATTAAGCACACATAAAATTTCTAGGGAATAAGATTATATAAGGTTTATTAGAACGGCGGAGGGTTCTCCAGAGTTTCTCTATCAATCAAATCTCCATCATCCATAACAACAATATCGTTTTCAGCCATAAATCTTTCTCTTAATTCAACAGGTAAGAACTGCAAATTTGTTTTTAATCTACCTAACGCTCTCGTAGAAATATTCCTTAATGGTTGCATTTCTCTAATTGGGATATATTCTATATCTCGCGAAGGATAACGACTTTCATCTTTGAAAAGTTTAGGGTCTTTACGATGAGCAGGCAAGACTCTGCAAGATAACAAATATTTATCTTGAAATGCCAAGATTGATCTTGAATGTCCGCCATAATTATTTTTATTCCACCATTCTCCTTCTAAACCAAAAACTAAACGATAAATACCTTCTTCTCGAACAACATCAACAGGAGGAAATTCCTGCCCGCAGTTTCTCGCAAGTCTCAAAACCCCTACATTTAAACTATCATAAAAATGCTCCCAGCCCTCCAGAATATCTCTTTCAAGATTTAATCTTATGAGTTCATTCATTTTAATATTTTATCCCTTTTTTCTATTAACTTCAAAAAGAAGTTCTCTGAAATAATCGAGGTTTCCGTTTACTTTTGAACCAATATCTTTGCCGAATTTATTTTCAACAGCATATAATGCTCCGGGTTTAATTTCACGGACAGCTTCTTCTGAAGTAAAACCAAAAGAAAGATATCTTCGATGATTTTTCTTTCTTACGATATATCTCCCCGCAGGAGTGTATATAGTTAATGAACCAATTTTTTTTCTTATCATGCAAAGGTGGGAATAACCATCAAATGCAAGGGCAGCTTTCCAATTATCAAAACCAGGTAAAACTCCCGGGGGTAAAGAACCATATTTTAATAGAGGTTCCTGTCTTTTGAATTTAGTTAGAGTTCTTCCAATTACTTCTTCTTTTGAAGGATTGTCTGATAAAACTCGGAGTTGACCAGTATCATCCTCACAATCCATGTAGACTCTTACTGCTAAATCAAAATTATTATTTTCATTTATAGAAACACCATAGGTTCTAAAAATAGAATTAAATTCACTACCTAATTCACTTGCAAAAGAGAAAAATCTTCTTCTAGAAGGAATTTTTTTATCTTTCTTGTCCAAATATTCTGCCAACGTTTTAACTTCTGCAGGAGTATCTATTTTAGCAGATAATACGTCGTCTTCTAAAATATCGTTTTCTAAATCTAGAATAAGATATTCCCGAGTTTCCCTTTCAGAGCAGTGAAAAGAATTTCTTTTTCCCCAAATTGATTCTTTGAAATCCCGTAGGTGTTCAGCTAGTTGTCTTGTCATTAAAAAAACATTTCTATCAGATTTATAAGAATTTGTATACTAAAATAAACAGAGCTCTCGAGTAAGAACGCGTCAACCAGTTCCTGTTCCGTGCATTGCTATTTTAGGAGATGGTGACTTGTTAGGAAGAACCTTAGGTTCTTCATACGAAAACGCCCAGACCGGGAGTTGAACCTGGCGACCCCTTGCGGGGTATGGATTTTTGCTTTCTTAGTTCTTCAGAACCTTTTATAGTTCTTTGGAACTCTAAGAAACCTTTCTTTCTAAGAAAGGTTTGTTATTAGCAAGAGGAGCTTCAAAAGTGAAGCAGTGCTTGGAAGTCTAATCAATCAAGTATTATTTATTTCCGAGCTTGTAAATATCTTCTTAAATCTTGACCAAAATATCTCTTCATTTCTACTAACTCGCCTTTATCTCCCCAAAGAACTTTTGCATGCAAGACAGTCTCCATTACATAAATCTGTTCTTTAAAATCTAATTTTTTTCCAGTAGTTCTAAATCTAGAGTCAGCAATTCTTGAAGAAAGGTTGTAACCTCCTCTGCAGCAGAAATCAGGCAAGGTATGCCAGTCTAACATAGGATATTTCTTCACTAGATCTTTATGAGCATAGAATCCATCAAGTACTTCTGTTTCTTTAAGTCTTTTGTTTGTAATCATGCCTATGTCTATATCTCCCACTACTCCGCCAAACGAAATACCTGTATGGGCATAGGGGAAAACATCTCTTAAGTCTTTTGCTAATTTAGGATATAATCTTTCTTTCTCTTCTTCAAATTCTCTTTTAGAAGGTATCTTCTTGCTGAAAGAATTAATTTTTTTTAATAATTCAACAAGCATTTCATCAGGAAATGCAGGACCCGAAACATTCCTCAACAGCTTCAAATCAATCGGCCCAGTAAATACGCCAAAAGGCAAAAACCCTTGCGCTAATTCATAGGCTCCATCAAACCATTTTCTTGATTGTCTTCTCATGTTAATTTTTCTCAGAATTCGTTCCGAGGTACGAACACCTCTTCTTATTTGAAATAAACGCCCGGACCAGGAGTTGAACCTGGCGGCCCCTTGCGGGGCTCGGATTAGCAATCCGATGCAATACCGATATGCGATCCGGGCATAATAAAATCTTAGAGAATTAAAAGCTTTTAAGTTTATCTATCGCATATCGGCTAAAAAAGGAAAGGTGACTTGTTAGGAAAACCTTGGTTTTCATACGAATGCGATCTGGGCACTATAATAAACTAGAATATTCAAGACTTTTAAAGATTATGTATCGCAGGCTAACCTTATTAATTAACCACAATAATTCTTATAAAGCAAAAATGGCTAGAACAAACATGAAAACAAAAATAATCTTTGTAACAAGCATGATGTTGTTCGTCTTAGTTCTAATCGGCGTTTATACAATGAGTATAATTGCTCAAGATAAAGATCCTGCTTGGCTGGAATCTTTTGCGCCACTAATTATCTTAACAGGTTTCTTCATATTTATTATTAGTGCGGGATTGTTCATTTACGGAATAATAAAATCTATGAAAAAAGAATAAAATTTATTCTTTATCGGTTAAGTAAACTATCCAACTTAACATAAACATTACTTTTCTCTCTTTAAATAACCTGCACAAGTTCGGTTATTACTATTAATTACTGATAATATCTAGGGAAATAGGCGAGCCGAGAATTTTCATTTAAGTAATTTTTATATTATAAATAAATGGGGGTTCGAGTAAAGAGGAGCCTATTTGGGTTTGTTTTAGTTGTCTTTAATATAAAGATTTAAAGTTTACTTAACCTTCACCCAATAATATTTAAACTTAGCCCCTCAAATTCTTATATGAAAAAAGAAGCTCAAAAAATAAAAGTCAGTGAAAACGGACCCTATTTAGTTTTTGGAAACCTGCCCCTTTCTAAACAAATTATAACAATCGATAAAGATAATCAGCCAGAAAAATGGAAAGAAGAAAAAAAATATAAGACTATCAAGAGTTATGCTCTTTGCCGTTGTGGAAAATCTAAAAACAAACCCTTTTGTGATTCAAGTCATGTTGCTGCTAAATTTAATGGAACTGAAAGCGCAAATCCTGATGAAAAATTCAAAGAGAATGCGCAATTAACCAAAGGTCCAGAATTAATTCTTCAGGATAATGAACAATTCTGCAGTGGAGCAGGTTTTTGTCATAGAAAAGGCGGAACTTGGAATTTAACAGAACAATCCAATAATAAAGAAAGTAAAGATGAGGCAATAAGACAAGCTTGTAACTGCCCTTCGGGCAGACTTGTAGCATTAAATAAAAAAACAAGAAAACCGGTTGAAACTATTTTCAAGCCGTCAATAGTTTTAACAGAACACCCAAATCATTTTGTAAGCGGTCCTTTATGGGTTCGCGGAAACATTACTATAGAATCCTGCGAAGGCAAACAATATGAAAAAAGAAATCGCGTTACTTTATGCAGATGTGGAAAATCCAGCAATAAACCCTTTTGTGATGGAACCCATATAGATATTGAGTTTAAGGATTAAAAATCAAAAAAACTATTCTCGATTATACTCTTCGTTCAATTTTCTTATTACTTCTTTAATGGTAGTTATTCCATCTTCCTTGTTTCTCCAGGCATTTGCACCTGCAAAAACATAGCCTGTTTTGAAATTGCCCTTTAGTGCAGAAGTTAGAGCATAAGCAATGCAGTAAGGAGATTTTGCAGGAATGCATGTTTTCAAACAATGAAAAGAACATGCCGTAGGAATCATTTCTCCATTTTCAACTCTGTCTAAAAACTCATTTGTAATTGCTCTACCGGGCATTCCAACTGGACTCTTAATAATTCTTAAATCTTCTTTATCGCAATCAAGATATTCCTGTTTAAATTCAATACTCGCATCGCATTCATAGGTTGTAACAAATCTTGTTGCCATTTGAACACCAGCTGCCCCCCAACTTCTTGCTTTTCTTATATCTTGTCCGCTCCAAATTCCACCTGCTGCAATAACAGGAGTTAAATCCATAACACTAATCACACTTCTTACTATTCCTTCTAATCCATTTTCAACGAATTCAGAATCTGCTAATTGTTCATAAGAATATCCTAGGTGTCCGCCAGCTAAGGGCCCTTCTACTACAACTGCATCAGGAGCATGATGATAATTCTTTGCCCATTTTGTTTTAAGAATTTGAGCGGCTCTCGCCGAAGAAACTATTGGAATTAATTTTGTTTTGCTTCCTGATTTTAGATATTTAGGCAAATCAAGAGGAAGTCCTGCTCCAGAAATAATTAAATCTGCTTCTGCTTCTATTGCCCCTTCAACTAATGATGAATAATCAGAAAGTGCGTGCATGATATTCACACCAATAACTCCATTTGTTCTTCTTCTGGCTTCTCGTATTTCTTCTATTAATGCTATTTTATTTGCCCTAGCATATAGTTCGTCAAAAATAGCCCTTCTTTCTTCTCCAGAAGTTCTTTCTATTCTTTTATGATTCATCTTTATCTGCTCTGTAAAATAGCCCTTTAGGGCTCCAAGCCCAACGCTCGCAATAATACCTGCCCAACCTTCATTAGCAACAGCTGAAGCAAGCCCAGCCTGAGAAACACCAACACCCATTCCCCCCTGCCAACCCTGAATTCTTAAATCTCCAATTTGTGTAAATGGAATGTTATTCTCCATTAAAGTTACAATAAGAAAGAGATTATAAATATTTATATTATCTGATAATTATTTTCTATGCTTGAAAAATTCTATCTGTTTAAAGCGTTTCATAACTATAGCATAACTGCCAGTTTTAACTAAGACTTTTTTTCTATCACTGCTCAAAAGTCTAAAGTTATATTTATTAACAGAAAGCTTTAGTTTGGCTTTTCCCTTATAGTCACTCCATCGAGTTGCAGATTTTAGTTTGTATTGTAGTACGATTGTGTTCGCCTCTTTTTATTATTTTTATTAGGATAGCAACCTTTAAAAGTTTACTATTTTTCGATATAGTATACAGCGGGGTAGAGAAGCTTGGAGTTCTCACCGGGCCCATAACCCGGAGATCGCACGGTTCAAATCCTGCCCCCGCTATTATCTTCTTAGGCAGGATTTTCAAATACTTCAAAACAAACCTGTTTTGAATGTCGCCAAAAATTGAGAAATAATTTTTTAGCGCCTGCCCCCGCTATTATCTTCTTAGGCAGGATTTTCAAAGTTCTCACACAAACATAAAAATCCAAAAAAATAAAAAAATAAATTAAAATTTAATTAAGCCGTAGAGTTATCCTCAGAGTCTTCGTTATCTGCACTATCTTCTGTTTCTTCAGAATCTCTTGCATCTTTTCGTTCTCTGATAAGTTCTTCTACAGTCATATTCTTAGAATCAGCTTCTGATTTAAGTTCAGCAGCTTTTTCAGCAATATTCGCGTATATCTTAGCCTGAACTCCTATTAACTTAGCAGTAACATTTTCTGTCTTTGCAAGTTGAGCTTCTATTTTACTTCTCTGTTCATCAGTAAGATTTGTATTAGCAAGCAATTCATTAAGCTTGTTTATTCGAGCGTTATGAACTTCTATTGCTCTATCAAGTCCAGTTAACTTACTCTCATTTTTCTCAGTTTTTTTAATACCCTCTGTTCTTTTCTCAACATCGTTTATTAATTTTTCATGAGCAGCAAGAGCCTTTTCCATTGCTTCAGTATTATTATTTTTAGCAGCAATTTTTGCTTTGATTAATTGAATCTTAGCAAGCTCAAGTTCTAATTGAGTTTTCTTTTCTTGATTAAAGATAAACCAAAGTTTAGCTTTTTTCATTCCAAGAGCTAATCCATTGACATCTTCATCAACATTAAGGTCAGATTCTGCATCTGAAATTGTAGCATCATCTGTTGCAGCAGAGATAAGCATAGGTGTTTCGTCAGTAGCAACTACCTCTTCTACAATAGCATCTTCAGCAAAAGCCAAAGGAGCTAAAACTCCAAGCATAAACATTGCCGTTAAAGCGATTATTATTGTTTTGTCCATTTGTTTCTTATTTTAAACCTCCTTTCAAGTGATTAATTCAATAAACTTCAGGAGTTCTATATATTTAAATATTCCTCATTATTCTCCTGCTTATGAAAGAAGAAGATAATTGTTCTTTAGTTCTAGGCATCGATGATGCTGGTCGCGGTTGCGTACTTGGAAATATGGTTTTAGCTGGATGTTTAATGAAAAAAGAATTAGAGCAGGAATTTAAAAAACTAGGAATAAAAGATAGTAAGCTTTTAAGTCCAATACAAAGAGAAAAATTGGTGAAAATGATTAAAGAAAAAGTTATCTCTTTTGCTTTTCATATGGCAACTCCAGTTGAAATTGATACAGGAATGGGCGAGGGATTAAATCTTAATTTAGTTGAAGCTTTATCAGCAGGAACTATAATTAATGAACTAACCGAAAAACTTTCAAAAAGCGAAAAAGAAAATATTAAAATAATCCTCGATTGTCCCTCCATTAATACTGCTGGTTGGAAAAATCAGTTAATGGGTTATGTAAAAGATAAAAAACTTGATTCAAGGATAGTTTGTGAACATAAGGCTGACTTTAATCATCCTGTTGTTTCAGCAGCAAGTATTATTGCAAAAACAACCCGTGATTCTGAAATAGAAAAATTAAAGAAAGAAGTAGGTTTTGATTTCGGAAGTGGTTATCCTGCAGATCCATACACAAAGAAAGCATTAATAGAACATGGAGATGAACTTCTTAAGAAAAGAATAATCCGTGAATCTTGGGCAACTTGGCAGGAAATTGTAGGAAATAAGATTAATAAAAATATGAAACAGACAACACTATAAGATGAAAACCCTAACTAAATATCTGATGACTTTAATTGGCATATTAGTTGTTTCAATATCTTTATTTTTAGCTATATTTCTGAAATACAATCACTTCTATGAATTTTTGCTTATAGGGCTCATTTTAATCCTCTATCCACTTACAGCAAAATTATTTAGCAAAAAAAATTATTTAATATTATATTTTTTACTTTTCTTTATAGGGGGTTTATTAGGAGATCTTATATTTGGAGTTTTGTTAGGCAAGGTTTGGTTTTACAATTACTCTTCAACAATAGAATATATTTTAGTTTATTTTTTAATATATCCTCTTGGGGGCTTAGTTATGATTCAAAGCTTTTTGTTTTTCATTAGAAATAAAGAGTTAAAAAAAGACAGGATGATTGATAATAGAATATTGCTTTTTTTATCAATCCTTTCTTTAATACTCTGTTTGTTTTTTATTGCCTCAAAAATTATTTATAACACTCCTTATTCAGGATTTTGGCTTGTAGGCTTATTTTGGATTTTCATTAGTATTTATCCAAACTATCTCTCCGAAAAGAAAAAAGGAATATCTTACATCCGAATACTGCTTTCAAATCCTAAAATAATAATCGTGGCCACAATAGTTTCTACTTATATTAATGCCTTTTTGCACGAATATCCTAATTTGTATGCAAATCAGTGGGTTTATCAAAACCTAATTTTTCCAGAGGTAGTATTTTTGGGAATTCCAATAGTTGTTCTAATTGGTTGGTTAGCACTTAGTCTTTTTCCAGTATCCCTATATTACCTAGTAAGAGGTATAAGATGAAAATAGAATTTTATGAGGAATTTCCAACAAGTCAAAATCTAAGGAAACTAAAGCTAATTAAGTTTAAAACAAAACTCTTTATTGCGGCGTCTAATTTAAAAGAATTTCAGAATTTAGAGAAAAAAGTTAAGGCAATAAATAAAAAAATAGAATGTGCCTATTGGCCCACTGTAAAAAATTCTTATTGGATTTCCCCATTTTCAGATACAAAAGACTTAGATAAACTTTTTGAAGAACTTGATTCATGTAAAAATAAGATTCTTATAGACTTAGAGTTTCCTAAAAATTTAATATTATTTTTTAAGAATTTATTAAAGTTTAAACATAATCAGAAATTAATAGAGAATTTTCTTAGAAAAAATGCCGAAAGGATAACTACTGCTCAAAATCCGCTCTTTTCAGCTCAGCCTCTGGGTATTAACTATCCTGTTAATCTTGAGAAAGGTTTAATGTGGTACTCAAGTGTTTGTATCTGGCCCCTTAATTCGATCATAAAAAGAATGCTGAAGAAACTAAAAAACAAGGAGAATTATAATATTGCTCTTGGAACAATCGCAAAAGGAATTTATGGAATTGAACCGATTTTAAAGCCAGAGGGCTTAGAAAGAGACTTAGAATTTGTTAAGAAAGCAGGATTCAAAAAAGTTACAATCTTCAGGCTTGGCGGTTTAGATAAACAATATATTTCTGTATTAAACAAGTATATTAGATAAAACTTTAAATATCTGCTTTTCAACTATAACTTATGCCATTTATAAAAGAGTTGGTGATACACGGCTTCAAGAGTTTTGCAAGAGAGACAAAAATCCCTTTTAGGAACACTATGAATACCATAGTTGGCCCAAATGGAAGCGGGAAAAGCAATGTTACAGATGCTATTTGTTTTGTTCTTGGAAGAATGAGCGGCAAAAGCATGCGAGCAAAAAAACTTTCTAATCTTATCTTTGCAGGAACTAATCAATACAAACCCGCAGCAGAAGCAAGCGTTGAAATGATTTTTGATAATACAGATAAGGGATTCTCTTTAAACGAGCCCGAAGTAAGCATTAAAAGAATTCTTAGGAAGAATGGCGCAGGAGTCTATAAAATTAATGGAGAAATTAAAACAAGGCAGGAAGTTCTCGAACTCCTTGCTCAAGCAGGCATCGACCCTAACGGATTTAATATCGTTCTTCAGGGAGAAATAGACGCTTTTGTAAAGATGTCTCCAGAGGAAAGAAGAGAAGTTATAGAAGAAGTCGCAGGAATTTCGATTTATGAAATGAGAAAAAAGCATTCGCTTCAGGAATTAGATAAAACAGAAGCAAGACTGAAAGAAACAAATGCTATCTTGCGTGAAAGAAATTCCTATCTTAAAAATCTTGAAGAAGAGCGAAAGCAAGCTATACACTTCAAAAAACTTCAGGAAGACGTGAGAAGCTACAAGGCGTCCATAGCTTTTAAAATGATAAATGAAAAACAGGAAAAATTAAATGAAATAAACGAGTCCATAACTAAAGAGCAAGATGCAATAGCAAAATTAAACCTGCTTATTGATAAAAATAACCAGGAAGTTGCAATTCTTAATGAAAAAATCAATCACATTACATTAAACATACAAAAATCTTCGGGCTTGGAACAAGAACGATTAAATTCAGAAATTTCTGATTTGCGTGCAGAAATGGCTGGTTTATTAATTAAAAAGCAAAATCATGAATCTTCAATAGCCGATATGGCTAAGCGCAAGGAAGATTTAGAACTTATGATTCAGAATGCAGAAAGAGAAATTGTTGAGAATTCCAAGTCAAAGGGCAAGAGCGTAAAACACGAATTAGATATAAAGAAAAAACAGCTTGAAGAGATAGAAGAGCAAAAAAGAAAATTATATCAATTAAAGAACACAGTTTCTGCAATAAACTCGAGGATAGAAGAAAAACAGATTCAAGTGCATAAAATCAAAGTTGAATATGAATTTGCTTATAATAAGATTAAACAATTAGAGTCTGAACTTATAATAAAAGATAATCTCGAGCTTCATAGAGAAAAAATTGTTGTTTTGCGGACAGAATTAGAAAAAACAAGAAAAGATATTGATGCTTTAAATAAGGTTAAGATAGAAAGCGAAAAACAAATAGCAGTACTCGGACAAGCTATTGATAATCAGATAAAAATACAATCACAGGTTTCATCGCTTGATGTTTGTCCACTTTGCAAGACAAAGATAACAAAAGAGCACGTAGGTCATGTAGTTGAAGAAGCAGAAGCAGAAAAAACAAAAAACACAAAAGAAATCGATAGACTTTACAAAGAAATAAAAGATATATCAGAAAAATCCATAAGGGCTACAGATGTATTAAGAAAAATAGAGGATGAACTTAAAGTAAGAAGCCAGGATGTTCTTCGCCTTGAATTAATTAATGAGAAGAAGGAAATCTGCAGAAGATACTCTGAAGATTTAAAATTGCAGGAAAAAGAAAACTCTGAATTAACAAAAAAACGCGATTCTCTGGAAAATCAGATAAGCTCAATTAAAACAAGCGAATCAAATATTGATTCTCTGCGTTTAGAAATTCAAGAACTTGAGAGACATGAAGAGTCTAATCTTGGTATGGAGCTTACACTTAAACAAAGAGATATTGAAAGAAATAAAAATATTCTCAAGCAAATAACAAGAGAGATTATTGATAATACTCGTGCTCTTGAAGAAATAAATAATCTCATAGAAGAAAAACAGCAGATGATAGACAGCAAAAATGATCAGGATAAAATGCTCAAGGAAAAATTCAGAAAAACCCTCGAGGAAAAAGCCAAACATCAGGAGAGAATACATTTCTTTGAAAGAGATATGCTGCATAAGCAGAATGAAAAACACTTGTCAGAAGATAGAATTAATAATTTTAAAATAGAGCGAGCACAATTCTTAGCGCAAAAAGAAGCAATCGAGCAGGATTCTGCAGAGTTTAAGGGCGCAAAATTAATTAAAATGTCTATTGAGGAATTAAGAAAGAAAATCGAAGAAACTCAAATTATAATCGCCAAAATAGGAACAGTAAACATGAAGGCTCTCGAGGTTTATGACGATGTTCGCAAAGAATATGAAAAAGTTCAGGAAAAAGTAAATATCATTCTATCTGAAAAAGAAGAAATATTAAAAGTTATAGAAGATATTGATAAAAAGAAGAAGAAAGCTTTTATGGAAACCATGGAAAAGATAAACGAGCTTTTCTCAAGAAATTTCAGCCAGCTTAGTGATAAGGGTATCGCTACATTAGAACCTGCAGATAAAGAAAAACTTTTCGAAGCAGGTGTTGAAATGTTGATAAAGGTTGGAAAAGGCAAATATTTTGATACTCATTCTCTTTCAGGCGGAGAAAAATCATTAATTTCATTAGCATTAATCTTCGCAATACAAGAATACAAGCCCTATTGCTTCTATATATTTGATGAAATAGACGCAGCATTAGATAGAAGAAATAGCGAGCGTCTTGCAATGCTTCTAAAGCGCTATATAAATCGCGGACAATATATCATAATCACGCACAATGACTCTCTAATCACAGAATCCCCCGTTATTTATGGAGTCAGCATGCAGGATAAGATTTCTAAGGTTATTAGTCTGGAAGTTTAGGAGTTTTAAGAGAAGCTTCGCATATTTTATGATACGTCAGTATTAATGTCTAAACACCAATTCGACTTGTTCAGTCTTTCTTACCTCTACTCAAAATTTTTGCTTCCGACCTAGGTATTATTAGTTTTTAATTTATAGAATAATGGGCGTAAGCTTAATTAGAAAGACGCGAGCCGAAGGCGAGCATTTACTGCATTAAGAAAATTGGTTTAATAAACGAAGTTTAGTGTGAAGAAAAATATGCTTTTGTTTGCTTTCTAACATTATCCCAAAGTTGAACTGCCTCGCTTCTATATTCAGAAATTAAATCATATCCCGGAATTAAAGTAGCCCTTAATCCTTCTATTCTTGAGCTATCCCGATCAAAACGTAAAGTTTCAAAGGTATCCACTGCAAAAGGGGTTTTTAATGAAGTAATCATTGCAGTCAAAGAAACCGAACCACTTTCAGTTAAAAATTTTCTTTCAGGAGTATGAAAAATATTTTTGTAATATTGTGAAGTCCAATTAACATTTGCAGGTAACTTTTTGGCTACAAATTTTAATACATCTTCAGTTTCGTTAAGACTAACTGCTCTTGGAAATCTTATTGTAGCTCTTTGAATTAATTTTTGTTCCATGTTATTCTCTTAACATCCCTTAGTTTTTATATAAAAAATATCTCGGAATTCCTCGGGTTAAATCCCTTGGATTTTCTTCATTGACGTCGTTTGTGGCGATTTTTTAAAAATAAAAAAATAAAAAAATAATTAATTAGTAGTAGCTAGTTTCGCCGTAGTCTTCTACTTTTTCTGGTTGTTTCTTTGTTAACAATACGATAAGTACAATTAATAGTACAACAAATATAATAACCAATACAACAGTTAAAACTATTACCGATGTTGGTAATTTAGCTTTTCCTGTAGCAGGTGTTACTGTATCTGTGCTATTAGCAACTGCTTTTCCAGTTATTGAGATAACTTTCTTAGCTGTTGATGTAACGTCGTAGTTAGAAGCCTTTATTTCAACTGTATAATCGCCTGTGATTGTATCAGCAGGGATAGCCAAATAAATTCTTCTTTCTCTTGCGTCTTCATTGTCGTTTGCTTCTGTATTATCTGTTGCTGTTAAATCACCGAAATAGGCTTTCTTAGAAATTCCTAATTCAGGTATACTAACTGCTACAAATGTGTCATCAGCTGTTCTTGAGCCTGTATTTTTCAATACAATATCAAGTGCGATTATTTCGCCAGCAGCTGCTGTAACTGGAGAGTCTATAGATAAAAGGTTAAGAGCATAATTATCTCTTTCCATTTCAATACTATAGCTTGTCTCATTATAGTTATTCTTGTCTGCAGTTCTTACGTAAAGAGTTAAACCTTCGTGAAGGTTATCCATATCTTCAACACTTGGAAGTGTCAAAGTAAGTCTCTTGATATAAGTGCTGCCGTTTACAACATCAAACCTTGCGGTTGATGCAGAAACTTCTGATTTGTAACCATCAATCCATACGCTAAGTTTTAAGTCTTGCAAATCTTCAAGTGCAGTGAACTTAACAACTATTGGTACAGTTTCACTTACAGTTCCTGCAAGTGTAGTTCCAGATCCAAGAACAACATCGTTAACTTCAACTGAGTTGAGATTAACATTCAAAGTTCCAGCCATAACAGAGCTAACTGCAACGAGTGCAATTAAGCTTGCTAACATGAAACCCAAAATTGCTTTTGTGTTCATTTTAGAGGTGTTCATTTTAATTAAAAATAAGAGCCAAAATTCGTTTATAAAGGTTTCTATTGTGTATTAACTATATAGTTAAGACAAACACAATAATCTTTAAATAGTATCTCCGGGTATACTTAAGTATGGTAAAGAAAACTGGAGAATCAGCGACGACAATTAAGCTCTCGCTTAAAACTAAAGAAAGACTCGATAAGTTAAAAGAATATCAGCACGAAACCTATGATGAGGTGCTAAATAAGGTTCTAAATATCATTAACATATCTATCAAAAACCCTGTTGCAGGTGCAAGAATTTTCAATAATATCAAGCGAAAAAAACTCGGCAAACAAAAGTTGCAAGAACGCCTTCTTGCAAGACAAAGCACGCAGGAAGAATTAGAAAAAAGCAATCAGTTTGGAGAGATGTAAAATGGTAGAAGACTTAGAACAAAAGATTAATAGAAAAGGCGAAGAAATTTTAAATGGATTTAAATCTAAAATTAGAAAAAAGTTAGAACCCCACAGGGATTTTATTATTGCAACAGGGCGGGCTAGCAGAGTAATTGAATATGGTGCATTTGGAGCATTAATGTATAATGCTTGCGAAAATAGAAATTATCTTGTGATAGGTGCATTGGGGGCATATTTTGGATTTAGAATTTTAGGAGAGTATCTTGATTCTAAGAAATGATTCCTATTTCTCATCCCGATTAAACCTATCAATAACATCAAATAAATCTTTCTGACTCATAACTTTATCAACATCAGTTAAACCACGCATTGTTGCAAACTTTGCGAATGCTTCTGGCTTATATCCTCTCTTTCGTAAAGAAGCAATTGTTGGAAGCCGAATATCTTCATAACCCTCAAACTCGCCTTTTTCAATTGCAGCAGCAATTTTTCTCTTTGAAAGTATTAAATCTGTAAACTTTATTCTGCCCATAAAAAAATTCCAGGGGAACTGCTTTTCTTTTCCAAGTGCTTTGAATATCATTTTCTGCCTCTTAGCATTATCTCCATGGTCTTTTCCCCTTATCACATGAGTCATCTTATAATCAATATCATCACAAGCCACTGAAAGATTCATCAAAGGCCAAACTCTATACTTTTTGCCTTGTTTAGGATGACTATGTTCATTTATTCTTGCAAGCGGAAAATCTCTCATAGCAGGGTTATTATTGTTAATGTCTGATTTAAATCTAACAACAGCTTCTCCTTCTTTGTAACCTTTTTTATCTAACATTTTCTCCCACCTTGCTTCATTTTCTTTAACCGAAAGTTTTCTGCATGGGCAGGGCTTACTTTCATCAATTAGTTTTTTAAATTCTTCAGAATCACAAGTGCAAATATAAGCAACATCTTTTTTAATCAATTCTTCAGTATATTTATAATAAACCTTTATTCTGTCAGAAGCATTAATATATTCGTAAACATTTCCAAACAACCAATCACAATCTTCTTTAATATTTTTATAAGCTTCCTTTAAAGTTTCTTCAGGATTAGTATCATCCACAAAGATATAAAATTTTCCGCCATAATGCTTAACAAAAAGCGAGCTTATCATCTGTGATACCATATGTCCTATATGCATTGGCCCACTTGGCGCAGGTCTAAATCTCATGATTACTTTTTCTTTTTTAGCTTCAGGCAATTCTGGGAGTTCACTTGGGTCTCGAACCTCCCTATGACTGATGTTTTTTGCAAGTTCATCAAGCTCATTTTTCTGCAGTTCTATTCCAAGCTTATTTACTTCATTAACAATCATAGAAACCCTCATCATAATATCTCTAATTTCTTCTTTCTTCAAACCCTCTGCAAATAATCCGCTAATAACACTTCCGACAACGCACTTGCCTTCATGCTCAACAGCATTCTTTAGGGCGTAAGCTTTTATTGTTTCATCTGTAATCTCTTTCATAATCTCTTTAGATTTATAATATATTTAAAACCATCGCTCGCCTTCGACTCGCGTTTTTTCAATTAGTGCTTCGCATAAATTCTACGGGAATAAAATTAATAATTAATAACACAACGCTAAAAAACTTACAGCTTCTTGAACAATTAGAAGAGGGTTTACATAATAATAGAATTTTTATTTGATATTTATCTAACTTCCAAACTTACTTCTTAAAAATATCCTTAAAATTAACATTAACATCTCCTTGTGGTGAGGGCACTAAATCTCCAAACGGCTGTGAAGCCATTCCATGAGCTTTTTTATAAACATCATAAACTGTAAATGCAAATTTCATTGCACCAGCAAGAGCGTGTTTTCTTACAACTGATTCAGCATAATTGTCTGGTTTAATTTCTGCTCCAGTCTTTCTTTTTTCTTTTTTCTCCTGTGCGAACTTAAACATATCTTTTATTGAATCCCAGCTTATAATTGCTGCAAAAGGATTTATGTCTTCTTTATTTTCCTCTTTGTTATCTTTTTCTTTTTCTTCTTTCTTTCGTTCATCTTCGTCTTTCAAAAAGTAATCTATATCCTCTTGTATTTCTTTTAGTGATGTTTGTGTAGCATCTTCAACTAATTTCATTGCCTGGTTGATGTCAGATTCTTCTAATCTTTTAGTTAACTCGTCAATTTCGTCAGAATTTAATGCATAACCCGTAAAGGTTACGTCAGATTTTCCGCCGAATCCATAATGCTGTTCGACTCTTTGTGGAATACCTCTAAATTTAAAATCAACAATAGTACAACCAAAAGTCTTTCTTATCTTGCCCTGTTCTTCTAATTTATCAAACCCCCTTGGTAAAATGTGATTGTGAACATTATCTTCAATTTTAATTGGATTTTTATTCATCACAGTCAATTGAAGCATCATTGTGTTAAATGTTTTAATCATGGCTGAAGAGGAATTCATTCCAGTATTCATTCTCAAGTCTTCTGCTGCCTTAAGATAGGGTGCAGCCCATCTTGAATATAGTTTCATGGAATTAACCTGGCTTCTTAACCAGGATTTTTGAATATTGTATCTTTTTTGAAGTTCTTTCTCGCTTAGCTCTCTCCATTTATCAAATTCAATATATCTTTGTTTGAGAATATTTTTAACTCTTTCATTTAAGTCTAATCCACCTTTTTCTGGAGGATTTGTAATTTCATCAATGGATTTAGCCATCATAAAAGCGTCAATAAGAGTTGCAAATGACGCTTGAGAAAATGCAAGAGCCTTAATGCTAGTATTTCCTCTTTTAATATCCACATTATCCATCCAAATTTGTTTTAGTGCAATTCCCCCAGCTTCTGCAGTGCCCTTATTTTCTGAACGAGCAGCCTTATAATCATTTAATCTTATTTCAAATTGTCTTAAATCATAGATTATGTTTATTACGCTCTTAACAAGGACTCCGATGGTCTGCATTACTTTCATAGATTCTTCTTGCATTCTTGTCCCCTTACCCATTAATTCAGAAAAATGACCACTTCCAGGAGAAGAGCTAAAATTATCAGTTAATTTTGTAACTTTTTCAGGACCACCCATAAAATCTAAAATCCAGAAATAAATAGGCTCTAAACTTTCCATACTCGAATTATAAGATAATTCATATTTTGCTTTGTCGATTGATGCAGGCTCTGCTTCTTTAACTGCTTCCCAAAATTTTCCTGCGTTTTTAAGTTTTATAATTTTTGCTCGAGATTTTGAATTAGCATAAAGATAAGGATTTATTGCAGCGATTATTTTAGCTATGTCATTTATAGATTTCTCTTTATTTTTCTCTTCTGTTTCTCGTTCTTCTTTAGTTAATTTAATCTCTTTTTCTTTAGCCATGTTGTTTTTACGAAGTATTTCCTCTTTTTATTATTGCTTTATAGAAGAAACTATTGTTTAAAAAAGCTGTGTTTATAGACAAACACAGCTTTTTGTAGTTGGGGCGTATAATGCAGAAATATTAATAAATAAGCAATTCTTAGATTTATCATGGGTTTATTTGGAAAGAAAAAAGAAGTTGTTGATTTGCGTCCGAAGGACGCAGATATGCCTATTCCTGCAAAGATGCGAGAAAGATTAATGGCTGGAAAATCTAATAGTTCTATTGTTACTCCTGCAAGTTCTGCAACTTCTTCTACTGAAATTAATAGTAATTCTGGCGGAGGCTTTTTTGGTTTTTTCGGAGGAGGAGATAATTCCAGTTCTTCTGTTTCATCAAGTTCTTCATCTTCTGCTGCTCCTTCTGTTGAAGAAACAAAAACTGACTTTTGGGGAAATCCAATAATTTCTAATGGTAGTTCATCAACATCTTCAATGAACTCAGGCAGCACTAATGACAATTCTGCTGGAGAAATGTCTTACAAACTTTCGAGAATGACCGACAGATTAGAGTTAGTGGAAAAGAAACTTGGAAGAATGGAAAGAAAGCTCGGAATCACCGGTGGAAGCGATTAAGTTTTGTCTCGATTCCCTGCATATAACCTCTAATAGTATTTTGTTTTAAAATATCCTCAGGAGAAGAAATACCTTCATCCACTATTTTTCTATCTAAACACGAAGGTGGCATTATTGATTCTATTACCTTTTTAATGTGCGCATATTTTTCTCTAAGATGAATTCGCGTAGGTTCTGCAATAAAGTTTGGCGAATGAAGACGAGTATAAAGAACTATAAGGTTTGTCAAAACAAAAGGAATTTCACATTCCTGAACGTTAGGACAAGGATATTGTTTTGGTTTGTCTTCCATCTCTTTTTGCTTTTATCTTCAACATTTTGTTATATTTAAAGATAATTGTTGTAGAATTAAGTTTCGTAAACCCTCTTAAACTCAACTCTATTAATGTCTAAACGCAAATTCGACTTGTTCAACCTTTCTTACTTACCTCTGCTTAAAACTTCTTCTTACGAATTGATAAATTATTAATTTTGTTCGTGTAGAATTTATGCGAAGCCTTGCTTAAAAATCAGATTTTATTCTCTCTTATCCTTATGTCTAAATGCCGGCTGATTCTCCTCATCTCTTCTAACTTGATATTGCTGCTGCTGTTGTGAGAATTTTTCTAAAGATTCTCTTGATTCTTGCTCTCTTGTCGAAGAAGACTGCATTGATGGAGATGTGAATGTTCTATCCTGTTCTGTTCTTTGCTGCATTGGGCTCGCTTTAGATTCATAATCTTTTTTCTCATTTGCTTCATAATTAGTAGCGGCAGTATAAGAACCAAAACCATATTTTGAAGCAGTATAACCCTTGTCAGTTTTTTCTTCAGGAGTTGGAAGAGTTTCTGCGAATTCTTCAAGACTATCAATAGGTTTTTCCTGAATCATTCCACTCATTAAAACTGGAAGTGCTCTGCCTCTCGATTCTGCAGTTAAAATTTCTTCTGTAAATTCTCCGTTAAAAAATTCGGGTTCTTCGTCATCTTGTTCTTGAGTTTTCTTTTCAGATTTTACTTCTTTTATCTTAAAATCTGAGCTTAATACTTCTACTTTCGGCAGATTTTGAGAGACAGAAAATGTTTTAGGCATTTTCTTTATTTTTGGAGCTTCTTTTGTTTCTTTTTTAGGAGGTTCTATTCCTAATTTTTTCATCTCTTTATCCAAGACACCTAATGGTTTCTTAGATGGAGCTTCCCTTGAGTTAGATTTTTCTTTTTTAATCATGTTGTTTTTGTTTACAAAAATAACAGTCAGGAAATTATTAATTTCCTGAATATAAAAAACTCTTCACCAGAACCCGAAGTCTTCAGTTCGTAAGAACTGAACGAGCCAGAGAATTCTTAATTCTCTGTAGGAAGTTGGAGTTTTTTATTATTTAAGTATGTTTTAGTTAATAATCTATAGTTTAATAATTTTAGCTTAGCCTATTTTTGATTGTTGATAAGGCTTACTTTAGTAAACGCGGATTTAGTTGAACAAGTCTTGCTTTTAGAAGCCAAGCCGAATTTGGTTTAGTGAATTATTAATTTTTAGAGTAATTATGCCTAGCACTTACTAAAATTTACTCAATAAACTTTTTAATAGTTTCAGCCATTACTCTGATAAATTCATCTGCTCTTGCCTGAAGAATATCTATGTTCGCTCCGCGAACATCTGTTGTCTGTCCATGCATTATAGACTTATAGAGCATATAAACATCATTATACCACGAAGCGTATTTATCATTTAAAAGTTTTTTATTTACAAACTCTTCTCTTAAAATTCCTGCTATTTGTTCAGGACTTGCTGGCCTTAATTTTGCAGACATTAAAAGTGCGTGCGAAGAATCAACCATTGCCCAATATATTCCTTCTATTGCACCCATTTCTGCGCGTTTGCTATTAGCAAGATGCATAGGCGCTCTTTGGAGCGCAGTATAAATTGCTTCTGGAGTTGAACTAATTTTTCCTTCCTGAAGCATAATTTTAAGCGGTCTGAAAAATCCGCCAAAATCAATTAAATCTTCGCCGTATCTAATTATGTTAAGAACAACAGGGTCGCCTTTAATTAAATCATGCCACCAGGTAGTAAGTTTAACCGTATTAATATGGAGCTCACTTTTATAAGGGTTTATTGAAATTAATTTTCCAAGCTCTTCTCTGTACCAAGTAGTAAGCTCTGCATCAAACTGAACAGAAGCATCATCAACAATAAGAATTATATCAATATCTGAACCAGCAGTTTTTGTTTGTTTTGCGGTTGAACCAAAAAGCACAACAGACTTAATCATCTTATCAAATTTCTTATAAACTTTATTAGCAAAATCTGCAGCAATATCTCTTTCACTAATTAGATTTAAAGTAGGATAGTCCTTAGGATTAAGTTTTTTAATTACCATATTTTACCTCTTTTAACTATTTATTATTAGTTTTTTAAGGTTTTAAAGCTTTCGAGAAATAAAACACAGCTTTTTTAAACAGCAGTCTCTTCTATTACTTAACTTAAAAAGAGGAAATATTTCACAAAATAAACATGGCTACAGAATATATTTACGGCGGAAGCACTTATTCACTCGATCCGATTTATCGAAATCCAATTGGTTATATCAATCAAGCCTCACAGCTTGGGACGAGCGTAGATGCAAGAACAGCTAATCAGGTTAAAGAAATATCTGAACATCTTAATTCTGGAATAAGAGTTGTTGAAGTTGCAGGCCATGATGCAGGAGTTTTTGAGTCAATCCCAAAAGACCATCTTAAAGAATTAAATCGCCTTGCAAAATTAACTAATGCCGAGCTTACTTTCCATGGTCCAATGTTAGATCCAACAGGAATAACTCAGCAGGGCTGGACAAAGTTAAATCAGGACATGGCAGAAAAGCAGATGTGGTCCGCATTAGAGAGAAGCCACGATTTAAAACCAGATGGAAATATCAATGTTACTTTCCATGCAGCAACAACAGGATTCCCCGGTTCAGAATTAATAATAAGAGACGAAAAAACAGGAGAGTTTAAGCCAAGACAAGTAATTCTTATCGACCCCTCAAGTGGAAAAATTGGCTCTATTCAAGAAGAAGAAAAATATTTTCCGACAAAAGCAGGCCAGAAAATAGGCGAAAAAATACCTTTTGTTCCTAAGGATGAAATAGATAGACTCAATGAATTAGCACTAAGCCAAAAATTATCAAATATCAGCTACTATGCCCATAATGCTGAAGGCACGCTTAAGCAAGGTGAACAATTAAATGCAGAAATGGGCGGAGTGTTAAAAAAATATAATAAGGAAAAATGGGAAGAATTTGCTAAAGATGAATCTATTCCTGATGTTGTAAAACAACAATTATTATCTATGAAAAAGCAGCATGAAGGAAATCTCAGCTATGGTGCTATTATGTTCAAGGATGCTTATCGTGGGCTTAGAGAACTTTATGATGATGTATACAAACTTGCAGAAGCTCCAGAAAGAGAAAAATTAAATGAATTTGCAAGAAGTATTGCTCCGGATGTGGAAAGAATAAATGAAATAACAAAAGATCCTGATAAATTAAAAGAATTTTCAGAGAAAATTGAACAGGGATTGGAAGTTATGAGAGATATTCATCCGCATATGTTCATGCCTATTAAAGAATTTGCAGAAAACAAAGCTGGTGAAACGTTTGGTAATTTGGCTTTTAAGGCATATGAAAAGTTTGGAAAGACTACTCCGATTATTAGTGTTGAAAATCATCCAGCATATAATTCTTTATTGACTACTGGAGATGAACTTAAAGCAGTTATTGAAAAATCTCGTGAACAATTTGTAAAAGTTGCTACAGAAAAAGGCAAGCTATCAGAAGGCGAGGCTAAAAAGCAAGCTGAAAAAATTATCGGAGCAACTTGGGATGTTGGACATATTAATATGTTGAGAAAATATGGTTATACGGATCAGGATATTATTGAACAAACAAAAACTATCGCACCATATGTAAAAAAAGTTCATCTTTCTGATAATTTTGGATACGAACATACAGAACTTCCAATGGGTATGGGCAATGTTCCAATAAAAGAAATGATGGCTAAGCTTGGAGAAAAAGGTTTCGAGGGTCCAAAAATTGTAGAGGCTTTAAGTTGGTGGCAGCATTTTTCACCAGGTGGAAAAACAAATCCCCCTTTTGTTAATACCCTTCAGGAATTTGGAGTTCCAATGTATGGTGGTGGAGCTGGAGCTGGCTGGAATCAAGTTTATGGCGGAGTACCTGGCGGTTATTTTGCAGGATATGGCACCATGTTGCCAGAACAGCATTTCCAGATGTATGGCGCAGGATTCTCAAGCCTGCCTACTGAATTAGGCGGACAAATTGCAGGCAAAGATTCAAGATTCTCAGGAACTCCGATGAGCTAAGAAGTTTTATGTTAGCTAAAGTTAATTTTGATAAAATTTTATTAATGCACTAAATTCGTGAGCAGAAGTTTTAAGTAGAACAAAAGAGGAAAGGCTGAACAGATTATTATTAATATCCTAAACCAAATTCGACTTGTTCAAGTAGAGGTAAGTTTCTGATTTTAGGCATTACTTTGATTTCAAGAATTATCTTAACGAAGCACAAATTAGAATCTAATATCTTCTTATCGTAGACTTACTTGCAATCATATTCTCCATTATTCGAGAATTTTTAAGAAAAGTTCTTTCAAAATATTTTCGAGTCATAGCATGATAGACAAATAAAGCAAAAGCTCCAAAAAACATAGAAAGAAAAAACATGCCTAAAGCTCCAAGCGTTCCCTCACTCAAATTTTCAGCAATAACATTTCCTGTAAAAGATAGTTTTGTAAACGAGAAAAATAAAAGAGGAAGAACTAAGGCTGTTCCAAATGCAATAGGAAGCCTTTCTTGTCTTCGCAGATGGCTTTCAAAGCTTTCTTTGTTTTCAGCATTCATTTTTTTGAAAAAATCTGTCTTGCCGTAGGGTATAGTTTTGTTATTAAGAGAAAAAGCATTCGCTTGTTCCAATCTAACCATTTTTTCAACAAGTTGTGGTGATATTTTTTGTGTCATGTTATTTTTAATTAAGCAGCTAAATCTAATTCATCTCCCTCATCTTCAAGATTTAGAGGGGATTGAGTCGGTTTCTTTTCAAGCTTTATTCCTTTTTTTGAGGCATATGCCTGACTTGAAATCATGCCGTAAATATTATTCTTTTCAGCTTCATCTTTTACTTTAGAAGTACCTTCTAGTATATAATTTCTTGCCATTTGAGCATCGAATTTATACTCTGGCTTTCCGTCTTTCTGCGTTGTTTTACTAAGCTTCTTCTTTAAAAATGCGTCCTGATTGTAAACAATATAAGTAGTCATAAATTTTTGAATAAATCCCTTACTTGCACCTTCTACAAAATCTTTCCATAATTTACTATCATAAAGTTCAGCATAAGCTTTTTTCGCAGATTCAAAATCACCAGCTTGTAATTTTCTAGCAATATCCATATATTTAATATCTTTATTAGGGATTTGAAGTGCGGCAGATTTTAAATAATCATCAGATAATGCACTAACTGCTAAAGAATAATTATTTTTAGAAGCCTCAATAAGTGCTTTTTGGTCATCATTTGCTTTTGTTTCTAAGAGAGTTCTAAACTGTCTAGGGTCCTTTTTTAATTCTTCAGCCATTGCTTGAATTCCGACCCCATCAATCTTTTCATATTTTTGAGTATAAGCTAAAAAATTATTAAATGCTTGAGGATTAAACGGATCTTTTTTTATAGTTTCGACTATACTTCTGCTAAGATTAGCTCTTTCAAACCCATTTACTACATCATCAAGTGCCATGTTTTTCGTATTTTAGATAGGCAGAACTACTATTTAAATCTTGCTATTTTGTTACTACCTTATAGATACACCAAAACGCAAAGTTTAAATAGGGGATATTTTTAAGAAGTAGATGGAATATAGTGTTAATCGAATTTTAAAAGAAGCATTAATAGATAATGGTTTTACTCCAATTCCGCATACTGCTAAGAAAAAAGAAGATGCTGAAATAGTTCAAAAACAAAGAGTAATTGTGGCTAGAAGTATTTCTGATGCTCTAGAAAGCATCCCATGTTTAACAAATTTAGGGGTAGAACAAACAATCTATGAGGCTGGACGTATCATTCTTAATCCTCCGGGTTCTCCCTATGAATGTCAAGCAAATAAAAGGGCAAATAGGTACTTCCCCGAAGTTAAAGATGGAAAACTCGTTGATGCTAAAGAAGTTAAAATTATAGGTGGAGATGATGCTTTAATTAGTGCATTAAAAATTCCTCCAAGATTAGCAAAAGCAGTCAATTTAAGTATAACTCGGCATCAGGCATTAAGTATTTTTTTATACAAAAAACAAGAAGATCTTTTTGCTAGAATGAAAGAATTGTATCAAAAAATCTACGACGAATTTGGCGAATATAAGGACCTGCGTGAATAGTAATATTTCTACCTTAACTTCCTTAAAAGGATCAAAGCCTATCTCAAAAACAGGATACTTTTCAGCACTGCCTTCTCAAAATTTCCTGCCAAAAAGGTAACAAAAATTTCCCGTTTTACTGCCAAAAAGGTAAATTTATAGCAGAATATAAAGGAAAATATGACTTTAATTTCCTGCCAAAAAGGTAAGGTTTATAAACCTAAAAACCTCCAAGATACCATGAGTTACATAGAAAATAAAATAGTAAATAAAAAGACCTATGCCTCTTTTGTTAAAAAAGTCTCGTTTATGGGTAAATTATTTGTTATAAAAAAGCACATAGGCGTAGACATGTCTATGCTAAATAAAGAAAAATATATTTTAGATAATTTAGATGGATTATCCCACGAAGAGCTAAAATTCAGATTGAAATTTCTAGAAGGCATACAAAAAGAACTTTCTCACAATGAGAAACTTCCAGAAAAAATAGAAGCACAATCTATTCGTATTAATTATTTACTTGAAGGTAAGAAATGCGAAGATGAAATAAATACTGAATTCGCAAAAGATTTTATATTTAATTCTAATAATCTTGAGGGTTCAAAAATTCCTGTGGAGAAAGTAAGAGAAATAATTGATACAGGAGATACAAAATATGATGACAGAAATGAAATCAAAGAAGTAAAAAATTCTATCTTGGCATTTGAATATTTGCAAAAATCGTTTAAATTTAATTTAAACTCAATAAAAAGGTTGTATCACTTACTTACCAAGGACTTATTTATGCAAGGTGATATTCCTTATCCTAAGGGATTCAAAAAAGAAGAAGTTATAGTAGGCAATTCCCCAACAACTCCTCCAGAAAAAGTAGAAGCCGAGCTTATTAACCTCTTAAATTGGTACAGGAATAATAAAAATAAGATACATCCTATCATTTTAGCATTTGAATTTCACAAGAGATATGAATTCATTCATCCATTCAGAGACGGAAATGGGAGAACAGGTAGATTAATTATGAACAAAATTCTGATGAGCAGTGGATACTCTCCGATAATTGTATATAAAGAGAATAAACTCGCTTATTTTAATGCACTTGAACGAACAATAACTGGAAGTTCAAAGAACTATTATCAATTTATGTTGGAGCAGGCAGAGAAAAGTTATGAATTCATTCTTAAGGTAATAGCTAGATATTAATCTTCACTTAACTTCTTTAAAAGGATCAAAACCAATCTCAAAAACAGGATATTCCTCACTAGAGGAGGGTTGACTTGTTAAGGGAACCTCGGTTTCCTTACGATCTTTAGCAGATTCTTCCGTAACTTCAGTCTTAGAATCTTTATGTTTAAGATGTATCATCTTCTTTTTTTGAACTTCAGTAACTTTCTGTTCTTCTTTTTCTTTTATTTCAGACATATCGTCTATTGGAAGCATTTTTGGTTTTCTTGCCATATCATTATTTCCATTTTCATGGTTTTTAATCTTTTGGTTTTTTAGTTGTGTTTCTAAATCCAAAACAAACTGGCTGATATCGTGCGCCATATCTGCATTAACACTCAAAGAATCTATTCCTTGGCGAACTAAGAACTCAACCATTTCTTTTTTTGAGCCAGCTTGTCCACAAATAGAAGTCTCAACTTTATACTCTTTACAAACATCAATAACACGGCGAAGTTGCGAAAGTATTGCAGGATGCATTTCATTATACATATACTGGCATTCAGCGTTTCCTCTATCAATAGCAAGTGTAAACTGTGTTAAATCATTTGTTCCAAAACTAATGAACTTAGCATATTTACAAATTCCCCTGATAACTTGAACTGCAGCAGGAGTTTCAATCATTGTTCCTATAATCATATTAGGTTTTTGGAATTTTTTGAAAACCTTATAGGCTTCTGCCATTTCTTCCTCACTTATTACTTGAGGAAACATAATTCCAAACTTCTTTTCAGGATGTTTTTCTGCAACTCTCATAATGCCTTCAATTTCAGCCTCCATAATTGGAATATGTTTTAAGCTAAATCTTATTCCATGAAATCCAAGCATAGGATTAACTTCAACTTCAGCAGGCGCGCCCTTCAAATGCCTGAATTCATCAGTCCTAATATCAGAAGTTCTTATCCAAACTTCCTTAAAGTGTTTAGCGATTTTAGCAACGCCATCTTCAATAACATCACGATATGCATGTGGATTATTACTTGTAACATAAAATAAAGGATGCTTTCCACTTTCAGCAATGATTCCCTCTAATCTCATTAAACCAACTGCATCAGCATGAGATTTAGCAGCCCTTTCAGCAAAGTGTGGTAAATCAACCATAACTTTAATTTTAGTTTTAGTTCCCTTAACAATTGGAAGTATTTCTTTCAATCCTTCTGTTGCAATTTTTTCTTCAACTTTTCCTTCGTAAACTTTACCTTCACTTCCATCAACAGTAACAATCTGTCCGTCCTTAAGCGTGGCTGTTGCAGTTTCTGTTGCAACAACGCAGTTCTTTACTATTAAAGGTGTTAATAGTTTAGTAAAAACAATATAATTATTATTAT
>JBBSYA010000012.1:0-7905 GCA_038045485.1 Nanobdellota archaeon
AACTCATAGGCCCGATAACTCTGAATATGATAAAGAATGCTATTCTTCTTTCGATAATTGTAATGATAATTAAGCCCCTCATAGTCATGTGCATATTGAAATTGTTTGGTTATACTAAGAAGACTAATTTCATGACTGCACTTAGTTTAGCTCAAGTAAGTGAATTTTCTCTTATATTAATTCTTGTTGGCTTTGGATTTGGGCAAGTCAATGTAGATTTAATGAATCTTACAATTCTTGTTGCTTTAATAACTATATTTTTGAGCACTTATGGGCTGAATTTTTCGGATTATCTATCTCATAAACTTTTGAAATATTTAAATATCTTCGACGGAAAAATTCAGCATAACGAAGGTTATAAAAATAAAACTTATGATGTGATTCTTTTTGGTTATCATAGAATCGGTTATAAACTATTTGAAACTATTAAGAAAAGCCACATGAAATTTTTAATAGTGGATTATAATCCTAAAACAATAATCTCTTTAGCCAAAAATTGCGTAGATTGTACTTATGGTGATGCTGGAAATAAAACCTTTCTTAAAGAAATTGGCTTAGATAAAGCTAAAATTGTAATCTCAACTCTTCCAGACTATCAATCAAATCTGACTATATTTGAAGCCTTAAAAGAACTCAAATCTTCAGCCATATTTATCGGAACTGCTGAAGACCCTCGGATTGCTCTTAGTCTTTATGAGGCTGGTGCCGATTATGTTATTGTTCCACATCATCTTGGTGGAGAATATGCTGCAAATCTTATAAGAGAATTTGGAACTAATAAAAAAAGATATAATCAAATGGGCAGAAAACATCTTGAAACATTAAGAAAAGGCAAGAAGAAATCTAATTATGTGGATTAATTTTAAGTGAACCTTACAACTACTTACAAAACAAAAATAGGCTACCTCGAACTTGCACTCAAAATTACTTAAAATCAAACTCGTGCAAATTCTTGCCTCTTGCTCGCCTATTTCTATGGACATTATTAATAATTGGTAGTAATAACCGAACTTGTACCGAATAAGTTCACGAATGTAAGTTAGTTAAGATTGATGAGTGGGCTTATGAGAAGGTTATTTAGTAGAGGGGGTAAACGGCAGTTATGTTAGGTTAGATAATTTACTTAATAACTAATCTTTAAAAATCCTTAAATTCTATTGGCTTTACTTTCTTGTATAAATCAAGAGTATTTTTCAGTCTTGCTTCAGATTCTGAATAAATAGTCATAATTTTTTCGCCACGTTCTATAGTTTCACCTACATGCTTATACAGATAAATTCCAGCGCCCTTGTCCATTGGTGAGCCCGCAATTGTCGCAAGGAAACTCATCTTCTTATTATCTATAGATTTTAAAGTTAAATTAAATTCTGCAATAATATCATGCCTAAATTTTCCAAGACGATATTCTATTTCCTGAACTGATGGAACTTTTCCATTCTGAGCCTCTATAATCTCTTTAAATTTTTCAAAGGCTTTTCCAGATTCTAAAATTTCTTTAGCCATGGCTTCTCCCTTGCCTTTTCTTGCTTTTCCACAAAGTTCTAAAATTTCTGCTGAAAGAAGAATCGCTTTTTCTTCTAAATCCGAAACATTTTCCCTTCTTTGAAGCACGTTAATTATATCTCTTATTTCAAGCAAGGGGCCCATACCATGCCCTATTGGCTGATCTCCAATAGTAAGAATACAATTTAATTTTAATCCAAACATTTTTCCAAACTTTTCAAAATCTTTTTTTAATATTTTAGCCTCTTTAAAATCAACTTTCGCAGATTTTCCATAAGGAATATCAATAAGCACATATTTGCTTCCTACTGATATTTTTTTTGATAAAACAGATGCAAGAAGCTGGGCTTTTGGATCTAAGCTTAATATTTTCTCTACCTGTATAAGTTTATCATCTGCAGGAGATAATCCCAAACTTCCCCCCCATACCATGCAGGCTCCAACTTTATGAACTATTTTTTCAATTTGTTCTGCAGAAAATTCTACATCGGCTATGCTTTCGATTACATCCGCAGTTCCTGCTGCGCTCGTTATAGCTCGCGAAGAAGTTTTTGGCATAATCAATCCCGTTGAAGCACAAATAGGAATTACTATTGGAGTTGTTCTATTTGCGGCGATTCCGCCAATAGAGTGCTTATCTGCAACTCTTCCTTCAAACTTAAGCCGAGTTCCTGTAGAAACCATTGCATCAATAAGATTTTTTGTTTCAATATCATTCATTCCATTCTTATAAACTGCTGCTACAAAATAAGCTATCTCTGCTTCTGTAAGGGCATTATCAACTATATCCTTAATTATTTTGAATATATTCTTCTTTTCTAAAACATCTCCATCCATTTTTTTCTTTATAAGAAATGCGCTTTCTGGTCTTTCTGCAATGCTGACTTCAACAAGTTCATCTTCCTTTAATCCTAATGCTGAAACAATCTCATTTGAAACAGCTATTTCATCTGCTTTCAAAAGGCTTCCCTTAGAAGTATCTACTACTGAAATTATGCCGTTATTGTGATCTTGAATAAGAATTCTTTCACCAACATGAATATTAATTTTTGTAGCAGTTCGACTATCTAAAATTGCTATTGGCCTTCCTGCAAGAAATCTTAAAATCTTTACTTTTAATCTCATGTTTGTTTTTGGCAAAAAACGAACAGTCTGAAAATTTTTAATTTTCAGAATGTAAAAAAGTTGGTAAGGCCAAACCGAAGGTTTAGTCTACTTTTTTACTTTGTTTATTTTTTATTCATTTCCTCTTTTTTATTTTTTTTCTGCTGACGAAACTAATGGCGGAGGACTTGCTTCCTTAATAACAATGCTTTCTCCTGTATCCTTTGAACGATATAGTTCTATCATTAATATGAATGTTGCGAGAATAAGGGGGCCTAATAAAAATCCAATTGCGCCAAAAGCATAGGTTCCTCCAATAACTCCAATCAAAGCAAGCGCTGAATTCATTTCTGCCCTTTCGGCTACAATAATCGGACGGGCAATTGTATCAATCCAGTTTATCAAAAATAATCCATAAATTAATAATTGCATTCCTGCTACAGTATTTCCTGTAATGAATAAAATTCCATCAACGGGCACCCAAACGAGCCATGGGCCTATCACGGGAATAACGCCCACGATTATTGTTAAAATTGTAAGTAAAAGAGCATTAGGTATTCCAAACATGTAATAACCAATTCCCGCTATAATTCCCTGAGCAATTCCAATAATCACGTGCCCATAAATTACAGAATCTGTTACTTGAGAAAATCTCTGATAAAATCTATCGTGATATTCTTTTGGGAATGGAAAAATAGTTGTAAAATAACCCCATATACTATCGCCCTCTCTTAACGCAAAGAAAAAAGTGAAAAGAAGAATCAGTATTGAAAAAGTTATAGATGGAAGATTTAAAAGTGTATTTTGAAAGATTGAAAGTACTAAATTAGAAAGATTAGAATTAAAATGGCTTGCTGCAGAAATTATTTCGGTAGATACTCCTGGATTGCTTGCTAAAGTAGGAAATATCTGGAGAATCACCCCTGAAACATCAAGTTGTTGTAGCATTGAGTATACTTCGAAAAGTTGTTTTGTAAATAGGGGCAACATTAAAATTATTGGTAAAATTAAGATAATCGAAATTGCTAAAAGAATCATCGTTGCTGAAATATTTTTGGAGCCCACTCTTCGATTTAAACTTCTATAAGCCGGTGTAAACATGTAAGCAAAAAGCAAACCTAAAATGATAGCAGTTAGAATCGGTTTTACAACTAAATAAGAAAGAACGCCCATAAGCAAGAGAACAAAGGGCAATAGAAATTTTTTGAAGTCTTTTTCATCCATAAGATAAGATATATATTGCAGTATATAAATTTTAGGTTTGGTTAAAATTTACAGGGGTTTTAATAGAAAACCTTTATAAAAGCAAAAAAAAGATAGACATTATGGATTCATTCATAAAAAAGATTTTTACTTCTAAAACTGAAAACGACGAAATCGTTCATGTGCAATTTCAGAAGTTTTCTCGCGGAGAATTTAAGGATAAGGCAGTTATAAAATACCGCCATAGTAAAGATAAATATTCGGTTTCTACAACTTATGAATATTCTAACGAATTTGCGAGGGCCATGGCTGAAAAATTAGGCGCAAACAAAACAAAAGTTACAGGCGTTATTGTTTCAACACGAGATTTAACAGGACAGCTTAATTTTTCTGGGAAAAAACAATTTGCGGGTGTAAAACAATATATTATGGATACTGAAATGAGTGGAAATGATATTCTTACTCTTCTTAATAAACTTCCAACTGCATTCTTTGCGTTATCTATGATTGTTGATGGAGCTGAATTAAAAACACGGCCAAAAGCACCCATATCTGGGAAACCTTCAACAAAAGGTGGAGATGCAGAAATAAAAGCTGATTTCTGTAAATTAATTACAACAGATAAACATATGATTGATAAATTTGTTTTTGATAGTGAAATTAATGACTCTACTAAAAAAGCAGAGATTAAGCATATTTTTCAGATAACAAATATAACTGTGCCTAAAGGTGAAACAGACCCACTAAAAATGCGGGAGAATGCCAAGAGAAGTGGAAAGATTGTGAGGATTATTACAATAGACGGAAAGAGAAGCCAAAAAGAACACGATTTTGTGGCGTAAAAATCATAAAATACAACAAAAGCCTTATAAACCCTGATTTCTGTGTAATTTTATCATAGTTAGGTAATGATATTATCTAACAACCAGTTGAGTTTCTGACAACACTCGCAAAAGCGAGCAGTTCAGTAATCCGCAATCTTAAGATTACGAAGGGATTTTCTTAGAAAAGACCTTAGGGAAAGAATAAGGTAATAAAAAGTAAAGCTGAACAAAGCTAATAAGCAAACAACAGCCTTACAATTTTTAGTGCGCTATTCATAAATTAACTAATAATACAAAATACAAATATAACAAATGGGACGAAAACAAGGACCGCGAAAAGGAAGCATGCAGTTTTGGCCTAGAAAGAGAGCTGAAAAAATTCTGCCGAGAGTAAACTGGAAACCTTTCGCAATAAAAACTGCTTCTCAAAAACCTAATTTTCTTGCATTCATTGGATACAAAGTAGGAATGGCTTCTGCTTTCGTTAAAGATAATACTGCTGATTCTATGACTAAGGGCAAAAGAATAGTTATGCCTGTTACCATCTTGGAATGCCCAACGATGAAAATTCTTTCTGTTCGATTTTATAAAAATAAAAAAATATCGAAAGAGGTTCTTAATGATGTTCTTGACAAAGATTTAAAGAGAAAAATCAGAATGCCTAAGAATAAAATTAACGCAAAAGAGTTGATTGAAAAAATAGAAAAAGCTGGTGACTTCGATGAAGTTCATGCTGTTTTATATTCTGAAGTTAAAAAAACAGAATTAAAGAAAACTCCAGATATTACAGAAGTTGCTATTGCTGGAAGCAATCTTACTGATAAAATTAATTTCATAAAAGAACATCTTACAAAAGAAATTTCTGTTTCTGATGTTTTCCCAAAAGGAATGGTTGATGTTAGAGGATTAACAACTGGAAAAGGATTTTCTGGCGCAGTTAAAAGATTCGGTATTCACTATAGAAATCATAAAGCAGAAAAAGGGCAAAGAAGAGTTGGTAGCATCGGTGGATGGCACCCAATCGGAGTTAGATTCACTGTTCCAAGAGCAGGTGGATTAGGCAATTTTGCAAGAATGGTATTAAATAGCCCAATAATTTCTAGCAAAAAGTATACTGCTGAAGATCCAGTTGCTAAAAGAGTTTTTACAAATTATGGATTAGTTAAAACAGATTATGTTATTTTAAGAGGAAGTGTTCAAGGACCTCAAAAAAGACAGTTAATATTAGCAGCTCCATTAAGAGCAAGTAAAAAACAAAATAAAAAATCGTTCGAGTTAATCGAACTTAGATAAAAAATGGCAAAACTACAAATAATTGACGCAAGCGGAAATAAAGTAAGAGAAATGAATAGTGAAATATTCGACGGGCAAATTAGATGGGACCTTGTTCAAAAAATTGCTGAAACTGAAAAAGTAAAACAACCATACGCACCATATTTATGGGCAGGAATGGATTCTTCTGCTTCTGGAAATGTTAAGCATAACAGACACGTTTGGAAAACAGATAGAGGAAAAGGACTTTCAAGATACCCTAAGAAAAGAATGAGTGATAAGGGTGCAAACTTCGTATGGGTTGCAGCTATTATTCCAGGAGTAAGGGGCGGTAGAAGAGCTTTCCCACCAAAAATAATTAGAAAAGAATTAAAGATAAACAAACAAGAGCAAATTCTTGGATTAAAATCTGCTTTAGCAATGGTTGCTTCTGCAACTGAAGTTAAGAAAAAATATGCAAGATTAAATGATGTTGATTTGAAAGTAAAACTTCCATTAGTTATTGATTCTAAAATATTAAATATGAAATCTAAACAATTCTTCGAAATGATAAAAAAAGTATTTGGAGAGGATGTTTCTGAAGTTGCTATTCAAGAGAAAAAGATAAGAGCAGGAAGAGGAAAAATGAGAAATCGTCCTTACAAAAGAAATGCTGGCTTATTGCTTGTTATTGGAAACAAAGAAGAAAGAAAAATATCTGGAATTGAAGTTGTTAAAGTTCAAGATTTAAGATTATTAGATATTGCTGGAAACGGCGCAAGATTAACAATGTTCACAGAACAATCTATTAAAGATTTAGAAAATAGAATTAATGGAAAATCACAAGTGGAGAACAAAAAATGATTGAGAGATTTGTTTCAACAGAAAAAGGCATGAGAATAATCGAAGCTGAAAATACAATTATACTGGAAGTTAACAGAAGAGCTAAAAAGCCAGAAATAAAGAAAGAAGTAGAAAAACAGTTTAAGGTTAAAGTTGCAAGTGTAAACACACTAACAAGAGCAAATAAAAAATATGCTTATATTAAATTGGATGCAAAAAATCCTGCAATAGATGTTGCAACAAAATTCGGAGTAATCTAAAAATAACATGGGTAAGACAATAATTCAACAGGCACGAGGACATGGAAGCTTTACATACAGAGTTAGAAGAAGCGCTTACAGATATGAAATAAACTATCCGCCATACGGAACTGTTGGAAAATATAAAATTATTGCTTTAGTTAATTCGCCATGTCACACTGCTCCACTTGCAAAATTAGTAGTTAATAACAAACCTTACTTTATTCCTGCAGCTCAAGGAGTTTTTGAAGGACAAGAAGTTGAATTTGGCGGAACAGAAATCAAAACAGGAAATGTAGTTGCTGTAAAAAATATTCCTATTGAAGCAAAAATGTTTAATATTGAAATAAGACCCGGAGACGGCGGAAAAATCGGAAGAACAAGCGGAACAGCTGCTAATGTTTTAAGAACTGATGCTGATGGCGGAATCAGAGTATTATTATCAAGCAAAAAAGAAACAAAACTTAATCCTGAATCAAGAGCAACAATTGGAATTGCTGCAGGCCAAGGAAGAATGCTTAAGCCAGTTCTTAAAGCTGGAAAGAAACATCATATGATGAAAGCAAGAAACAAATTATGGCCAAGAACTTCTGCTGTTAAATTCAACGCAGTTGATCATCCGTTCGGATGCGGTAGAGGAAAGAGAATTAAATCAAAGATTGCTAAGAGAAATGCACCTGCTGGAGCAAAAGTAGGACATCTTAGACCTTCGAGAACAGGAAAAATAAGATAGGAGGAAAACAAAGAATAAAATAATAACAAAGTAAAAAATCTCAACTTCCCTTCGGGTTCAAGGTGAAAGATTTTTTACATTCTGAAAATTAAGAATTTTCAGACTGTTATTTTTATTTCATAAAAACAACATGGCAAAAGAATTTACATACAGAGGAAAAACAATAGCTGATTTGAAAGCGTTAGATACTCGTGAGTTTGCAAAA
>JBBSYA010000013.1:0-4050 GCA_038045485.1 Nanobdellota archaeon
CTTTGATTTTCTGTACTTTGAATTTAATTGAATTTCCATATTAAAATTTAGGTTGTTTGAAGCTACAAACCTGTAGCGAAGAGACAGAAAATCTTTGATTTTCTGTACTTTGAATTTAATTGAATTTCCATATTAAAATTTAGGTTGCTTCGAATTTAAGAATATTATAAAGCCCATATTTAATCCACTGATAACGAGTATTGCAAGTATTCCAATAGTGCCTACACTAACACCACTATCACCAAATCCAATAAGACTCATCATTATAAAAAGCATCATCATTATCATAGGAGCAGCAATTACTACACTAATATAAATATTCATAAAAGTTTCAGCAATATGAGTATATTTTTCTCTTTCCAACCTATAATCAAAAAGCAAAGATTCAGAATGCTTGCTTAAAAAATCTACAAGCGCCCCACCTGAGGTTATAGTGGTCGCAAGTCCATCAAAAAGCAAAGCCAACCTCTCAGAAGGGCAATTTTTTGAAACTGCTTTTAAAGCACTTACCAAATCATAACCATAAAAATTAATATAATTTGTTAATTTTTTTATTTCTCTTCCTGTGGAGGGATAATCTTTTGAAACTACAAGAATATTAAAAAGTTTACTTGGCTCAATTCCAGAAGTTGAAATAGCAGCCATATAGATTACAAGAAAAGGCAATTCCTGATTAATCTGTTTTTCAAGTCCTTTTCTCGTTGAAGAAGGATAAAAATAAAATAAAAATCCCGTAATAATCGGAGTTAAAAGAAAAACTAAAAATGCTGTTGTAAATCCCAAGCCCATCAAAAGAACAAGCCCTGCAATAAGAATTCCTGCAAAAATAGAAATAAAGACTGAAAAAAGAAAAACCGAAACATAGCTATTTATAATAAACGGCGAGGCAATTTTTCTAAGATCCTCTTTATTCTTGCTAAAATATTTTTTCTCTACAAGCTTATCTGCATAATTTCTAAAGAATTTATTTGAAGCGCCAATATATGCTTTTTCAAAATCATTCATGCCTTTTTGATTTTTAATATTTTTTTCTTCAAAACTATCTTTTTTCCATAAATTTTTAATTGAAAATTTATGAACTGCAAGATGTTTAAGAAAATCCATTTCATCTTTTTTCTTAACAGCAACTTTTATGGGATTTTTAGTGCTCTCATCTATAAAATTAACTCCTATGATTTCCTTTGTTTTATTTTCCTCATTCTTAGAAGAATCATATAAAGTTTTATAGAACTCTATTCCGTCTAATAAATGAGGAATCGCATTATTAAGAATTTTAATCTGCTGTAAAAGAGCAATCATCGATTGCTCAAGCAATTTCATCTGCTCATTTCGATTAGAGCTTGCGGAAGAATTATAAACTTCTGAATATCTTCCATATAATCCAACGAGCTCGCCAGCTATTTGTTTTTCTCTTTCAATATTTTGTCTAAGCATTTGAATAGTCATTTTATTATAAAATCTATTTTTTTATAAAATTCTATTATTGCATTTCGCGAGGCTTCAAATTTTTCCTTATCAGAAGAGTTATACGCTTTTTCAAGAGTGATAGCGTTTTCATCCAATCGATTAATCAGTTGAGACAACATCATTAATTGAGCCGAATTCATTTTTCTTTCTCCCCCATTTTTATTTTATCATGAACAATAGAATTAACAAAGGCAGCAAGAGAACCATATTTATATTTATTTTCTTCTTTTTTGAGAATCTCTTTAAGTTTTTTCAATAAATCATCGTCTATTCTTACTACAGCCATTCGTATGGTAACCTCGATTCCCCTAACAAGTCACCCCTCCTTTAATTAGTGTAACATTATGTAACATATAGTAACTATATGTTACTGGTGTTTATAAATGTTATGAAAACATACGATTTAATAATGCAATAGTTTCGTAAGCAGAAGTTCCAAGCAGCCAACTCGAATTTGGTTTAGTGAATTACTAATACGATTTACAAACTAAAAATAAAATTAACCCAGACTTATCCCAAAACTTTTGAGAACTGCATCAGAATCCTTAAAATAGTGATTAATTATATCCTGAACTTCCTTAAAGCCAAAAATTTTGCGTTTTGCGAGCTCATTCAACAACATTGTTCTTAGCTTAAATTCTTTCTCAAGTTCAGGAACGGTAAATCCAAATCTTTCAGATATTTTTTCAAAAACATGACTAGATTTCTTGAAATAAAACAGATCGTCTCTCGCATTCCAAACAAATGGCGTATTGGTAACTGCTATTCCATCCGGGTTTACATCAACTATTTCAACAACTTCTCTGAGTTTTCTTGTTTCCTGCTTGCTTACAATTGCGTGAGTCATAATTGCAACAGCATCAATAGTATTAATCAATGTTGGCGAAAGATTTATTGGAGGAGTTTCCAATCTTTTAATTAAAGTATCTACAGAATCTGCGTGCATTGTTGAAAGTGAAGAATGTCCTGAAGCCATTCCCTGAAAAAGAACAGACGCTTCTTCGCCTCTAACCTCTCCAACAATTACATAGTCTGGAGCCTGTCTAAAAGAAGCACGCAATAAATTAAATAGACTGACTTCTCCAACATTTCCGACACCAACAGAACTTCTAGCTACGCTCGGAAGCCAGTTTTCTCTGGATAAAGCTAATTCTCGAGTATCTTCAATAGAAACAACTCTTGCTTCTGGTGGAATAAAAAATCCCATTGCATTCAATAAAGTAGTTTTACCCGAAGCGGTTCCTCCTGCAATAAGAATATTTGATTTGTATTGAATCAATATCCATAAATATGCAAGCATTTCTGGGCTTAGAGTTCTAAAAGAAATCAGTTGTGTAGGCGTCCAGGGGATTTTAGTGAATTTTCTAATAGTAAAAGTTGGTCCTCTTGAACTAATTTCCTGAGTATAGGTTGCATTAACTCTCGAACCATCAGGCAATGTTCCGTCAATAATCGGAGAAGCATAGGAAACATATTTTCCGCATCTTTGAGCAAGTTTTTCTACAAAACTTGCGAGTCTATCAATAGATTCAAATTTTATATTTGTTTTAAGATTCTTATAGGCCCTATGAATAATATAGACAGGAGTATTGGCGCCATTGCATTCTATATCCTCTATAAAATAATCCTTAAGTAAAGGCTCAATATCGTTTAATCCAACGAAATCTCTATAAAGAAAATAAAAAATCTTATCATAGTCTTCATCTGAAATTTTTATGCCAAATTCATGAAGAATCAAAGTTGCATTTTCATTAATGTAATGAATCATTGCTTCAGGAGTCTTTTCAACCACAATATTAATATTTATTATTTCAAGCATTGCTTCTTCTATTTTTTTTAAAATATCTTTTTGATTATCATTGAGTATGGGCTCTTCAACTTCATACATTAATTCATTCTCTTCCTTATTCCAATAAATATGAACTGAAACATAAGGAGAAATCGTCACATACCGCACATCTATTTGTGTTTTATCCTTTATGATAGGCAAGGCGGGAATTGTGGGCGTTATATTTATTTTAAATTCATGCATTTTAAATAGAGTCTATATTTAATTTTTTATCACTACCACCAGCATACCTTATAATTAAATTATAAGCGGTTGGAGAATTAGTAAGAGTTTTACTCAGTTTAGTATCCTGATAAGTTAAATTAAGAGAGTTTAATTTTAATTCAACTTTAATATCATATTTTTTTGAAGTTCTTTCTGTTGTCAGAATTGTTAATTCTCCTTGCGGCGTAACTTCATTTAATTGACTTGCAAGATAATTTGTATTTTTCAGGAAAAAATAAATCGAGTTCTCTGCAGGATTTATTACATATTCTCCTTTTTTAATCATTAAAGAAACTGCGCGCTGATTTCCGGCAGAGTATAATGAATCTGAAATTTGACTATTAATCCTATTTAAAGATTCAAAAGATTGCGAAATTGCAGATTGATCGAGCATCATATTAACCTTAGGAGTTATTACGGCAATTAATGCACCCATAATAGTCAACCCAATTAGCGTATAAATTACAGTTTCAACCCAAACTTGCGCCCGCTTAGAATTACATTTCTGTCTTAATTGCCTCTTTTTCATA
>JBBSYA010000014.1:0-9147 GCA_038045485.1 Nanobdellota archaeon
GTTATTTATTTAACAAATATTGGGACAATTCCTGAGGAAAGTTATATTGAAGTTAAGTTAGCACCCTCTGGCGAGCATATTGGTTATATTGATGAGGGATTCTTAGAGAGAATGAAAAAAGGAGATGTTTTTGTGCTTGGAGGCTCGAAATATATGTATCTTTATACTCGAGGAATGAATCTTTATGTTAGGGGGAGTGTTGAAAGACAACCGACTATTCCTTCTTGGTTTTCAGAGATGTTGCCATTATCTTTTGATTCTGCTGTTGAAATAAACCGCTTTCGCCAGCTGATGCATGAAAGATTTGAGAAAAAAGAATCTAAAAAAGAAATTATTGATTTTGTTAAGGCACATTTGCATATTGATGAAGCAGTTGCTGGCGAGATTTATGATTATTGCAATGAACAATATCGCTTTTCGGAGATGCCAGATAGTAAAACAATAATAATTGAAAGATATCGGGCTGAAAAGAATTATTTATTAGTTCAATCTATGTATGGAAGAAGAGTTAATGATGCACTTTCGCGTGCGCTGGCATGGATTATGGGGAGCTATGGGCATAGAGATGTTGAAATGGGAATTTCTGATAATGGATTTTATTTTGCCGGAGAATCCTTGAATATAGAAAAAGCATTGAAAGAATTAAATCCTGATAATTTAAAGGCGATGCTTGAAGAAGCAATAGGAAAGACAGATATTCTTACAAGAAGGTTTAGACATTGCGCTGGACGTTCGCTTATGATACTTAGAACTTACAAAGGAAAAGCAAAAAGTGTTGGAAAACAACAAGTTAAATCACAATTTCTCTTGTATGCTGTAAAAAAAATAAGCAAAGATTTTCCAATACTGCGAGAAGCGAGGAGAGAAGTTTTAGAAGACTTAATGGATATCGCTAATGCAAAACTTGTGCTTGAATGGATAAAAAGCGGAAAGCTTAAAGTAAAAATCAAAGATGTTAAGCTTCCTTCACCATTTGCACTAAACCTTATTTTGCAGGGGCACGCAGATTTAATTAGAATTGAAGATAAACAAGAATTTTTGAAAAGGATGCATGAGCTTCATAAAAAATCTCTTTGGGCGAAGGATGAAAATATCGACTATGGAAGCGTTGCGCCGAAATAAGAATTATTAGATATATTGTTCTATAACCTTTCTTAGCTCTGAAACAAATAATAATCCTACTCTTTCTTCTACGGGTTGGCCATTCTTATATAATCTAAGAAGAGGAATGGCTCTTATACGTTCACGTGAAGTAAGAATTAAAGCATCATCTACATTTACTTTAGCAAAAGCCATTCTATCTTTATATTCTTCGGATATTTGCGAGAAAAGGCGTTCAAGCTGTCTACAAGGTCCGCACCAGTCGGCATGAAAATCAACAATAATGGGAAGATTTGATTCTGCTATAAATCGATCGTAGTCTTCTGGTTTCTGTAAAGGAGTGATTGGCATTTAATAAAATTGATTTTAACCTTTAAAATTATTATGGTTATTCAGGATATACAATTTTCAAAATTTTAAAGAATTCTATGCTTGCTGTCTTGTTTCTCTTAGTCTATGCAACGCAGGCAAATCCTGTTCGATAAGTGCCCGTGAATCTAATCTGCCTTTTATCTCAACTCTTAAAATTGGGGGCATTCGTTTATACTCCTCGAAAAATAAACTATCTGCAATACTGTGAAAGCTATAGTCAGGACTGCTAGGATCTACTTGGACCATTCTGCTATTAAATAGGTCAAGAGTCATAATCCTAATGGCATTTTTATGTCCGGTTTGAAAAACATAATTTGCTAAACTATTTGTTGAATCTTTGCCAAGAAAATAAAAAAGTGAGCTTGTTATCCTATCTTCATAAAATGTTTGGGGCGTTGGCTCTTGTAGTTCTCGAGTGGTTTTTGGTGTTTGCGGTGTCATTTTATTTTTGCTTTAACATCGCTTCATCCTTAAGATTTTTTTGCCTAACTGGATGATTTGGATTAAATAACATAGCTATTAAATTATTGACTCGGTCTAATCTTGGTTGCATATCAGATTGCTCGCGTTTTAACCGAGCTAAATCTTCGGTTACAGAATAACTATAAGTTGGTGGATGATAACCGCAATTTGGACACTCTACTATTCTATGAGGGTCGCCTGCATAATCTATTAATCTTGCGCCATCTCTAGGACATCTTGCGGTTGGATGAAGCTTATCTGCACTTGATAAAGAAACTGATGTCTTTTTACCTTCTAAATTAATAAAATAATATTCTCTTTTTTCATTTTTTCTTACAGGATCAAACATTTCTTTAGGAATTTTTTCTGCCATGTTTATTTTATATCTTTTGCGATTTATTTTTATTTAAGACTCGGATAATCCAGGAACTCGCGTTTGAGAAACATCAACAAGCACTCTATCTCTTACATCTGGAACAGGAACGCGAGTAGAATAGGCTATTAAGGCTCTTTTGGTTTCAGAAGGAACAGAACCATATTTTTCAAATAATTCACATATATCTCTCGAAGGAACTCTGTGAGCGTGAGCTTGAGCTATTCTTTTTAAAAGGCATCCTAATTCAAGAGGCAGTTCTCCTGTTGAGACTTTTTCAAGATAATTATTTAACTCTGCTAAATATTTGCTTCTTGGCATAGAAAACTATTCTAAGGCTGGTTTTTAAACATTATTGTATAAAAGAATAAGATAGATTTTTAAAATTAAAATGCTTCTAATAGTTATGAAAAAAGAGATTAAGACTGATGCCGAATGGAAGAAAATTCTTACGCCAGAACAATATAATATTCTACGAAAAAAGGGAACAGAACCCTCAAATTCATGTGGATTATTAAGAAACAAGGAAAAAGGAGTTTATTCTTGCGTGGCATGTGGAAATAAGCTCTTTAAATCTTCTGAAAAATTTGAATCTAGAACTGGCTGGCCGAGTTTTTTTGAGCCTTATTCTAAAGATGCGCTTGAATACAAAGAAGATAGTTCATTATTTGATAAAAGAACAGAAGTTCTATGCGCAAAATGTGGCGGGCATTTGGGGCATGTTTTTCCAGATGGACCTCCTCCAACATTCAAGAGATATTGCATTAATGGTACTGTTTTAAAGTTTGAAAAAATATAGTCTATGCTTAATTTAAATTTATATCTCCAATCTTTTCAATAATATATTCTTTTTCAGAAATCTTAAGAAATTTATCAAATTTTGGATAAAACATTTTTATTTCTCGCTGCTCATGATTAAATAAAACTGGCTTAAGTTTATTAATTTTTGGGATTCTGCCATCAAGAAGCTCTTCGGTCAGATTATTTACAACAATCATTATATCCTTATGCTCCTGTAAAAGGCGATTCATGAGTATGACTTCTTCATCATCTTGGCTATTTGTTACTGGAAATAAATTATGCTCTTCTATAAAGAAATGCTTTTCGAGATTCCAGCGGAAGTTAGCAAACACTTCTTTTGCTTTATCAATTTTCTTAGAAGGAATTTCATTAAATTCGAACAAAAGCTTATTTAGAAATGCGTGCTGTTTAAGCATTAATTTAGTGATTGGGCCTACTTGTGTCATATTAGGATTATGCTATCTCGGTTTTTAAGGTTTTTTGTTTCGGATATATTTTTATAGCCGAATTTCCTATGGAAATTAGTCCTTGGGATAATTCTGGTGGTTTAACTAAAATGGAATTGCAAAAAATCTTAATTGAAGAAGTTAGAAACTGGCACCCTCTTATTACAAAACTTTTTGATGAGATTATAGGGGGGAAACATGAAACTGAAACATAATCTTTTAAAAGCAGCCAAGATCGGACTGGCTTCGGGAATATTGATTTCTGGATTAGTCATTGGTGGAATTTATGGGGATAGAATTCTTGAACAAAAAAGAGTTATCGATTTTTCGACTAATCCTGCGTTTGTTGCTCAAACTAAGATAAGCTATAACCTGCCAACAGATGCTGTTTTTGTTCCAACAGGATTAGCTACTAATGTTGATAAGAAATATGCATTAGTAGCCGAGGGTGTTTATGATTGCGTAGCTTTAGCGATTATCGATAGAACAAAAAATGGAAAACCTGGATTATACCATATAAGCGATAGAATAAAAGAAAAGGATATTTCGCGTTGGATTCGGGAAAGTTTTAATGAAAAAAATAATTTGGAGCTTTTTCTGATGCAAGGAAGCAGGATGAAAGAGTGGAATAGTGAACTAAGATATTTTATGCATGAAACTAATTTCAAAAAAGCACTTAGGGCAATAAGAACTGAAGGATTGGAGAAACAAACTAAATATGTTATTAATAATGAAAAATTAAGAAATCGAGTTATAATAAACGGAAAAGATGACCCTAATCCCAAAAGAATAGGAACAACCGGAAGTATGATTATTCTGTGGAATGGGCGGGTTTATGTTCCTGAGGAGGAATAGAATTATTTTGAAGGGTAGTTTAGGTTAAGTTTTTAAGTTATAATTACTAACTACTCTCATGATAAAAGCAATCTTGTTTGATGTGGATAATACTCTTATAGATTTCTGGAAGATGAAAACTGAATGCTGCAAGGCTGCAATAGAGGCGATGATTGACGCTGGCTTGAAAATGAGTGAGAAGGATGCGCTTAAACTGCTTTATGAGCTTTATGAAGTTCATGGAATAGAATCCCAGAGAATATTTGAACAGTTTACTAAAAAGGTTTACGGAAAAGAAAATTATAAGTTAATTTCTCACGCAGTTATTGCTTATAGAAAAATGAGGGAGAGTTATTTAGTTCCATATAGGAATGTTGTCCCTACTTTACTTGAACTAAAGAAAAGAGGGTATAAACTTGCAGTAGTTAGTGATGCTCCAATAATGGAAGCATGGATGAGATTGGCTTCTATGAAGTTGGATGATTTTTTTGATGAGATTGTTACGGCAGGAGATGCTAGAAAACAGAAAATTTTTCCTGCTCCTTTCAGAGTTGCTCTTCGCAAGCTTGGAATTCAACCAGAAGAAGCAATTATGATTGGAGATAGAATTTCAAGAGATGTTAACACCGCAAAAAAACTTGGCATTCATACGATTTATGCAAGATATGGAGATGAAAAAGCACCGGCTAAAGGAAAGAGTGGCGCAGAGTTTGAAATTGAAAATGTTGAAGAGATTTTGGGTATTGTGAAGAATATCTCTTAGTTACTTGAGTGCTTCGCATAATTTCTAAACTCTTTTAATAATATTCTAAACACATAAGGGAATTTTCTGCTTAAACATAGGCTTGTTCTGGGTGAAATAGGCTTGGCTGTTCAATAAAACGCTTGAAAGAGCTGAACAACACTTATGAAAGAAGTTGAATTTATTAATAGAATATTTTATCTCGCCCATTCACATTTTTCTTTGATATTTTCTAAGTAAATTGACTTTGGCTGATGTTGTTTACAAAGTTTATTGAAATCTGTTTTTATTTCTTCGGGTTTTCTGAAGTTTTCTGAAAAACAATCAGGGTTTTTCAAAGCTTCTCTGCCCATCATTATACCTTTTATGTTTTTTTTATTTTCTGGAGCTATGTTTTGCAAAAGTTTCTTAATATCCTCTGCATTTTTAATTCCGCCATTAATAATTAGGGGAAGATTATACGAAGCCAGCTCTCTGAGAAGAAAATAATCATAGGGACTTGAAGAAGATTCTTGAGCATGTTTAAGATGAATTGTTACATTTGTAAAATTAGGATTATCTTTTGCGATTTTTTCGAGTTCTTTAAACAATGTGAAAATCTTTCTCTGCTTAACCTCAAATTCGTTAAGACCTAAACGAAGTTTTATGCCAATTTTGTATTTCTTTTGCTTGAGAAGCTCGCGAATAATGTTGCTGACTTTTGTTGAACGCTTAATTAATGCAGGACCTTGACCAATTCGGATTAATTGCGGAGATGGACAGGAGCAATTTAGCTGAATTCCATAAATATTATCTTTTTCTGGATGCTTTTTAATTTCTTCTTCTAATTTTTCGAAAAATCTTGAACATTCTGCTTCTTTTGATGTTGCAATTTGAATCCACTGCCTTTGGTTTTCTATTGGAAAAGTATCTATTTCTTCCCAGATATTGTTTCTTTTAATAAGGTTGGTTAAACTAAACATTCCAGTATAAGAATCTGAAACATCTTTGCATAATTTTCTAAAAGCCCAGCAAGTTATATTTTCCATTGAAGCAAGATGATTTTCCATACAGAATCAGGGCATTTGCTTTATTTAAAGTTATATCGTAACCCTTATAAATACAAAAAAACTATGTCAAATATGGCTAAAGCAAAAAACTGGACAAAGAAAAATATTAATATAAATATTAAAAAAGATAAAGACTGTTGCAAGGACAATAATTGTTGGCATCCTCATCATAAAAGCGGTGGAGCGGTTTATGGGCTTGGATTTATTGGTGCTGCTATTTATTATATTTCTACCGCTACGAGCTTCTGGATGGGTGTTCTTGGAATTTTAAAAGCAATCGTTTGGCCTGCTTTTTTAGTTTATGAGGCTTTGAAATTTTTAGGGATGTAAATAATGGAAAAGAAAAATATAATTCTTATCTCGATTATTGCGGTTGTTGTAATAGCTGGCGCAATTTTGATGTTCAGTGGAAACAAAAATGGCTGGAGTTCTGATTCTGGAAATGGTTTGGCAGATATAACCTTGACTGAAAAAGAAAAATATGCGAATTTTGAAGCAGAATTCGCTTGTCAACTCTTGGGGGCGAATGAGGGCAGCGATATGATGACTATTTTGGGCGGATTTGAGGCGCTTGCTACTAAACATGGATATGGTGCTGAAGATATTCAGAAAAATGCAGGTTTATATGATAATGACAACGAATTTAAAATTATTGCTTTTGAGTCTATGAAAAGACAGTGTCCTGCTAAAGTTGAAGCTGCTGGTTTGAATGAATTTGTGCCAACAGCGTAATTCTTAAATAACCCAATCAGCGCGGATTAATTTTTGTTTTGATTCGAGCATATTTATTGCCCTTTCGAGACTATGAAAGCGCATGGTTTGCTCATAACTAACTTCTTTTGGAGAAAAATTCTCAAAACCTTCTTTGCCAATTTCAAGATTAACAAGATAATATGCTTTTAGAGTTTTAAAACCTCTGTCGGTTTTCATTTCTTCTGGAACTTTTCTAATTCTAAAATCACTTTGACTTCCGTCCTGAATTTTTCTAACAAGAATTGTATGTCCTGCATCAATAAACTTGTTTAGTTTATCAAAGGCAATTTTTCCGCCAAGATTTATGAGTTTCTTGTTCGAGCTTTTATCAATTAGATAGATTTTCATGATATTAAGAATTCTTCTGGCTTTTTAAGTTTCTGCTTCGCAATTATTCTAAACTTATTATTAATGCAACAAAACGCGATAGAAAGTTTCGAGCAGAACAAGACTTGCAGGGTTGAACCGGAAGAGCTTTATAGGGGATTATTAAAATTATTGTTTATCTTACGAAGTGTTACAAAAAATCTTTAAGCACTTTCTTCTACTTTTTCTTCTGTCGCTTCTTCAGAATCTTCTTCGCCTAATGCTTCTTCGTCTTCATCTCCTTCTTCACCCTCATCTTCGAATTCGATTTGATCTAAGAAAGCTATAATTTTATCAAGTTTAGCATTAATCTGCTTGAATTGATCTTGAGACATTCCTGAACTTGAACTACCTGAACTTGATCTCATTTCACGAGTGCTTGCTCCGCCATCTTTTCTGAAACAATCACTGCATAAAACTGGTTTGTCTCCTGTGGGTCTAAAAGGAACTTGACATTCTGCCTTGCATTTATCACAGATAACGTCGTGCATTTCTGGTCTTCTATTTCCAAATCCGCCAGAACTTCTTCTATCGCCGAATCCGCCTCTGCTTCCGCCGAATCCTCCAGAGCGTCCACTAGATCTCTCTCTAAATCCTCCGCCTCTTCGTTCTGATCCATATGCCATATATCTTCGTCCAAAAGCGCATTTATAAAGGTATGTTATTCTAAAATTTATCGAAAATCTCTGGAAGTTATCCAACTATTATATGCTTTGCAGTGAAATTAAGTTTTTATAGGCAGTTTTAATAAAAAGTTTATGGGTTTATTTAATTTTTTTAAAAAAGAGCAGGATATTGATCCAAGAGATATTGATTATATGTCTCAAGCCGAAGACTTTGAGAAGAAAGGTGATTTTGTTTCTGCCATAAGTGAGTATGATAAAATAATTCAGTATGTTTATGTAGAAAAAGAGCCTAAATATTTCAGGCATATAACAAAAAGAATAATTAATTGTCATCTTAAATTAGGAAACTATGAAAAAGTTTCAGAATTATGGGCACTTCAGTATGATCCTTTAGATTATGGCGCTAAAGAAATGTATGAACTAATAAAAATTCTTGAAGCTGCTGGAAAACTGGATTTGGTTATGATGATTTATGATAGGGCGGGCAAACCTCTTTTGAGAAATAAGATTGAATTTTTGATAAAGCAAAAAAAGATTCCTGAAGCAAATGAGCTTATGAATGAACTTCTTGCATCAATTCAAGAAACTCAACCAGGAATTATTGAAATTTGGATAGCAAAAGCAAAGCTCAGCCTTAGTTTGCGAAAGTGGGAAGAAGCAAATAAATATCTTAATAAAATTGTAGAGAAAGACAGCCATAACATCGAGGCGAGAAAGTTAAAAGAATTTTGCATGAAGCAAATAAGAATGAATTGATTAATTGGTTTTTAGAATCGCATCTGTTTTTCGTTTTTTTCTAGTTCCTCTTGCTCTTTTTTGCCGCGTTGATTGGCTTTATGACGAGCATCAGAGTTTATTCTTTTAAGCCGTCTATCGTTTGGAGAAGGTTTAGAATTTTGCGCCATGTTTTATAATTAGTTAGCTGAAAGCAGAGGTTATAAATTAGTGTATGGTTGAATTTTGAAATTTTGCCTTGCGACAGATTTATATAGCTAAATTTCTATAGTCTACAATATATACTGAATAGATAATGTCTGCAAAGTCTACAACTATAAGGATTAATGAAGAAACCAAAGAGAAACTGGAGAATCTGGATTTTGTTAAAAAGCACACTTTTGATGAGATAATTCTTGAATTAATTAAAAGTTACGAGGGAGAGAAGAAAAGATGAAAAATCTAAATAAAACTTTAATTTTTGTATCCGCAGTTTTAGCTTTTGTTA
>JBBSYA010000015.1:0-2556 GCA_038045485.1 Nanobdellota archaeon
CCATTAAAAGGATTTCTCTTATCTGATCTATATTTAGATTTTCGCGTATAAAGCTGAAAAAAACTCTTGGACGCAGATAAAATTCAAGCATTGCCTTTTGCTGCATTTTTTTAACTTCTTCTATATTTTTAAATCCTATTGGAAGAATGCTTGCCTTTGAATAGTCACAATTCTCTATAGAATAATCTTTTGGAATTTTGCCCTGCTTTTTTAAATCTTCATATATTTTGGAACCAAAAAGAGGCTGAAATAAAGAAATGCTTGCTCGCATCAGCGGCAGAGATTTTGCAAGCTTTATTGTTTTTAGAATATCTTCGCGAGTTTCTGTGGGATAACCCAAAATAAAAAATCCCTGTGTTCTAAAACCTAAATTATAAGCAAAGGTAACCATTTCACGAAGATGTTTAAAATTAATATTTTTGTTCATATCCCTTTGAATCTTTTCACTTCCTGATTCAATTCCAAAAGCTATAGCATAACATCCTGCTTTTTTCATTTTTATAAGAAGTTCCTTATCAAGAGTTTCTAGACGAACACCATTTGGGCACCACCAGCTTAAATTCAAGTTTTCTTTTATTAGCAAGTCACAGAACTTTTTTGCCCTTTCTTTATTCATAGTAAAGTTATCATCCCAAATTTGGAATTCTTTGATATTATATTTTTCCTTTAAAATTTTGATTTCTTTTATTATATTTTCTGCGCTTCTGAATCTCCATTTAGTTCCTGAAAGCTGTTTCGCGGTGCAAAAAGTGCAATTAAATGGGCAACCGCGAGAAGTTAATATTGGCGCAGAAGGATGTTTCTTTGCAAGATATAGTTTAGGATATTTATTGAATTCAAGTAAATCAAAATCTGGAAAGGCTAAGCTATCTAAGTTTTCTAAAAGCTTTATTGGATTTAGAATTATTTTATTTTTGTTCTTCCAGCCCAAACAAGGAATTTTTTTAAAATCTGGTTTATAATTTCGGTTATTTTTTTGTTTTATTAATTCTTCGATAAGTCTCGGAAAGCCCTCTTCTGCTTCTGCTCTAAAAATAAAATCAGTAGCCCTATTTTTCAGAGAATCTTCTGGGACATTAGAAACATGCGGACCACCGAAAATTATCTTTACTTTTGGATTTAAAGATTTTGCAATCTCAGCCATTTTTAGCGCAGATTTAAATTCCATTGTAAAAGAAGTGAAACCTATAACATCGGGATTATAATCTCTCAGGTATTTATTAAAATCTGGGAAGGTGAATTTTTTCAACAGGCAGTCAAGAATCTTTACCTCTACATTGAGCTTCTTTATGGAAGAGGCAAGATACGCCAGAGCAAGCGGAGGTGAAACTACATGAATATCTGAAATGGGTTTAACAAGTAAAATTTTCATTATAATTTGTGGGTTGATGTTATTTATATTAGTAACTGAATTAGCCAAAAGTCTTAAGAGCCATTTTAATATCGTCGATAATTTCACCTTTTTTAATGCTCCTAAAAAATCTGCTTATCATATAGCTTGGCCTGAAATAAAATCGTTTATGAAATTTATCATAGTATTTTTCTAAAGTTGGCCAATCTAATGTCGGATGATTATAAACATGAGAAGCCTGATGGAAATTATATCTTGTCCAGTCTTTTGTCTTTAGCAGCCCTTTTTTTTCAAACTCATCAAAAACCTGAGTTGACGGAAGAGGAACTAATATTGTTGCCTTTGCGTAATCCAAACCAAGTGAACAGGCAAAATCAATAGTTTCTTCCATTGTTTCAATTGTATCTTCAGGCAGACCTATCATAAAAAATCCTGCTGTTTCCATTCCAGCTTCTTTTGCCCATTTAACAGCATTTCTTGCCTGTTCAAGAGTTGTCCCTTTTTGAATAGAATCTAATATTTTTTGATTTCCAGATTCAAAACCAAAGGCTACCTTATAACAGCCAGCCTTAACACATTTTTCAAAAAAATCTTTATCTACGCAATTAACTCTTACGCCACATTCTAACTGCCAAGAAAATTTTAGTTCTCTTTTTATTATTTCATCACAAATTGCCTTTGCACGATTTAAATCTGTGGCAAACATATCGTCCCAAACATGGATTTCTCTGAATCCATTCATCAGAAGAAGTTCAAATTCCTTCATAACTCTTTCAACTGATTTTGCACGAAATCTTTTTCCAAAAACTGATTTATTGCAATAGGTGCAGTTATAAACACAGCCTCGTGAAGTGCTGATTGTACCAACAGGAGACTCTCTTGCTATTGCTTTTGGGTTCATATAAATTTTCGAATCAAATAAATGCCAGGCAGGAAGTGGAAGAGTATCCAAATTTTCTACACCAGGGCGGGCGGGATTTTTTATTATCTTGCCATTGTGCTTGAAAACTAAACCTTTGATATTTTTATAAAAATTATCCTTTAAAATTTCTTGGAGAGTAATATCTCCTTCTCCATAAACAACTAAATCTATATCAGGAACTGCTGCAACCTCTTCTGGAAATATTGTTGGATGAACTCCGCCAGCTACGATTATAACCTTTGGAAATTTTTGCCTGATAAATTTTGCAACAGCCTTGGCTTCT
>JBBSYA010000016.1:0-1304 GCA_038045485.1 Nanobdellota archaeon
TTAGAAGAAGGAGATATGGTTTTATGCACTGTGGATAGAATAGCCGGAACAGTGGTATTTGTTAAAATAGAAGGGGAAGAAAGAGAAGGAAGCATAATTTTAAGTGAAATTGCTCCTGGGAGAATAAGAAATCTTAGGGAATATGTAATCCCAAAAAAGAAAATAGTCTGCAAAATTTTGAGAAATTCTGGAGGGCAAATAAGCCTTTCTCTAAGAAGAGTTACTTTAAAGGAAAAAAAAGAAGTTATGGATGCCCATAATCAGGAAAGAAGCTATATAAGCATACTAAAAAGTGTCGTTAAAGAAAAATCAAATGAAATAATTGAAAAAATTACAAAAGAAGGAAAATTGTATGATTTCTTTGAAGAATCCAGAGAAAATTCAAAAAAACTTGAAGATTTGATAGGAAAAGAAAATACAAAAAAGATACTTGATATAATTCTTGAGCAAAAGAAAAAGAGAAAAATTATAAAGAGAACAATATCCTTAAAAACTCAGGAGCCTAATGGTATATATCTTATAAAAAGCATTTTGGAGAATCCAGGAGATATAGAGATAAAATATTTATCTGCTGGGAAATATTCATTAAAAATAGAAACAGAAGACGGGAAGAAAGGAGAACAGGAACTCAAAAACTTTTTGGAGAGAATTGAGAAAAAAGCAAAAGAAACAGGAATTCAATTTGAGCTAAAAGAAAAATAAAATGACGGGCTGGAATAAATCCCGCTAAGTCATTTTTAAAACACTAAAAAATAAAATGACAGACAAATTTAAAGTAAAAATCATTGGGATTTTATTTAATCCAAGTACAAGAAGAGTTTTAGTTGGAAAAAATAAAGGCGATAAAAATTTAAGTTTTCTTGAAGGAGATTTAAAATATAATGAAGAACTTGATGTTGGACTAAAAAGAACAGCCAGAGAAAAGACAGGATATATAATCCACAATTTAGGTGCAATCTATGCAAAAAATAAACTAAAAGATAAAGAATCGCTTCAAATTTATTTTTTATGTGAAGCAACAGAAGGAAGAGAAAAATCAGGGAAGAAAGTTGCAGAATTAAGATGGGTAAAACCAAATGAAGTTGAAAGAATGATTAATGAAAAACTTCCAACAAGATTAAGGGAATATATTTTAAATCTAGGATGAAACTAAAATTTTATATTAATTCTGAAGGAAATAAAGTATACACTTTGCATGAAGAAATTGAAAGCAAGAAAACAAACGAAGCGCATTATAAATTCATAAAAATAAGAGATGCTCCAAAGAGTGATATTAATATTGTGAGAAGAAATTGAATATATAT
>JBBSYA010000016.1:1404-3899 GCA_038045485.1 Nanobdellota archaeon
AAATGCTATTAATTCATGCAAAGGGAGTAAAGTATAATATTTTTTTCTGTTTCTATTCTCTTCAATTATCTGGTCTCCAATTTCATTAACTCTATTTTCTACACCAATAGTAAGAGACTTATTGCAAACAGGACAAATATTATTTATTTTCTTACTTTCCTGAGGAGAACAAGAGAAATTGCAATTAGCATGTCCGTCCCAATGATATTTTCCATATGCTGGTTCTGTTTCAATTGTTCCCACTATCTTGTTTTCTCTTATCGCGCTAATAACATCTGAATAATTTTCAACTTTTTCAAAAATAGTTGCTTCCCTGCCCATTCTCCAAGGCCAAAAACTATGTGAATCAGAAAAAGAAACTATTGCTCTATTGTTTAATTCGGATAAATGCCAATTCATCAAAGGGTCCGAGCTCATCCCTGTTTCAATTGCATGTATGTATTTTTCTTGCTCTCCAAAAGCTTCTTTTAGACTATCAAATCCAGTAGAACTTCCAAAAATTCCAAACCAGGGCGTCCAACAATGAGCAGGAATTATTTCAATATTTTCTGAAATATTCATCATATCTTTAACAAACTGCTCGCAGGATATTTTGAAAATAGGCCTTCCATCATAATCTCTTCTTCCTTTGCCATCAAAATATTCATTTATTTTATCTGCTGTTTCAAAATTAGGAAGAAGCATGACTAAATGAACTCTTCTTCCTCTTCCCTGAGTATACATCAGGCTAATTTCACCTGTCAATAAAAATTTAAATCCAGTTGAAGAATATAAAATTCCTTCTCTTTCAGTTAATTTTTCTTTTAATTCTTTAAGCCAGAGTGGATGAGTAAAATCTCCTGTTCCTAACAAACCAATTCCCTTAATTCTCGCCCATTTTTCAAGATTATCTATTGTAATATCCTTGCTGCATGCTCTTGAAAATCTAGAATGAATATGCAAATCAGCAAATACTGCATTATTTAACATAGAAAATTAAAAAGAATACTTCTTTTAAACTTATACAATTATCTTTTTCTTTTGTTTTTTAATATTAAGAATACAATTATAACTAATAGAATTATTGCTCCTCCAATATAATAAACATTTCTTGTTTGTTTTTCATTTTCAGATTCCGAGACATTATCTCCATTTGTAGTAGTTTCATTCTGACTCAAATCTTCTCCAGGAACTTCTCCAACCAGCTCATGAACATAACTAATGGTTATGTTTGCTTTACTAGAGATAATATTATTTAATTTAACAAGAAGGTCATAATAATCATCTCCTGTGGTTTCTACTTTCCATTCTTCTCCTACCGCCATTGTCTTCTGCTGAGAAACTGAAGATACATTAACTATCGCTGTTGTAGAAGTTAAACTAATAATTCCAACATAATGAGTTTCTTCATTTAATTTAATTTTAATTCTGCTTTTGGTTGGCATATCCCGATTAATCTGATTTTTTTCACTAAACTCTTTATCATCTTGAACATATGTCTTTGTCCAACTAAAAGTTGATGAAGAACTGCTTCCGCCTCTTATTCTAACAGCATAAGAAATTGAAGAACTTACCAAATTACCTGCATTATCCGTAATAGTGCAAGATGTATCAAATGTTCCTGCTGCGGCTGTCGAAGGGTTTGCTGTATAAGAAGTAGAAGCAACACCAGAACTCGCATCTGTGCCAGAACATGAACAAGTAATTGTTTCTGCAACATAAAGAGAAGCGGATGTACAGCTAAATGTTGGTGCTGACGGTGCAGTGGTATCTATCCATACAACATAATATGAAAGATTGACTCCAACATTATTAACAGTATCATTTGCCCATATATCAATTGAGTGATTGCCATCTGCTAAACCTGTAAGATTCAATTGAGTGGTATTACACCAACCACTTGATGAAACAGCAACACTTTCATTTGTTCCGCTAATATTGAAGATGCAATAAGAATTTGTTATTCCCGAAGCCGCATCACCCACAGAAATATTTAGAGTTAACTTATCTGTATTCTTTTTATAAGTTACATTATTATATCCTGAACCTGTCCAGTTTACTAATGGAGCCGTTCTATCGACATACATTGATATATTTGTATAATTTGTTTTGAAATTTGTAGCATTTGCTGCCTGAATAGTAAAGGTATAATTTGCTTCTGTGGTGTTAGACCTAGTATAATTTGTTACACTCGTGTTTTGACTATTAGAAATATAAACATTATTCATCCACAAATAAATGGTATAATTTCCTGCAGCATCTGCTGCTGCAGTCCAATTAATTGTAAAAACACCCTCATCATAATTAGCAGTAACATTCTGCTCGAAATGAACCTTTGTAACTGTTGAATCAGCTAAAACAAGTTGCACACTAAAAACTACTAAAAGAAAACATCCCAACAGAAATACTCTTCTTTTATCAACCATCTTTTATATATATTCGAATATATAGTTTATATGTTTTACTATTTATAAAGTTTGTTAAGACAAAACTTTTTAAATATATTATAACAAAAA
>JBBSYA010000017.1:0-24018 GCA_038045485.1 Nanobdellota archaeon
CTTTCCACTCTGAATTTTACAGCCAGAAAAAGCTAAAGCTTTTTCGGGTCAAATTCGAGGTCAAGGTCGGCTAAGCGGCTTAGCCAAAATTTTATTTTCGCACGAAACAATACTCAGAAACCCCCACCTCAGACGCCGTCTGAGAGAGAAATCAATCTAGATTAGCTAATCTTTGTCTCCAGTTAGGATTTAAGGCATTAAGTGTTGCTTCATCTCGAACCATACAAAAATGATAATCTAAACCATATTGAACAGTGCCATCGGGATATAAAGGTAAGACCAAATCTTCTCCTTTATGCGTAGCACTAATGCCTGTACCGCAAATGCATATAGATTCAAGAGGACCCAATATAGGTCCGTCGCTGACTACTCCCTCTTTTCCTTCACTGCATTTCTTTAAATCAATATATAGTTCCATTTCATTTCTCTTAGAATTCTAAGGCGATTCTTTACCAACACCTTACTGAAACTAACTAAAACTGCCTTATAAAACTTTCGCCCACCCGCCCTGACGCCCATATAGTAGGGGGGTTTCTGACTAATACTAGCGAAAATAAAACTCATCGCCCAAAATATCCTTTTTGGGCTCGCCTTTCCGCTCTGAATTTTCCATTCTCAATTCCTCCAGAATTGGAAGTCAAATTCGAGGTCAAGGTCGGCTAAGCGGCTTAGCCAAAATTATTACTCAGTGGGCTCGAAACCATTACGATTATTTTTCTCACGAAAAATTTAGGGGGTCGGCTCGAAGTCGCTTACGCGACAGATAGTCTCGCTCATTTCATTCGCTCGGATATTATACATTCCCTCCATCCACTCCCCACCACCCACCCAACTCCGCTTCGTTTGGGCATTCTTTGGAAGGGTTCGAGAAGATTGGCGATAGGTTTTTAATCTCTAGATTCTTGATTAATTTATGAAATTCGATGACCATTTTTTAAGTTGGGCATTTATTTATGCAATAGGAGCATATCTTTCTATAAGAATTTTAACTTATTTTAATCTCAGCAATACTTTATTTGGATTGTTCATAGCGGGATTGATAATCACCATTCTCACTTTTGTAATGTATGCTATTATTTATGAAAGGAAATTTATTTTAGATAAATGGTTTTTTATATGGTTATTTACGCATACTTTTAATTTTTGGTGGATTAGTTTAGTGTTAACTAAACTTAGTTTAACTACAACTGATTTTCTATACTTTCTTTTATTTGGTTTAATCTACCATATCGTTACTTGGATAATAAAACATAAGGTTTATCACAGAATTAGAATGAATTTAATTAAAAGCTTGGGCATTATGGTTGTGATTGTTGTTCTCCTGCTTTTTGTCTCTTCACAACCTTTCTCAGAGATTAGTTCAACAGGTCTGGGAGAGAATAATATAATCTCTTCAGCTTTAAATTCTCTAAAAGGAATTAGTTCATTTAGTTTGTTTAGTGGTAGTTGTCCGCAACTAAATTATCCCATGCAAGAAAATAATTATGGTGGAAAATATCTTCCCGATAAAAATTACGATGGCTGGTTTGTAACTAGTGAGAATTATCTTAACCAATTAACTAATCCTCTCCTTCAGGGTTTTGGTCTTCCTAATGTAAATCCTTACAAAATTAGTTGCTCTAAGGGAAACCAAAAGGGAGAAAATCCTAATTATTGGTATTGCGGGGAGAATTATATTCAATATGCCTCTTTTGAAGATAATGGGTATGCAGTTATAATAAAACCTCAGAAAAATAGTGACGGGACAATAGGAGATACCATAATAAAAACTTTTGTTAATATTTATGATGAAGAAGGGAATTTTATAAAAACTACTTGCGGAAAAGCTCCGGATAGTCTAAGAGAAGATGCTTTTAAGGGGGCTATGAATGAGTTGGATGACTTTTTCAGTTTAAGTTAAAATGGTTCATCAAAGCGAATTATCTTCTTTTTTAGAAAGGAAAACTCCAGCACTTACCGCTCTGGGCGTATTTTTACTTATTAGTGTTTCTCTTTCTGTGGAATCTAGTCTTATGAATAAAGCTTTTGTTGTTTTGACTTCTGGAATTTCTTTTTTTATTTTACTAGATTTGTTTTTAGACTTACAAAAATCAAAAGGGCTACTGATTAACTTATTTGAAGGTTTTTTTGGTGTTTTGTTAATATTTTTTCCAATCTGGGTAATTCTTTCTGTAATAGTTAAGAATTTTAGTCAGATAGATATAATTCCTTTAATTTTGTTTCTGATATTTATTATAGCAGTGCCGGTGGTTATAATTATATCCAAATTTAAGAAAGATAAATAATCGCTTACATCTAACTCTCGCACAAACAAACTGAAACTAATTGCGTCTAAACACAACTACCCCCTAAAATTTTCTCGCCGACCCCCTAAAAACCCCAAACAATACTTCGAGCCCACTTCCGTCATAACTCTTCGCTCATTCAATCGCTTTGTAAATTTGTGGGTTGCCTCAAATTTAGTCGCTCATGATTTCGCTCGCCTTTCCACTCTGATTTTCTCAGCTCTCAAAAGCCTAAAGTCTTTTGGAGGATAAAATCGAGGTCAAGGTCGGCTAATATAATTAGACGCAACTCTAAGTTAAAATCTCAAACTATCTTTCTTCAAAATACTTATTAGAAATTCTAAAAATGGACGCAAATTACCTTTATATTGTGCTTCTCGAAGAACATCATAATATTTTCCCCTTCTTTTTTTAGGAATGTTTATCATGGGAAATTTATTCTTATGTAATATAAAGTTCATTAACAATCTTCCAACTCTTCCATTTCCATCAACAAAAGGGTGTATTTTCTCAAATTCAGCATGAAAATAGGTGGCAATTATTAATGGATGTAACTTTTTATTATTAGAATACCATCGAAGTAACGAGGCCATTTTATCCGGAACATCATCAGGTTTTGGAGGTAATGAACTTCCAACAAATACCTGAACTGTTCTATATCTTCCAATCTGCGGAATTAAATCCTGTCTGAAAGTATTAATGGTCATAATTTTATGAAGTTCAAGAATAAATTCTTTGGTAATATCGCCCTTATATTCTAACATATAATCAAACGCTTTTTTATGGTTTAATGTCTCATTTATTTCTCTTAAGGATTTTTCTTTTGGGACTATACCTTCAAATAAAAGAAAATAAGTATCATCCGAAGTTAGGGTACTTCCCTCTATTCCGGTAGAATCATAAGTAAATAGAGAACAAAAAGATTCATATCTATTTTCAAAATTCTCTTTAGGTTCTTTTGAAAAATCTCTTTTAATCGTTTCAAGAAACTCAAGTTCTTCTTTTTTTAATATAGCAGATAATATTCCAAGCTCCTTGTCTGCTTCTGCTTCCTTTTTAATTAATTCTTGTGGCAACAAATCAAAACCCAGATATATTTTTTTCTTGGATACTTTTTTATCTCTTTTGATGGACTTTACCCGATAATAGTATTTCTTATCTTTTTTTTCCTGAATTTCAGTATAAGCCATATATCTATTATGTCCACCGGGCTTATAAATCTTTCGTTAGGGTGGACATAAGGTTATGTCCACCAGAAGTTAAAAATGTAGTTTAAGGTAGACCTAAAAACATGCCCGAAAAATCTTATACAAAAATTTGTAAAATGCGTTTTTATACGCAACTCTTCCCGTCCGCAACCCTTAAATATTCCTTTCTCTTCTTATACAAATGAAAAAGAGGGCAGTTAGTGAATTTGTATATTGGACACCAAGAATTCTATCAATTGTGTTTATAGTCTTTCTTGCCCTGTTTTCTCTTGATGTTTTTTCTATGAATTTAACCTTCACGCAAACATTATTGGCATTGTTTATGCATAATATTCCTTCTCTTGTTCTGCTAATTATTTTGCTGATATCTTGGAAATATGAAATTGTTGGAGGAATTGCTTTTATTCTTGCAGGACTTTTTTATATAACCCAATGTTTTAATGCCAGCCTTCCGTGGTATACTTCTTTAGTCTGGTGCTTAGAAATTGCTCTTCCAGCATTTTTAGTAGGAATTTTATTCTTAGTTAATTGGTTTAAGAAGAAAAATTAGTAGTTTGTGCTTTGCCTAATTATTAAATAAAATTAATGCTTTAAACTCAATTTGACTTGCTCAATTAAACTTCTAACCCAAAATTTATTGCATTATTAAATAATCTTAGAATAAGCGCAGCCTAACTAAAACTCCTACAAATCTCTCGCATGAAGAGTTTTTCGTTGATTTGCTTTGGCTCTTTCAACAGCCTTATCTAAATCAGCTAAAACTTTTTCATTAAGCGCTTCCTCAACCTCTTCAGCAACATTATCAATTTTTCCTTTTAGGGCTTTTCTTATGTTGCTGCGAACAATTAGGTTTATTTTATCTGCCATTATTTTTTCTTACCCTTTTTAGCAGGTTTAACTTTAGTCTCTTTCTTAGTTGAAGGAATTTTTTCTACAATAGCTTTTATTCTTTCGTCTTCTTTTACTTCTTTGATTGCTTTTTCAAGAATTTTAATTTCGTTTTTTATTTCTGCTTCGGGTTTCATCAGTGGAAAAACAACACATTCTCTTAATGGTTTATCCACAAGATATCCGAATAATCTTTCTGAAACTCCAAACCCGCATGTTGGAGGCATTCCGTATTCGAGAGCTTCAACAAAACCCTTATCATGCTCCATAGATTCTGCATCTCCTCTTTCCTTATTCTTAGCCTGCTCTAAAAATCTTTCTTCCTGATCAATAGGATCATTTAATTCAGAATAACCATTTCCAAGTTCGCTTCCAGCAATAATAATCTGAAATTGCTCAACTTTTTTATTATCTTCTCTGCTTCTTTTAGCCAGAGGCGAAACTTCAACTGGCTGATTAATTAAAAATCCGGGTCCTGTTAACTGCTTTCTGCAAAATTTCCATAAAATATCTACTGCTCTCCATTTGTCAATCTTTTTATCATACTCTATTTTTAATTCGTCTAATTTTTTCTTTATCTGTTTCTCATCAGCTTTATAGATATTAATTCCAGTTTTATCTTTTATCAAAGATTCATAATCGTACATTTCCCACTTTTTGCCTAAATCAACATCATAACCATGCGTTTTGAATTTTAATGTTCCAAGAACTTCCATCGCAACTTTTTTATACATTTCTTCAGTTAGTTTCATGCCATCTTTAAAATCAGCATAAGCCCAATAAAATTCCATCTGTGAATAGTCCTGCAGATGCTCCATATCCATACCCTCATTTCTAAATTGTCTTCCAATTTCAAATGTTTTTTCATAACCTGCAACCATTAATTTCTTTTGCCATAATTCACCCATAGAAATCCTTAAGAAAACATCCATATCCATTGCATTATGATGAGTCTTAAACGGAGTAGCAGCCGCGCCTCCAGCAGAACTCTCGAGCACAGGAGTTTCAATTTCTAAAAATCCTTTTTCAAGCAAAAAATTTCTTATAGTCTGCCAGAATTTAGATTTTTTAATAAATAATTCCTTTATTTCAGGATTCATAATAATATCCAGATATCTTTTTCTTAATCTTTCTTCATCATTTTGAATTCCGTGCCATTTCTCAGGCAAGGCTCTTATTGCTTTAGTAAGTAGCTCTAAATCTTTAACAAGAATACTTATTTCTCCCCTCTTAGTTCTAAATATTGTTCCTTCAACTCCAACTATATCCCCCGCATCAATATAACTTTTGAATAAATTCCATTTTTTATCTGCAGTTTCACCTTCTTGTAATACTATTTGAATTGTTCCAGATTTATCCTGAATCGTAGCGAATGCAAGCTTTCCTAAATCTCTTACCGTCATAACTCTTCCAGCAACTTTTACAGAATCTTTTGTCCTTTCATCAGGCTTTAATTTAGAATATTTTTCTTTAATTTCAGCAGAATTATTTTTTTTATCAAATTTGTAAGCAAAGGGTTCAATTTTTGCTTTTCTAAGCTCAGCAATTTTCTTCAACTTCTCTTGCGTTATTGCCTCTTCTCGTCCCATAAATATCTAAGAATAAAGATGTTTAAAAATGCTGTGATTAGGGGCTAATTGGCAGAATATAGGGCTCGCTTCTTCTCGAACCCGCATTCTTATTCTGTTTACTACTTAAATGCAAATTCTCGCGCTCGCCTTTTTTCAGAGAGGCTTACGCAAATTTGAAGATTATTAATAATTCACTAAACCAAGAACTTACCTCTGCTTAAAACTTTTGTTTCCGAATTAAACAACATTAATATTATAAAGAATAAATGAAATCTAACTAAAAATTATATATTAAGAATTTTAAAATCATCAAATCCAATGTGATTCATTTCCTGAATATCTACACTCTTAACCACACTATGCGGTGCGCCTTTCTTACAACAGGCAATCATAGCATCCACATTTTCAGGAGCTCCTTCAATCATAACTTCAACTTCTCCAGATTCAAGATTTCTTACGTGCCCTTTTATTTCAAGCTTAGTCGCCTCATCTTTTACAAATTTTCTAAACATAACGCCTTGTACATTTCCATTAATTTTTATTCGAACTGTTTTCATGTTTGTTTTGTATCTCTATTCTGAAAACGAAAAAGTTGTTTAAAAAGCTTTATGTTCTTCGGGGATAGTTTTCACCATTCATAGAATCTGTAATATACTCGGTATAGTCATTTTCAGAATTTATCCATCTTAATATTGCGCCTTCATTAAAACTTGCTCCATTAGGGCCAGGAACATAGTAGATTGAACTTAATGTTGGTGCTTCACTTTCAAGGTTAACAATAGGCGTTTCAAGTTTAAGACTCATATTTTCTAAGCAGGTTCCATCTTGACTTCTTGCCTCTGTTCCTTCTGGAATAAATATTTGAAATTTATTATCAAAAGATAAAAGCCAAGAATCTTCACTGATAATACAATTTTCATCATGGTTTAATTCTTTTGAGGTATGTCTTCTTAATACAATAGAAAAATTCCCTGTTTTTTCAACTTCTCCATCTCCGCTTAAAAGCAAGGGAAAATTAGAATTTATTTTTATATCCATCTCGCCTATATCTACATTTAAGGATTCTAAACCTGAATCTAAATCATATCCTTTCATATATCTTTGAATAACAGGATTAACGCATTCTCCCAAATTTTTAGATATATATCCAGATACAGAACTTTCGTTTAATCCGTATAAATCTATGCCTTCAATCGCAAGTTTCTTAGTGCAGAGATATCTTTCAAATTTTAAGTTATCAATAGCCCGGTCTACGGAGATAGCATAACCACCTATTCCATAGCTAATACCTGCATCTTTAGAAACATAAATTAGAGAGCTAATGCTAACTGCTAATATTAATCCTATTAACGTAAATACTGCAATCCAGCCTCGGTTTTTAACACCTTTCACTTTAACACCTTTTAATTATTATTTCAAAACAACTTCTGGCTTAGCTAAAATTTCTTTATTTTGAAACTGCTCTGTTTTCTTAGCTATTTCAATTATTCTATCGTTGCAGGTGATTATAAAACTTTCGCCTTTTTCAATTATCTTTAAATTTTCTTTTAAATTAGTTTTAATGATCATATTCTCGAAAAGCGGACTGCCATTGCGAAGTTTTATCAAACTTTCCTCATTGACTTCAACTGACGGAATAAGTTCGTTTAGTATTTCCGCCGGAATTATTAATCTTCTTAATGCAGTTTCATTTCCCGCTCTCCAATCTTCAACAGCTTTTTTAAGCTCTTCAAGTTTAACAAATTCTCTATCTTTATCAGAGAACATTCCGGCTCTCGTTCTTCTTAGTTCTATCATTTGCGCGCCATTGATATTTTTACCTAAATCGTCTATAAGTTTTCTAATATAAGTTCCTGCTTCAACCTCTGCAATAAAATTTGCTTCTTTTTTTTCAGAATCATAATCGAGAAGTTTGAATTCCATGATTTCTCTTTGTCTAACCTGTCTTTTTACTCTTGATATTCTTGGTGGAAGCTGGTTAATTACTCCAAGAAATTTTTTCATTTCTTCTTCGAGTTTTTTTCGCGTTGTTTTCTGATGAAGTTTCATCTTTCCAATGTAAACTTTATCTCGATGCATAAAATATTCCTGGATTTTACAAGCGTCGCCTAAACAAATTGGAAGAACACCGGTAACATTTGGATCGAGAGTTCCAAAATGCCCACATTTTGGTAGATTAAGCATTCTCCTGATATAATTTACAACATCAAAGCTCGTCCAGTCAGCAGGTTTGTCAATATTAAGAATTCCAAAATTCATTAGTCTACTTATAGGTTTTTCTCTTTTTATTTTAGCAAGGTTTAGTTTAGTCATAATAACAGAAAGAAATATGAGTTAAAAAACCTGCCTTAAAGCTTATCTATCCGCAAAAATTTCGGCAAGATGCTTTTCAGATTTAAGAATATCTTGCAGTTGAAGAGATTCTGGTCTTATTGCTATGGCTTTGATTTTCCTTTTTTTCGATTCTCGTTCGTGTACTAAATTAAATTCAATTCTAACCTCAACATTGTCTTTCGAAAGTTCAGCAACATAAGGTTCGGTATAAGCATTAATTGGTTTCTCCTTAGCATCTTTAATAGAAACTGTTTGAAAAGTAGTAGAAACGATTTTGTAGCCCTCTGTTTGAAAGTATCCTAAAATTCTTTTGGCATAATCATCAAATTCACAATCCATTTTACATATTAACTAATCAGAAGATCTATTAATTCTTATCTATTCAAAACTTTTCTTTTTATCTCTGTGTCTCTCTTAGTTCCGGTAGCATGTTTTGATTCTTTTGCCTTAGCTTTATCTATTTGTTGTTCCGCAATCTTGCTTTCCTGTTCTTTATCTTTTTCTTCAATTTTAGCTTCAGATTTTTCTTCTTCTGTTTTTGTTTCAGCAGTTGCTTCTACTTTTTCTTCCTTCTTATCTGCATCTTTACTGTTTTTAGCAATTTCAACAGCCTTTTTAGCGTTTCTTGCAATTTCAAATTCAATATGCTTAGGAAGATTAACTAATTTTACTTCAACAATGCCATCGTCATACTTTATTGCCTTAACTTTAACTTTATGAAGAGGTTTTCTATTTCCCATGAATTTTATTTCATTATTAAGATAAACATCAACCTTTATTTTTCTCGTGTCTCTATCGCGAACTTGCATATGCTGAACCATGAATTCTTTTAATGCTTTCAGTGCTTTTTTAGCCCTTCTATATCTTTGAACTTTAATAAATTCCCTTCTAAGTGGAACAACATATTCTCTTTCAAGCACAATTTTTCTATCTATTTTATTAGCCATGTTTGTTTTTAGCAAAAAACGAACAGTCTGAAAATTTTTAATTTTCAGAATTTCAAAAATTTTGTAAGGCCAATCCGAAGTCTTCAAAACGTTTAGTTTTGAATGAATTAGGAAGTTTTTAATTTCCTAAGGATTAGTCTAATTTTTGAATCTGTTTATTTTATTTACCTTGTTTATTCTCCCTAATCTCTATACTGTCGTTTTCTTACAGTAACAGGTTTAACTTGAAGTTTTGTTCTTCTCCAGCTTCTCTTGATTCTTGTCATATAGCTTGGATGAACTCTTCTGCCCTTTCCATATTTTTTAACAACAGCCCAAAATGGTGCCCATTTTGTTCTTCGTCCGTGAACTGAAAGCTTGATTTTCTTTTGTTGAATTCTTCTATTTGTTTTTACCATGTTGTTTTTGAGCACAAAAAGAACAGTCTGAAAATTTTTAATTTTCAGAATTTCAAAAATTTTGTAAGGCCAATCCGAAGTCTTCAAAACGTTTAGTTTTGAATGAATTAGGAAGTTTTTAATTTCCTAAGGATTAGTCTAATTTTTGAATCTGTTTTATTTATACCTTGATGCCCTCCAAGAATTCTTTTCCTTTCTTTGTCATTTTTCTTCCGAATCTTTTTCCTTCTTTAACTTTTTCAAGGAATCCTACTTTTTCTCCTGCTTGTAACATGAGTCTTATTGCTTTTCCACTTGCTTTCTTGAAAACTTCAGGACGCATTCCCCTATTTTTTCTTCCGCCATATTTCACTCTAAGTCTTCCAACACCTACAACATTATGAATATAAATTTGCCTAAGAATACTTGCTGCCCGTTTATACCACCAAGCATTGTTTACTGGAGGTCTAACTTTTGAAACACTTGTCTTAACAAAAAGCGCCCATTCTGGCATCTTGAATTCAGGCATTTTTTCAAGTTGCACTGCTAATAAATCATTATATTTATCTGCAGGAATTTCATACACATTTGATAATTTTTCAGTTTTCATGTTAATATATTGGGCCACTCTTTGCAGAGTTAGATAAGTTCAATTGAACCATCAAGCTTAAAATTGTAGCGTTTTAATGGTTTATAAATCTTCTTAAAACCTTTAGAGTTTTAGAAGCCTGAAAATGCATAAGCATTTTAGGGCTCAGAAAATCATTGATTTTCTGTGAGTTAAAAAATCTTATAGATTTTTTAAATCTAACTCCATCTGCACGCCACTAATGGGTTTTAATATTGCTTCTGCTCTTTCTCTAAACCTTTCAGTATATTTATCATAATCTAAACTAATTGATTCTGCATCTCTTATATCTACGCGCAGGGTTTCTTTTTTCTCTTTAACTTCAATATATTTTCCTCTTTCATCTTCTTTAACATCTTCTTCTGGCGCTTTTGTCATAAAATATATTCTACCATCTTTTCTGTTACTATGGGGGCTAAAAGCAGAATATCTTGTTTTGTTTTTGTTATAAAATAAAAGTTCTAGACTCGTAACTTTTCCAGAAGTTATTTTCTCCAACTCTCTTTCATAAACTTTCATGGCTTCAGAATTTTTACCTTCTAGTAAATTATCCAGAATTTCTCTAAATGCTTTCATTTCAAACATTGTCAGATGATAATCTGGCTCTTCTTTGAGTTTGAGATGAGAGTAAAACCCAAATTTTTTATAATAGGCATTATCTGCTACATAGAGCCAGGGAATTTCATCAACTAGAACAACCGGCGCCTCTCTTTTTAACAATGCAGACTTATTTCCGCGAACATAAAGATAACTTCCTTCATGTCCAACTACTTCTAAGTTTTCATCTGTAATGAATCTTTTTATTTTGCCAAGTCTCCTTGAGATTAATTCATCTAATATTATGGTTTCAGTATAGCTTCTTTCTTCATCAGAGAATCTTAAACTCGGAGCCACTCGATAATTACCTATTACATTTTTCCATCTTCTTTTTACTCTTATTCTTTGATTTGAAAATTCAACGAATTGTTTGAAATCCATATTATTTCTCTCTAAAAAGCTTCTTAGTTCAGGTGTGGCGTGTTTTTGAACTGCTTCTGCGCCTAATGTGCCTTTATCAAAATGCACCGCACCCCATTCTGAATCTTTTGCCAGGTGCGTTTTAAAATTTTTATAGGCAATCTCAAATTCTTCTTTATTTGTTTTTCTTAGAAGTTTATCATATTTTCTTAATTCTTTAACAAAAAAACCAGAATCTTCGCATATCCATCTAGCGAATTCTTTTCCATATTGTTCTAGAAAAAATAATCTTTTTTTATCCTCTCTTCTTGAATCTTTTAGTTCTAAGAATTTTTTAATATCTGGGAAACGAACAGCAAGTGCTTCTCTGAAAAAATCTCCATAGGGAACATAAACTTTGTAAACATCTTCAAATAATCCGCTTTTCCCCTTAGCAAGCTCTTCAAGTGGTTGTTGAATTGCATATTTTTTGAAAGTTTCTCGAGCCGCAGTTTTTAATTGCTGCATTTTCTTCGTTCTTAAATGAGGTGGAACTTCTTCTCTGTAAACACCAAGTGCTGAAAAATAGCCTTTTTCTTGAACATCATTGACGCAGTTGGCAGAATGCAGCAGTCTTTCTATTCCTATGCCATAGATTTCACTCAATTTTAGTGCGTCTTCAAGGTCATTTTTAAATCTTTGATGGAATATAATTTTGTCGGTTAGATTATCCACATCTGCAGATAAATATCTTGCAATTGTTTGTCCGGATTCTTTTTTTCCTCCGAGCGATTCTTCCTCAAGTTTTTCCATATCATCGTAACTTATTTCTTTTTCAAATCCGGCAGTCATTTCCATTTTATTATTAGGGTTATAGGGCGCAGCAATTTTAGATTCTGGAAGAGGGTCAATTACAAGTCTATCCTTGATTCCGATTCTTTCAAAGAATTTTGTTGTTACTTTATACAAAGGATCACTATCTTCATCTCCAATGGGAAATCCGGCTAAGCTTTCTCTAAGTTTTATTAAATCAAATCGTGCGTTATAGGCAGAAATAAAATCGGGATTTTCTTTTTTTACCTCTTCAGTAAGCCTTGAAATTAGTTCGCTTTCATTTTTATGATGAACAATTCTAAAACCATTAATTTCGTCAACGCCCAAATTATGCGTAGTGTGAATAACTTTTCTCTTAACACCTTTTTCAATATAACTAACCCCAATCCAAGTTATTTCAGGTTTATCGCGCCTAAAATAAGGAATTTCTATATCCAAAGCCATCCATTTCTTATCAAAGAATTCCTGTGCAGAGGGGGTTCTGGATTTAGTAAGAAATTTCCAAGGTCTGGGCTTTTCTCTCCATTTTCTGTCAGTTTTATCCACTGTTTGAATTGTTCTTAACGTATATTCTCTAGAATTTTTAGCTTCAGGTCCATAAACTATCTGTGCCTTCCCTTCAAGCCTCTGATTGCTTATTATTATCTGGTCAGCAACTTCCTTTCTTGCCAGCAAAATCTCTTCATCCAATTTAACAAGATTTTTCTTTGCTTTTATCTTTGCCCTTATTTCTGCCCAATTAGTTCCATGATATCCTTCAAATATTTGATTAATATCGTTTACAGCAATTGTAAGATTATTGCCTTTTTTCTGTTCACTAACCCTGCTACTAAAGAATTCCAACTGCTTTTCTATCTGCCTTTCTCTTTTTAATGCATAGGCCGTAGTTCTATCAAGAGTTACAAAATTTCCTGGAGAGCATAGTCTCCATCTTGCCTGTTGGGTATAATGCCCACGAATAAATTCTTCGGGCAATTCATCTTTCAGGGAAACAGGACATTTAACTTGATATACCCACCAATATAATTTTTTCTCTTTTTTTTCATAATCTGTTAATTTTTCATTTTTTGCTATTTGCTGCACTACTTCCGCATATCTTTTATTTCTTTTTTCTTCAGCTTTTCCCTTATCCCTATTTCTGCCAAGCATTTTTGTTACAAAGCGATGCTCCCAATCAGGAAAATAAACTGCTCCGTAATTTCTGAATCTGGCAACAAGATTCCCTTTAGAATCAACCTCTAATCCTGTTAATAGAACTTCTAATTCACCTTCCGGAATATTATCATCAGTTTCAGGCTCTCTTTCAACAGCTATAACCATCTAAAACATAATTTAAATCATCTTATAAATAAAGTTGTATAAGAAAATATATACAAAAAAGAGTATTACACGCCCCAAGTAGGGTCTTTAGCTCTTTTCAATTGAGCAATTTTCTGAAGAACTTCTATTTCATCTTTCGATAGAAGTTCTTTATTATCTTTGAAAGCCTTAAACTGATTGCCAGAAATATTTGAATAAAGATAGGTTTTATCTTTAATCTGTCTTTCATAGTTTGTTCCACTTACGCTTATTGCAACTTCCATTCCAGCTGTTGCTTCCTGAACAGTTTCTTTTTCAACCTGAATTCTTTTTACCTGTCCGATTTCTTCAAATTGCTCATCAACAAGCGTAATTCCAGATTTTAATTTTCCACCCTCAACTTTTACTCCGAAAATTGCAGGATTAGAGTTATGAAAAACATATTGATGAAGAATTTTCAACTGGCATAAGCTTGCAAGCCCCATCATTTTCTCTTTTTCAATATTTTGTCTTTTCTTTTCTCTGAATTCTTTTACTTTTTCAATTAATTTATAGACAACTTCTTCTTCAATTATTTTAATCTTGCTGGTATCCATATCTTTTAGTTCTTCTTCTCGTTTTACATTAAATCCAAGAATTATTGCATTAAGGGGCTCTGTTTCTAAATTAGTATTTGCAGAAATAACATCCCTTTTATCTATATTTCCGATTCCTGCCTTAAAGACACGAATATTTTCTTGTTTAAGTAAAACTAACAAAGCTTCCAAGCTTCCAAGCGAATCTGCTTTTACGATTATTCCATCGCCGTCTGTTTTAATATTGTCCGCGATTAATTTCTTAAACTCGCGAAGAATTTCAGCCTTATTATTTTTAAAAATTTGGAAGGGCATTCCAGGAAGTATATCAACAGAATCTTTTAGTTGAATTCTTAATCCAGTAGCCGCGCTTGCTGTGCTTACTGTTTTAAATTTAGAAGAAATAGCCATAACTTCTTCTAAGATTCTTATCTCTCCAATAATTGGCTCGCCTGAAAAAGTTCCAATTGCAATTTTATCTGTATTTTTAATTGTTCCATCATATAAAATAGATTCAAGATATGTTAATGTTTTTTCTTTTTTAACTTCTAAGATAACTCCTTTTCCTTCTTCGCCTAATCCGAGTCTTGATTTCAAGAACTTTTGCGATAATCCACAAAGAGTAAGCAAAAGTTCATTTATTCCTTCACCAGTTTTAGCAGAACACGGAACTAATGCAACATTTTTAGTGAAATCTTCAATCTCATAAAATGGGAGCGCATTAAATCCGTATGAATGAAGCGAACCTTCAAGCGTCAATAGTTTTTCTGTAAATTGGTCTCTAGTTAAAGGTGATTGTTTTTTTATGCTCTCAAATAACCCTTCTGCAGCTTTTCTCCAGCCATGAATATTATCAATTTTATTTAGTGCAACAATAAATGGAGTTTTATTTAATTTTAATATTTCAAAAACTTCTGCTGTTTGAGGTTTTATTCCTTCATTAATATCAATAACAACAATTGCTAAATCTGCAAGCGCTCCGCCTCTTTTTCGCAAATTTGAAAATGCGGCGTGTCCAGGAGTATCAATAAAAAGAAATCCAGGAATATCTAATTTCAATCCATTCTTTTCGATAAGTGGACATCTTTCCATAATATTATCCCTTGGAAAAAGCGTAAAAGATATTTTTTGAGTAATTCCTCCTGCTTCGGTATCATAAACTTTTGTCCCCCTGATACTATCCAGTATGCTTGTCTTTCCATGGTCAACATGTCCGCAGACAGTTACAATTGGCTGTCTTATTGCGTTTTCATGTTTCCCAATCTCATTGATTTCATCAGGATTTTTGTTTCGTTTTACCATATATCTTAAAGAAGAAGTATGGTTAAAAGTCTTTCTCTCGAGATAAAAATAGAATTAATTAATCTTCCACAACAACGCTTCTTGGTGTAATAAAACTAAAATCTTCTTGATAAAATTGAGTTTCGCTATCTTTTGTGCCATATTTTAATCTGCTTCCTGGTTTTCTAAAATCATTAAGGAATAATTCATATTGTTGTGGCGTCATTTTAAGTCTATTTGAAAGTTCTTCTGAAGCACTTCTATAATTAATTCGTCCATTAGTTATTTTTAATCCAGCATAAACATCAGAATTAGCAGGAATTTCAGCTTTTTCTTCCAGCAAGCTTCTAAGATTATCCATCATCGACCTTTTTCCTTTCAAACTTTCCTTTATTCCAGGAAGTTCATTAGAATCATATTGTATTAAATCATGAGCAACACTTTCTGCATTAGTTTTTACATTAGGTTTTGATGTTTGTTTTTTAGGTCTTTCTTTTGCCATTTTAATATCTTCTCTGTCACACACAAATTTATAAAACTTATTATTCTCTAATATACATATGGAAAAGAGGATGCAGGAGATAAGAAGAACACCGCAGGTGGTTCTTGGGTTGCTGGATACATCAAAACCAGCTGGAGGTTTTGATTATGGAAAATAAGGTGAAGATAAAAGTAAAAAGAGTGCATCCTGGCGCGATTCTTCCGCACTATGCTCATGATGGAGATGCAGGAATGGACTTGTATGCAGTTGAAGATGTTATTCTCTGGCCAAACGAACCAGTTGCAGTTCGTACAGGATTATCAATAGAACTTCCAAAGGGTTATGTTGCACTTATTTGGGATAAAAGTGGATTAGCCCTAAAAGAAGGGATAAAAACAATGGCAGGGGTTGGAGATTCTAATTTTAGAGGTGAATATAAAGTTGTTCTTCTTAACACAACCAATCAATATTATTATGTTGATAAAGGCGATAAAATTGCACAAATTTTGATTCAACCAGTTATGCAGGCAGAGATTGAAGAGGTTAATATTCTTTCAGAAACAACTCGTGGCGCAGGTGGTTTTGGTTCAACAGGAATGCGACATCCAAGCGAAATTAAGCAAGAAATAAAAACAGAGCAAAAACAAGAAACTAATTAGAAAAAATCAGGGAAATTTATAAAATTCTTTTGGTTTAAACTTACCTTCTTTTAAAAGAACATTATATGCTATTTCTGACCATTCCTCAAATTCATGTTTTTCCATAATCTTTTCAATTTCCGGTTGACTTCTAAATTCTGCGTGCAATAAATCTTTCCCAGTCTCTTTTTGTGGTTTAATATTACCTACGTCATATACATCTTTAAGATATAGCATAGCCAGATGATCCTTATTAACAGAGCTATCTTCGCAATTAATATATCCCAAATGTCTTAAACCCATTACTCGTGATCCAAGATCTACTTCTTCATTTACTCTTTTAATAACATTAGATTTCATCATATCCCATTTATCGTCCATTTTGTAAATATGACCGCCAATTCCAATACTCCATTTATCTTTTAATCTTGGTTCTCTAGGGCCTCTTTGATAAGAAAAAACATGTCCATAATCTCCAAGTAAAACACAATAAGCAATAATCTGTTTATATTCAGGTTTATTTTCTAACTCGCTTTTTGGTAGATATTCTGCATTTGCTAAAATAAAATTTCTATCAAGTCCAATAGTCTTAGCATCCTCTTTGGATATAAAATTCCTAAAGGTTCTACCATCGGCAAACAATTTTCCTCTTCTTACAGCTAGTATCTCTTTTTTCATGTGTCTTAAGACTTTTCAGCTTATTTAAAGATTATTGCAGAGAAATATAACAAAATTTTATAAACCCCCAATCATTCTCTCTGTTATGAAAGAAAAAAAATCAGTAAATGATTTAGATTATGATTTAGAGTTAGACAAAACAGCTAAAGAAATTATAAAACAAAAAGCAAAACGAGTTTTAATTCAACTTCCGGATGGCTTAAAGCCATACGCAATGGATATTTATCAAGAACTTAAGGATAAAACCCAAAACAAGCCAGAAATAATTGTTTGGATGGGCAGTTGTTTTGGAGCCTGCGATGTTCCAACAGAAGTAGAAAAATTAGGTATAGATATGATTGTTCAATGGGGCCACAGCGCCTGGAATTTTAAAGGAAATTCTGATAAGAAGATAAAAGTTCTGAAGTAGATAATTTTAAGAGTATTCTAAGAAAAACATTCCCTTATAATTTCTTCAGTAGAGGCGATATGGGTACTCCAATTCTGAAGCTCAATTTTACCTTCTAAGACTGGTAAAACTTTTTGAACAGCTAATTCCATTGGAGCTAACTCCATTATTTCTTTTTTCAAACTTCTCTCATTCATCCAATAATGAAAATTAATAATATCTCGTATTTCGCCTTGTGCTTCTGTATTTTCATATAGGTGAACTCTATATCTTCCAAGATGTTCTTGAGGGTCTTCCCAAACCATTACATCATTATCTAATTTAGAATTAGGATTGTGATAATTTAGTCTAGCAGGGACTAGACCAATACCAGAAAGCACTTCTCTAGCTTTTCTTACATTTCCCTTATTAGCTTCTGTATAAAGTAATAGTGCTATTATCATTAAAGTCTAACTTATTAATCCTTTAAAAATATATATGATTAAATATTCTAACTAAAAATTCTTTCCATAGCCCTATATGCAATTCCCTCTGAAATAAGAGAAGTTAGTCCAACAGCCAAACTACCTGTAATATCCTCTAAATCTCCGCCATAAGGAGTATAATCTTTTTGTTTTCTTCTATTTTTAAGTTCAGCAACCATAGCCGTAAAAGGCAACAGAGTCATAGCTAAATCTTGAATCGTACCGGGGATATTGTATCCAATGCCCCGGCTATATCCAAAACCTCCAGCAATAATAGCAGAACTAAAAACAATTCCTTTTGCTAAATTCGATTTGAATATTTTCATACCTTAAACAAATTTTGATGACTTTTAACTATTATTGTTACAAATAACAATGTTTCTCTCTACAGGAAATCCCTGAGAATTTACTGGACAGAAAATATTCTATATTTTCTGTAGCACATAAATCGTTTTAAAGGAAAATTCCTCCAATCTATTTAGGAAAAAAGTTGAAAAATGGGCATATTTGGATTTGGAAGAAGTGATAATCTGTATTTTCCTGGTTGTTATAGCAAGGCTTTTCTTGATGATGCTGTTGTCAACTACACAAAAATTCTTAAAAAGCTTGGCATAGATTTTAAAATTCAAAAAAGTGAAAGATGTTGCGGCGGTTTTTTGGATGAAGCAGGATATGATAAACAACTAAGAAAAACTGCAAAAGATAATCGTGAATTCCTTAACGATAAGGGCTTTAAAAAAATAATAGTTAGCTGCCCATTATGCTATAACACCTTCAAGAATTACAAAGATTTAATGCCTGATTGGAATTTAGAAGTAGAATTTATTACACAAACTATTTTGAATGGATTAAAAAAACAAGAAACAAGAAACATTAATTATTTTTCTGAACCCCTCGCCTATTATGATTCATGTTATTTAGGTAGATATTCAAATATAACAGAAGAACCGCGTGAACTGCTTAAACTTCTGGGTTATACTCTTGTAGAACTTCCTAAAAATCGTGAAGAAACTCTTTGTTGTGGAAGTTGTGGTAATCTGCCTAAAACAAATTCAGAACTTTCAAACAAAATAGCAACAAATTTTATTAAAATGCTTCTAAGAAAAAATATTAAAAAAGTTATAACTGCAGATCCACAAGCCTATCAGCATCTTAAAAAAAATCTTGAAAATCTAAAAATAGAACCAGAAAAAATTAAACTTTTAGAATTTTCCGAAGCTGTTTGCGAAGCTCTGGGGTTGCTGTAAAAATGAAAGAAAAAATAGGAATAATCGGCGGGGGAATAATAGGAAAAGAATTAATTAGAAAACTCTATAAAAAAGGTTATAGAATTCCTTTTGTAGTAAGAAGTTCAGGAGTTTATGATGATTCAGATAGACGAATTGATGCTCTCGAGAATTATGAAAATCATTTTTCAAAAGTTGATGCCCTGTGTCTTGCAATACCCACAAGAGATGATGGAAGCAAGGCACTTGAATATATCCTTGCCTCGCTCGCCCATAATAAACCCATAGCGATTTGTGAAAAGGGAGCATTATCAAATTATTTTGACGTGCTTAAAAATAGTCTTGATAGAATTGGTTATAGTGCAACAGTTGGTGGTGGCACAAGATTATTAAGATGGGCGCAGGAAAGAATGAACCCTGATGTAATGGAGATTCACGCAATTTTAAATGGAACATTAAACTATGTTTTTTCTCAACTCTCTCAAGAAAGAACACTGGGCGAAGTTGTGGATGAAGCCAAAAAATTAGGATATGCAGAGCCCGGAGCAGATAGTCATTTAGCTGTTATTAATACAGAAGCTAATAGAGATATTCCCATGAAAACTGCGATACTATTCAATATGCTGGGCTTAGGTGAGATTAGAGCAAGAAATATAAAAACAAAACCAATAAGAGAAGTATGCTTACAAAAATTAATAAAACAGGCAAAACAGAGAAGATATATTGTTTCTATAACACGCAAAAATTTACATGATGACATAATTGGCGGATTTAATTACGAATCTAATGGCTGGTTTATCTCTGCAGGATTCAAAAGGGTTGATGAGAACCCTCTTTTTTCAAGATTAAGAGTTAATGGAGTTAATAATGCGCTATTATTTTATGAAGGCAAGGATGGAGAAAATGGAACTTATGTTCTTTCTGGTCAGGGTGCGGGAGCGAGTCCAACTTGTTCTTCGATGATTAAGGATTTGGAGAATTTATTAAAAAAATAACAACATGACAAAAACAACAAAAAATAAAATAGTCTACGAAGAAAATATTCTTGGAATAAAAGGAAAAGCCCTTGCCATAGTTTTTCCAGAAACTCTTCAGGAAATAAAAACTCTGATAAAATTAAGCCATCAGGATATAATACCAAGAGGTTCTGGAACGAGCTTTACAGGAGCACTAATTCCTAAAAATTCAGTAATAATCGATTTTTCAAAAATGAATGAAATTATTGAAGTAAATCCAACAAAGAAAACTGCAGTAGTTCAGCCAGGAGTCCTTTTATCAGAATTAAATGAGGAGCTTGAGCAATATGGGTTAGAATTTCCAATTGAGCCGGTTTTCGGAGGAATAGAAACAATTGGAGGAATAATTGCAAAAAACTCTTCAGGAAATCGAGAAATAAAATACAATCGGGCGATAAATTGGATAGATTCTTTAGAAGTAATAAGTAGTAAAGGCGAACAGCATAAGATTTCAAAATCTGATTTAAGTGATTATGTTGGAATGGAGGGTATAACCGGAATTATTGTGCGTGCATCAATAAGATTAACCATAAAAAAGCAAAGAACAATGACTATATTAAAATCAGATAAACTTGAGGATATTTTTGCCGCAAGCAAGCGTCTTAGAATGAATCCAGAAGTAAGTGCAATTGACTTGATAAGCCGAGAAGTAGCTACTATTCTTGGATTAGAAAATCGTCATCATTTATTTATTGAATTTGAAAGTGATTCAGGAACATTTAAGGGAGAAAATTATGAAAAATATGTAAAATTAAAAAATAAAGCATATAAAAAAATGGCTCAGGAAGGATTCTCGCACATAGAAAATATAAAATTCCTAATAGATTCCCTTCAGGATTTTTTAATTCATCTTGAAGAAAATCGTATACCTCATTTTAGCCATATGGCTTCGGGCGTAGTTTATCCTTTATTTAGAACTGATGCAAAAGAACCATTAAAATTAGAAGAAGCAATGAAACTCACAAGAAGATTGCGTGGAAGAGTAGGCTATAATTTAGGTATTGGAATAAAAAATAAAGAATTTCTCGAAGTCGGCGAGGCAGAATTAACTAAACGAGTTAAAAATCGTCTTGATCCAAGTAATAAATTAAATAGGGATAAGGTTATTTCAATAAAATTTGCAGAAGAGTTATTAAAAAGAAAAGAAGAACGTGCTGAAGCAAAATTCTTGCCCGAAATAAAACAAGAAAAAACAGAAGAGAAACAAGAAAAATCAGATTTGCCTCAAGAACCAAAACCTCTTACTGTTGGAGATATTCTTAATAGTGAAACAATGACTTTAAAGAAACCAGAGCAAGAACAAACACCAGAAGAAAAAGAAAAGATAAGAAAAATTGCATCAGGTTTTTTTGCTGGCGGAAGAGATACTAAAGAAGGAGGAAACTTATAAAATGATTGAAGAAAAAAACGCAAAAGAAGAAATAATGGAAATTTGCGAGAAGTGCATAAAGTGCGGACTATGCAAAGAATTATGCCCTGTTTTCAAAGTTCTGCGTGAAGAGCAATATTCCCCAAGGGGCCATGCAATTCTTCTTTCAAACAAAATTGTAGATGAAATTGTTTTTGATTGTACTTTATGTAAGGCTTGCGAAGAAAAATGCCCGCTTAACCTAAAATTATGCACTGCAATAAGAAAAGCCCGCCAAGTTTTAAATATTAAGGATAAAAGTCATCCTGCAACAGAAAAAATGCTAAAAAAGTTAGAAGAAAACGAGAATCCTTATCTATGATTGTTGGTCTTTTTTATTTATAATCTCCCAAAATTCATTATATGCTTTTGTTATTCTACCTAAACTAATATCTTCTTTTCTTCCTGTTAAAATAATTTTTTTAGGAAATCCATTAAGTTTTTCCTCTGAGATTTTTAATTCACAATCATATTTAGCCATATGCCTTTCAAGGTCCTTTATCTGACCAGACATTATAATCCTAGCAGTCATTGCCCTTGCAGCAGGAGAATAAGCAATTTCTTCGTTTATAGGAACGTCAATACTTGCGAATACCATCTAATTAAACTCCTTAAACCCTATATGAATATAATTGTATTAGAAAATATAACTTTAAATTTAGTTATTTAATAATCTTCAATCTCAGAAGCTTCTTCTTTCTTAGCAGCAGGTTTTGCAGCTGTTCCAGAAGCTTTCAAATCTTCAAGATTTATAGAATTTATAATTTCTCTAAATTCGAGAAATTTATCTGCAGGAATTCTTGTTCCTGATTTCGTGAATCCTTTATATCCGCCATCAGTTCCATTAACAAATTCTCTTATTGTTACTCCAGGTTTTCCGCCGAATTCATCTACTCTGATGATTATACTTGTATTAGAATTTTTATCAACCTTTCCGTAATCTTTTTCCATGTTGTTTTTGTTTACAAAAATAACAATCAGAAATTTAAGAAATTTCTGAGTATTCAAAAATTTTCTGATGCCAAGACGAAGTCTTTAGTCTAATTTTTGAATTGTTTAGTTTGTATAATTATTTTAGTGGTTTTGGCTTTTTAAGGTTTGTTATAGCCGAAGATGGACTTTACAATTTAATGTAACTATCAAAATTCCAGAAATTAAGTGCACCTTTAGCAGATATGGGTTTTTGCAGTTTTGTTAAATTATCTAAAATAAAACCAAAATTTCCCCATTCGCTTGATGCAAGATGTTTATTCGAATCTTTTTCGAATTCTTCTTTATTCTTGTTATAATCTTTTACATCAATAAGTTTTGCTTTACCAACAATAAATCCAAGGGGAAGTGAATCTTCCTTAAAACCAAATCTTTCCATAGCAGTCATATCTGGGTTCTTAGAAGCATGAACTAAAAATTCGCCACGAAAATTTGTTCGCCATTTTCTAAGCTCAATAGTTTTTCTTCCAGAAACAACAAGTTCTGCGAAAGGCTGTTTAAGAGATAGTGCTTTCATAATCTCAATCTTCCAGTTTGCCAATCTTTAACAATATTTATTGCTGTTCGTTTTTCATCAGCAACTCCGCCTTTCTTCAGATGTCCTCTCGCGAGTGAAATTTTCTCAATAAGAAGATAGGGATTTTTTTCTTCTAAAACTTCTTTATCAAATTTTAAATGATAGTAATCTTCCAATCTTCTTATTTTATTTGCAACGATAAATTGGTCTATAATTGCTGCGGCTGCAACTTCTGGTTCTTTCATTTTTTCAGGATTTCTCGCAGCAATTATTGCAAGACCTGCTTCTTCATTAAATTTCAGAGGAATTACTCCGGGAGTATCAATAAGCTTGATTTCAGTTTTTCCAGCAGATATCCAGTGTATTCCGTGGGTAGTTCCTGCTTTACTTGAAACAGGAGATTTTTGCTTGAATGCCAGAGCATTAATAACAGAACTTTTTCCAACATTAGGATAGCCGACAACTCCAACAATAATATCTCCTCTTGCTTCTCGGTATGGCTTTTCTAATATAGGATTTTTAGCATAACTTTCTCTTTTTCCGTATTTAGCAAAAACCTGCCTTATTTTAGAGAGTAAATTTCTAACCGTTTTTTTATTTCTATTTGTAAAATAAACTACTGAATCTTTTTCTGCCCTTCTCGAATCTAAAACTCTGCCTATAGCTTTTTCTAAGTCTCTAATACTAACCAAGTCTATTTTATTTATTACAAGAATTCTTGGCCTTCCTACTCTTGTGATTATTTCTTCAAGCTGTTCGCTTCTCGATAACTCTACTCCTCTTGCATCTAAAATCTCCAATATGATATCGCTTTCTCTTACAATTTGTTCTATCTGATCCCAAAGTGGTTCCATAAAAGAAAGAAGAATTGGGGGTTTATTAAGCTACTTTTTGAGGCACGAGAAAAGTAGGAAAACCAAGGGAAAAAATCGCGAGGAAAAACCGTTAGGTTTGTCCTACAAAGATTTATAAATCCATTTTCTGGTTTAATATCAATAAGAATAGTGTAGTGAGATAGTTAATTGCTAGCAAAACAAGACTACTTCTTA
>JBBSYA010000018.1:0-34058 GCA_038045485.1 Nanobdellota archaeon
GAAGTTGTAGAATTAGTTAAATTAATTAAAGTGCCAGTAGAATTATAAATTCTTAGAGTTATATTAGCAAGATTTCCATAATTAGCTATTGCATTAACTGAAATATTATTTCTACTAATAAAAGCTCCAGAAGTTTCTGTTGGTGAAGTAAAATTGGCTTGTATTCTAAAGAGCCCAACAGCATACCAGGAAATATTCTGAGATTGTAATGCTCCATCTTTTTGAAAATATATCAGAGTTGAATTAAAAAATCGCGAGCTAAAAAATGAATTAGTCCAAGTACTTACGCCGCCAGTAGAATCTGAACTGCTTGCAATAAAAGTTCGGCTAGTGTTAACAGCAGTTATTGTTTGATTAATTTGTGTAGTTGTTGCAGCATAAGTAAAACCTGTCTGAGTTCGAATACTATTATCCTCAATGATAAAATATTCTACACTTGCACTGCCCGTATTAGTCTGTCTATTAAAGGTAGCTGTTGTAGAGTTATATCTACCCATAACCATACTCGCTACCAGGGTAGAGGTATCCAGAGCTGTTGAAAATACCATAAAACTTTTAGAAACATTAACAGTAGAACTTAATATTGAATCTGCAGTGGTATCAGGTATAGTTAAAGAACCATTTATAACTCGAGAGTTATTCCAATCAACAACTTGCCAAATAAGCTCCCCCCCGTTACTATTTGTGCCAATTCTCTGTATATTCATTTGTGTAGCATTGTTAAATTTAGCTTTCCACATTCCTTGTTCCATTGCACCCGCAGTACCTATATTTAATCTTGTTCGAATGATTATAAATGAACTACTAAGATTTACCTGATTAATAGTAATATTATAATTACTTGTTCCTGCACCGGCACCATAAGAAAAATTACCTGATTGTGAAGAAATAATGCTCATGTTTTCAGTTATAATCTGATACTCCACATTTGCAATTCCACCCGCATAATTATTCAGTTTTAAATTAGTTGAATTAGTTAATCTAGCAGTTACTAATATTGCATCAGGACCATTGCTAGTAGAACGAGCACTTGTTATTACAAAACTTTTGCTTATATTAATTGAAGTTATGCTTACATTAATTTCTCCATTAACACTAACATTTCCGCTCTGAACAGAAAAATCTGCGTGCACTCCGTTTAATAACGCTATGAACATTACAAATGCCGTAATTAAAATCCAGTTATGTTTTTGTTTCATTTTTGGTGATTTTTCCTCTTTTAGTTCTATTAATTAATTCTGTTTCTTCATTCATCAATCGTTCAACTCTCTTAGAAACCACAATATCCTGTCCCTCGCAAGCTTTCTGAAAATCCGCATAAATCTTAGAGTCTACGCTCAGGGTAATTCTCTTTTGCATGAAATATAGTGGATTTCGGCATTTTTAAATATTTACGTTTAAGTATTTATGCATAATTGTATGCATAAACTAAGAAACACAAAAATCTAATTTAAAATAATCCTAAAAAGTCCAAACAGAAAGTCCTATTTGCTCAAATCTATAACCTTATCGCAAACTACTGCAATCTCATTAATTATTCTTTTATCGGTATCTTCCTGCAAACCAATCATTAGTCCGCAAAGTTTTTCGTCTCTTATTCTACTCACAAGAGAACGAGCAAATCTTACAATCATCTCTGGCTCATGATAAAGCGAAAGAGCATCAATAGAATCCAATAAAACAAAAGAATGCTGTCCTTTTTTGTATATCTGTTCTAAAGCAATTCCTATATTAGTCAAACTTTTTGCGCTTTTTATAAACGCACAATTTTCAGCCATAGAATCATTTTTAGTGCTAACACAATCAATAAAAAATAATTTGCTATGGTCTATCCCTTCTTTATTGAGTGCTTCAATAATTGTTCTATACGGCCTATTTATTGCAACATACGCTCCATTTTTCTTGCTTTTTATCATATGTTTTATCATATGATGATTAAGTTCATGATAATTATCCCTAGGAAGAATGGTAAGAACTACAAAATTATCCTTAGCATTATTAAGCTCTTTTGTTAACCTCTTTTTCATATATCCCACAGTAAAAGCCATGTTTTAAATATTTCGATGTGAATTAGAACCTACTTTATTAAAATAACCCCCAATAACTGAGCCCCTCAAAAAAAAATAAATTAATAAACTAAATTTTTCAAAGTTATTTAAAATTATAGATTTGTTTGAAAAATTTTATCTAAAAATCACATAGAAATTGGCATAAGGTTTTAAATTTAAAGTCAAAAGGTTATTAGTATTTTATTTATTAGAATTTTATTTATTAGAATTTATGCGAAGGCGAGAACTTGCATTTAAGTAGTAAAATAGAAATAAGAATGCAAGTTCGAGCCACTCTAGAAAATATTTTATCCGCCAACTCCGCCAAAAACTTCCTGCTCTGGATAGATAATCAATCCCTTATCTGTTATTTGCATAGCAACAATTTTTTTCTGGTGTTTTTCTCCACGCATTTTAAGAATTTCAACTGCATTTTCCCTTATATCTCCTCTTTTAATATTGTATAGAACAATAACTCCGTCCGCTAAAAATTCTTCTACTCCTGAAGTTGAAAAAACTTCTGGAATTTGCTTTGTCTCTGCAATAAGAAAACTTGTGCTTCCTAATCTTTCAAAAAATCTGAATAATTGTTCAATATAAATTCTATATGAATCTTCTTTTCCAGTAAACGCAGAAGCAATAGCCGTAAGAGAATCTAAAACTATAAAATCGGGCTTGAAATTTTTAGGCAGGATAACTGGTTCAATCTCTATAAGTAATTCACCTTTTTCTTTTGCAAGCATGGCATCAACATTCCTCGTAATTTCAAAAGGATTGATTCTTTCTATCTTTAAGTTTCCTGCTTTAATCATTTTATCTGCATCCCAGCCAAATTCCTTCATATGCTGTTTTAATTTATCTTCGCTTTCTTCAAAGCTCATATAAAAACACTTTTCACCTTTCGCAGCATGATAAGCAAGAGTTTGCAAACAAAAAATTGTTTTTCCACTTCCAGCCCCACCAGCTACAAGAACATTACTTCCCTTAGGAATTCCTTCTTGGAATAAATCATCAAATCCAGGAATTCCAGTATTAACATATTTGCTAATTTGTTTATTATACTTAAATTTTAAATCCTTTATTTTTGTGAGTGGTGCTCTCTGAACATTAATTTGTTCAACATGATTCATAGTTTTCGATTCTCCAGAATTAAGCGCTTTTTCTATATCTGCTTTAAGCGCAGATAAATCTATTTTTCCAGATGTTTTATCTTTAGAACTCTTTTCTTTCTTTATTTTAACAGGATTAACAATCTTAGACTTCTTCGAATGCTCAACTTTTCCCTTCCCCTTTTTCATAATACTCTCAAGAAATAACTTTATTTAAACCTTATCCTCCAACCTCATTAGGGAGTTATCGAAATATTTATAAGCTCTTTTCACATAAAGAAATCATGGTAGCATTAGGGGTGATTTTCTTAGCAACTATTTTAATTGGAATAATTGCAACAGTTTTAGCGTATTATGCGAATAAATATTCTTTAGACGAACTTAAAAAATCATTAAAGTTAAGACTATATGCTATAGCTCTTATCTGCTTCGGATTTATAGTTCATACTGCTGGAGACTATTACGGCCATTTATACGGCAGTGAAAATCTTGAGCTTACAATTGAGAGTATTGCCCACATTATTATATTCATATCAATAATAATCTGCTTATTATCGACTAAAAAAATAATGGAAATATCCAAGGAGTATAAATTCAAATAAAATGATAGATATGTTATTAGTCGCACAAGTAAGTTCAAGCTTAACTATCTTAATGGGAATAATAGCCCTAATATTCACAATTAAAGCCATAAGCGGGCTTGCAGAAGATTCTTTTAAAACTCTTGTAAAAAGAATGGCTGTGTTTCTAATTTTAAGCATTATTGGAATTGCTTTTATGACTTCTTACCACATTATGGAAAGTTATGGGGGATTAGACATAACAATAGATATCTGGTATATTTTTATGTTCATGGCTATTGCATATTCAATCTATGATTCTTATAAAACGATTAAATTTGAAAAGCCAATTTATTCTATAGCCCTTAGAACAAAGAAAAAGAAAAGATAAAAAGTCCTAAACTCCCAAGATTAATCTCGCTGAATTTATTGCTTCCAACCAATAAGCTCTCAAAAAAAAAGCTCATTAATTTTATTGAAAATTATTAATTTTCAGTCTGGCTTTTTCTTCCGTTACTGTCTCTTTTTTATTCATTTTAGATTTTATCAGGTTTATTTTAAAATCCTCACAATGCCAACAATTCCTAAAACTTTGCCTTCTGGATTCCTAATGAGACTTAATCTGGTACTTATCTTCTCAAGTTTATTTCGAACCTTTATTGTTTCTTCAATATTCAGAGTTTTTCCTGTTTTCATTACTTTCTTAAGATTCTTCATAATCTGCTCGCCGGCTTTTTTAGGGAATACTTCCATTACAGATTTACCGATAATCTCTGCTCTTTTCTTCCCTACACTATCCATCATTGTTTTATTTATAGAGAGATATTTATAATTTTTATCAACAATAAACAATGCATCAGGCAATGATTCAATAAGAGCCCTATCTTTTCCTTCTTCTGTTTTTTCATTAGTTAAATCCCTTACTGTCGCCTAAAGATAAGTTTTATCTCCTTCTTTAACTCTACTTAAAAGGACTGTTGCTGGAAAATCTTCGCCAGTTAATCTTCTATGAGTCCACTCAAAAAAGTTCTTTCCTTCCTTAATTGCAGTTTCAATCATTTTTTTAGCTTTTATCGAAGAAAGTTGTCCGTCAGACTGTTTTTCAGGAGAAAATTCCCAAGGAGCACGAGAAGTAAAATCTTTTTCATCCTTAGCAATAAACATTCCAATAGCCGCAGGATTTCCAGAAGTGAATTTCCAAGTTGGTGGCTCTAAAGTCATAATTGCATCGCTTGAAGTTTCATAAAGAGCCCTATATTTTTCTTCTGCCTCTTCTTTTGCTTTTATTGCTTCTCCTAAACCTAATTCTGCCTTGGTTAATCCTGTTCTTAAAACAGCAAGCTTCAAAGTAGCTAAAATTCTATTAATTGAATTATTCAAGCCTTGAATTTCGGTTATCTCGCTTTTTTCAAGCTGCAAGTCTAATTTTCCCTTGCTGACTTCTTCAACTTCTTCTTCCAGTCTTTTAAGCTGTCTTGAAATTGAACTGGAAATATTAAAAGAAACAATTATAGATATTAATAAAATTAAAATTAAAGAAAAAATATACACCGCACTTAATTCTTTAGACTGCTGAATTATCTGCTCCCTTAAATTTGCAGATGTTTGAGATTCAAGATCTGCCCAATCAGAATAAAGCTGCGCAAGTTCATACTTATAGTTATCATAGTTTTCAGCGACTATTAGGGAGAATGCGGTCTTGGTATCATTTTTCTCAATAGCTGCAAATGCTCTGGTTTCTAAATCTACTAATAATAAATTAACTCTATCGAGTTCAGCAAGGTCTTCTTTTATTCTATCTTTAATTTCTTGAGCTCGCTTGCTTTTTTCCAATAAAGCTGGCGCATCTATTTTTAGGAGATTATCTAATTCTGCTCCAATTTCATCATAATAATCCTTATGAAAGCTAACATCTGCAACTTCTCCTTTTTGCGCATGGAGAAGAGCAGCATGGGCTGCTCCTGTCAATATGGCGTCATATCCAATAACCTGCTGAACCATTAATCCAAGCGGAGCTTCAACATCTCTAAGCTGTTCAGTATTAGAAAGTCTTAAGTTATTCATCTGTGAGCTCAATCCAACCATAAATACTATTAAGAAAAGAATTAAGAAAAATCCTAAGAAAATTCTTTCTCTAAGCGGAATGCTCTTTTCTTCATACATTTTTCCAGCCAACATCCATATAGCTACTCCAATTATTAAGAAAAGAAAAGCAGTATGCAGAGCCATAGCCGAACTAATATTTTCAAAATAAAAATATAAAAAGGGTTTATTAAAAATATATCCAAAAATTGAGCTCAAGCCAGAAATACTGATAATTACTGCAAAAATTTTAAGAATTTTTGTCTTTTTTGTATAAAAAGAAAATAATCCTGCTAAAGATATCAAAACAAAATCAATCATTGTAGCAGTAGAAGGCAGTCCGGGCTTAACCGTTAAAATTGCTCCTGCTGCTTCTTTTATAACCAAATTTTCAATAGCACTGCTTATTCCTAAAAGAGTTGTTACAAGAATATAACCCATAAAGAGAAGCAGAATAATAGAAAAAAATAAGGTTATTCTCTTATTAAAAGCAAAAGAGCCAAAAAGCTGTGAAACACCGAGCAAGATTATTGAACTAATTAAAAAAGCAACAGCTGTTGAAAACTTCATCGTGACAAAACCTGGCAGAATGCTTTTCAGCACAGCAATATCAAAAATCCAGCCCATAATAACTATTATTGCTGCAATAAAAACTATGAGAGTTATCGCGCCTAATGCTTGTTTTTCCAGCCGATTATTTTGCTTCATTTTCCTCTTTTTCTACTTTATTCATTATAAGCGCGACTTTGTTTTTAAATTCTTCTGCTTTCTCTCCAGAGAGAATTCCTTTTCTAACCAAGAACTTAATATACTCCATTATAGAATCATAAGATATTCCATTGCTTTTCATCAAATATTCAAATTCTTTATCTCCAAGAGGACCAATATACTCTCTAAATAAATTTTTAAGCGCTTCATCAACATTGGCACTGTTTGAAAACAGCAGTCTTATTGCTTTCATTTCACGAATTGGCTTCAATGGAACAGTAAAATAAAATATTGTTCCTTTTGACAATTGAGAAACGAGCCAAATCTTGCCATTCTGGCTCTCAACAATTCCCTTAGAAATAGCTAAACCCAAACCAGTTCCTCCGGTTTTATGCTGATACATGTTATCTGCCTGATAAAAGGGCTCAAATAATCTTCTTTGGTCCTTTTCAGAAATACCTACACCATTATCTTTTACTGAAAATAAAATCATACCCTTAAAAAGTTTAGCAGAAATTTCTATCTTGGAATTTTCGGGTGAAAATTTAATAGCATTATTAATTAAATTTCTCAAAACTTGAGAAACTCTATCAGGGTCAACTTCTATTGTGGGGAGCTTTTCTGCCTTAATTTCTATCTTAATATTCTTCTCAGGCATAAAACCCTTCATCTCGTTAACAACATTGTCAATAGTCTTTGCTAAGTCTGCTTTAATAAAATTAAATTTTAATCTTGCTGCTTCAATTCGCGAAATTTCCAAAAAGTCAACTATAATTTTATCCAATCTTTCAGTATTATTCAAAACAATCTGCAGAGATTCTCTCTGCTCTTTATTCAATTTTCCGAAATAATCTCCAAGCACCATCTGCAACTGAGCCTTCATCGGAGTCATAGGCGAGCGAAGTTCATGCGAAGTAATTGAAAGAAATTCTGTTTTTGCCTTATCTATCTGGTTTTTTTCTTTATCAAGATTTTCAAGAGCTTCTGCAGTTTTATTAAATATGTTTCCAAGGAGTTCAATTTCATCTCCACTTTTAATATTAACTCTTGCTTTAAAATCCTGATTTCGCAATTTTTCATTTGCGGCAGTAAGCTCCTCTACGGGTTTGGTAATTCTTCTGGAAATAAAATATCCTACAAACAGAAAAACTATTATAACTAAAATTGTAATAAAAATAGCCACACCGAGAGAAAGGCGTTGTATCGGCAAAATTACCTCAGCCCTATCTATCTTAGCAACAATGCCAAGTCCAATATCAGGAGTATAATGTGTAAATGCAATAACCTCAACGCCTCGATAATCCAATGATTTATCAAAGAATACTGATTTTCCTTGCAGAGCATTTTCCATAGGAATTCCTGTAACTACAGAATAATTTCCTTCGTTTTCATAAAGTCTTGCAAAAGGATGAATGTCATTTCCATTTTTATCCTCAAAGGCAATTAAAACCTCTCCTGTTTCTCTTAAGCCTGCTCTTTGCAAAACAATATCTTCAAGATTATCAAAGTATTCTGTAGTGATGATTACGCCCATTAATTTTCCGTTTTGTTTTATCGGCCCAGAAACAACAATTCTCCAGTCATCTTCTCCAAGCTTAAAAAAATAAGCACCCTCTTTTTGCTTTCCTTTTATAAAAAAATTCTCTGTGCTAAAATCCCTGCCTTGAAGAAGAAGGTCGTCACAAGCAACAGCTTCTCCGCTAAGATTAATAAAGCATACGCATTCAATCTCTTCAATAGAGCTTCTTGAATCTTTAAGCTTTTGAATAATCTTAGCCTCAAATTCACTATTTGAATCTAAGAGATAATTTTCTATATCTACTCTTAGTTGAGTTCTGCTGGTAATCAGCTTTATTCTTTCTATATCTTGATTAATGTAAGTTTCAATATGGCCGGCTCGTGAATCTACGGTGGTTTCAAGATGCGCTTCTATTTCAGAAGTTATAAGACTTACCGAAACTGTATAAAAGATAAATGTTCCAATTATTGCCATGCAAAAACCTAATACTAAAAATGAAAAAGTTATTTTTCTGCTGATTTTTCCTAAGAAAAATCTTTTCAAGCTAAAACTATTTTGTTCAAAATTATCAGTCATACTTCCCTCTTTTTCCTCTGAAATAACATGGAAAACATGTTTTTAAATTCTACGAGGGCAAAAAGTCCAATTAAACGACTACCCAATTAACAGTCCAAATAATTAAACCCCAATCTCCCAAAAATCTATTGAAATTATTAAAATAAGGTAACAAGAGATTGCTAAACAAGTGAAACAATCGAGCAGTTAGATTTGTTTTACCATTTTTACTATTTTTGAATAAAATGAAAAAATAGCTAACTCAAGGGAAAAACGAGTGGAGAAAAACCGTTAGGTTTGTCTTACAACTCAATAACCTTATCAACAAACATTCCAGATTCTTTAATCAGGGCTTCCTGTTCTTTAACTGAAAGAGCATAAAATATTGCCTTAGTTTTGCTTTCCTTAATCTTATTAACGAGCGAAGCAACAAACTTTCCAACAGGTGCTTTGCTCTCGTAAACCAGCAAATTTGTTAATGAATCAAAAATAAGATAATCAAAATTATGCCTTATAAATTTTGAAATAACTAAAGATATTTCAGTTAAAGCCCCTGGCGAAGATACATAATAAACTCCTTCAGATTCTTCAGGAGTACTTTTTATTGTTTTTGAGATAGCATCAATAAAAACAATATTGTCTGTTTTAACTTTATTTTTTTTGAATAATTCAATTAAAGAATCACGAGTCTTATTCAAAGTAACATATGCTATGCTCTTGCCTGCTAACTTTTTGGCTACATCAACAATTTCTTTATTATAATCTGTGCTCGACATAATCAAAAGTATTGTTTGATTTTCAGAAAGTTCTTTTTTTATATCCATTTTTTTAGACTATTAAATTTATTTGAAAAATGGATAATCAGAAATTTAGTAAATTTCTGAGTATAAAAAATCCTGTTAAGCAAATCCGAAGGATTTAGTTGATTTTTTATATCCATGTTTATTTTTCATCAACCTCTTTTTATTATACGTTAAACTCCTGCAATTTAAATTCTTTTCTTATTACTTTTAATAAAACACGGATATCAACAGGTTTTTCCAGAGCGCCTATTGCATTTTTAAAACTTTTAATTTTATCTCTATCAATTTCAAAACCACTCATAAAAAGAACTTTTTGTTTAGGTAACTCTTTAGCAATATCATATCCCTCTTCATCATTGCCCAATCTTATATCTAAAAGAAGTAAATCTGGCTTTTCTTTTTTTGCTTTGGCTATAGCATCTTTAACGTTATAAGCCTGAAATGTCTTAAATCCATTATAGTCTAAAAGTTGCGAAAGAGAAACCGCAGTTTGAACATGATCATCGATAATTCCAATCTTAATATCTGCGGGTTTTTTTGTCATATTATTTTTTATTAACCCCCATTTTAGTTAAAAAATAATCAGTCAGAAAATTATTAATTTTCTGAATATGAAAAATCTTGTACTGCCAAAGCGAAGCTTTTAGTTGATTTTTCATCTTAACCCACTATTTTCTTTACTCTTTTAAGAAGTTCATTTATATCAAATGGCTTTTGTATAAAATCAACAATATTTTTAGATTTCATTAAATCTTCTTTTTCAGCTTCAGAGGTTCTAACAACAGAAAGATAAGCAATCTTAACATTACCCAGTTTAGGAATTACTTCACGAACAGGAGTTCCCGGCATCATAATATCCATTAAGATTAAAGCCGGCTTTTCTCCAGCTTTTATCTTTTTTAAACAATCATCAGCATTAACTGCTGTAACGACATCATATCCTGCCTTAGTTAAAACAGTTTTAACTGTACTTCTTATATCTGCTTCATCATCCACAACCATTATTTTTTTTGCCATCTTAAAATCTTTTATTTCTCATTTTCTGCAGTATTTATCATAAGCAGGATAAAGTATACTCTCTTCAATACCCACCCTTCTTTTAACTGTTGTTATAATCAAGTCAGCCTCCTTTTTAAATTTAGCATTTTTTAATAAATCTGAAAGAATCATATTATTATATTTTTCAAAGAATATCATTGCAACCTTAGATATTGCGGTCATTTCTGTTGAAAACTTTTTTCCTAAATTCTGGGCTTCTTTAAATTTAGACATCTCAAAAGAAGGATACAGCATTCTATCTTCTAAGGCTAAATGCGCAATAAGGAAATCTTTAAGATTATTCAATTCTTCAATTAAATAATTATCTTCTACATCGCCTTTAGCCATCTCATCGCCTATTGCCTTAAAAAAATGCAGAATTTCAACGTGCTGTTGTTTTAGCTGAACAATTAAATCCATGTTATTTTTTATTAAGTTTATTTAAGTGCTTTTTTTACTTCCTTAATTAAATTAGCGGGCATAAATGGTTTTTGCACAAACCCATCAATATCTCTCAAATCAACATCACATTTAGGAATAATGGAAACATATATCATTTTAACTTTATGATTAAGTCTTTCTCTCAAGAGTCTAAGCAAATCATAACCTGAAAGAGTCGGCATCTTTATATCCAATAAGATTGCGTCAGGTCTATTGTCTTTTATGCAGTCAAGAGCGTCTGCGCCATTATCTGCAGTTAAAATCTTATACTTTTCTTTTTCCAGAACTAATTTCATAGTTTCCGTATCATTTATATCATCATCAATTATAAGTATTGTTTTAGCCATGTTCTCCTCTTTGAATAATTTATTATGTTTTTCAAACTTTAAAAATCTTCCTCTGTAAAGAGGAATGAGTTAAACACTTAATGTTTAAACCTTTATAATACTCGAGTATTAATAACATTTATTAATACTTTAACGTTAAATTACATATGGCAACAATCCCAAAAATAGGTTTAGAAATACACGGCTATCTTACTACTAAAGAAAAGCTTTTTTGCAATTGCAAGAACGAGCATAAAAGCAAAGATGCTAAACCTAACACTTTTATTTGCCCAACCTGTACCGGAACTCCTGGCTCAAAACCAATGCTTCCAAATGAAGAAGCTGTTAAAAAACTCATTCAAATCGCTTTAATGCTTAATTGCAAAGTTAATACTATCGAAAATAAGAAACCATTAATCTGGTGGAGAAAACACTATTCTTGGCCAGACCTACCAAAAGGCTATCAAAATACAATTTCAGGAACTTATGCAAATCCTGTTGGAGAAAAAGGCGAGTTTTTAGGCATTAGAATAACTGAAGTTCATCTTGAAGAAGACCCTGCTGCATGGAATCCTGATTCAGGAGAAATTGATTATAATCGAAGCGGCGCCCCTTTAGTCGAAATAGTTACAGAACCTGATTTTACGAATTCAGAACAAGTAGAAAAATGGCTTAAAGAAATGATTCTAACAATGTCTTATATTAAGGCACTTGATTCTGACGCAGGCATAAAAGCAGACGTTAATGTTTCGATTAATAATGGTGAAAGAGTTGAAATAAAAAATATGAACTCTATTGGAGAAATAAAAAAAGCAATAGAACATGAAATTAAACGCCAAGAAAAAGAAAAAGTTGAAGGAAGACAAACTCGCCAATGGAATACTTCAAAACAGCAAACAGTTTTAATGAGAACTAAAGAATCTCATGCGGACTATCGTTTTATCAAAGAGCCAGACCTTCCAATAATAAAATTAACCAATGCAGAAGTAAATGAAATAAAAAAGAAACTTCCAGAATCTCCGATGGTAAAACTTGATAAAATAATAAAAAAGCACAAAATTACTGAATATTACGCTAAAATCCTGGTTAGTAACTTAGAAATAATAGAATTCTTTGAAAAGATTATTGAAAATCCAAAAACTCCGGTTAACCTTGCAGTTCCATGGATTACAATAGAACTTTTAGGAATGCTGAATTATAATAAAAAAACAATGGCTGATGTTAACATCCAACCCGCTCATTTTATTGAGCTTCTAAAATTAGTTGATGAAGGTAAACTTACTGAATTAAAAGCAAAAGATATTCTCAGAAGTTGGAAAGAAAAATCTAGCGAGATTAAGCTTGGAAATATCTCTGCAATTTCAGATAGCTCAGAAATCGACAAAATTGTTGAGTCAGTTTTAGCAGATAAAAATAATCAAAGAGCCATAGAAGATTATAAATCAGGAAATACTCAAACAATAAATTTCTTAATCGGCGCAGTTATGAAAGCCAGCAACAAGAGGGCTGATTTTGCAACTACCAAGAAATTGCTAGAAGAAAAGCTGAAATAAAAATTTTTAGCAATTTCGTGGGCAGGGGGAAGCAGATGCTACTTTTTAGCTATTTTCCAAAGATGTTCAAAGTAAGATTTCATCTCTTCTGAAATCTTTTTATTCTTTATTTCTACTACATTTGAATTATCTTCCAAATAAAAAAAATAGACATAACCATCAAAGATTATTGTTGTAGCTTCTGAAGGTAAGTCTATGAATTTATTTTCCCCCATTTTAGAGAATATTTCCATAAATGGATTATCTTTAAATTTGGGATTCCATAAACCCCAACACTTAATCTTTTTTTTGATATTTGCATTAGAAAGTTCTTTTAACAATCTTTGAATTAAAAGATTAGAGCTTTTTGTGGTTATTTTTGGATTGTTTCCAAGCATATATACAAAAGTTAATTCTTGTTTTTTAATAAGTTCTACAATTTTAAAATCAATACCTAAAAAAGCGTTTTCTGAATCTATGTGCTTAACTAAGGTTTCTTCTTTAGACTCCAAAGTTTTAAGTTTGGGTGCAAGAGATAGCAATAACTCCTCTTTGCTTTTAACAACACCAATAATCTCTATTATATCTCTTGCATGATAAATCATCTTACTGCCGTCTAGAGATTTAGAAATAAAACCTTTTTCTATCAATCTTTCTAAAACATCATAACAAGTAGATTTGAATATTTTTGTTCCATTAGCTATTTTATAAGCAGTTATTCCATTATTTTCGACTAAAAACAAGAATATATCTACTTCTTTAGGAGAAAGGCCATATTCCTTAAGTGTATTCATTATATCTTCTTTCATAGTTTATACAAGAGGAACATTACTTATAAACTTTTACATTTAGTCGGAGAAAATAGACTATTTAGATTTATAATGCCCTATTTATTCCCTTATTCATGAAATTACGAACATTATTTCAAAATGCTCTATTGGGGAGTTGTTTAGTAGTTGGTTTAGCAGGTTTAGGAGTTATAGCCTGCGCTTCACGTAATATATATAATCAGGTTCTATCCAGTGATGCTAAAAAAACCACACTATTAAATGAAGCTAAAAGAACAGAATTACAATCTCTTGTAGAAGATGTTTTGAAAAAAGCTGAATTTAAGGATGGAAGGAAGGGTATTTCTTTAGAAGATATGGCTGATATGGCTCCTCGATTAGGTTATACTAAAAGAATTTATGAGGGTGATAATCTCTTTTTGAATGTCGATGGGCCCTGGGGAGTAATCCCCCCAAAACTTGGTCTAAGGATTGTAAAATCCTACGGGGATTATGCTTATGGTATGAAAATCGATGAGCAAAAAATAAGAGATTATGTTGGGTCTCCTTAAAGATTAAAATGGAAAGAAAAACTAACGGATATTGGGTAGGAGGGCAACTAGCAGGTTATGCGATGGAAACTGTAGGGATGGTAGTAACTGCTTTCGAAGCAGCAAAGATTTATTCAGCAGGAAGACTCGATGATCCGGATTTTATAATTATTACTTGTTTTGGACTAGGTCTTTATGCTTCTGGAAGATGTTTTTCTGATGACCTGAATAGACAAAGAATAAGAGAAGAATTAAAATTAGAGGAAAAAGTTAGTCAGGAAAGTTCAGTTAAAATATCTCCTTCTATTTCTGATGGCTCCAGGAGGATTTGAACCCCCATCTTCCGGTCCGAAGCCGAAAGCTCTATCCGGGTTGAGCTATGGAGCCTAAATAGACTTTTACTAATCTACCCAAGATATTAACGTTTAAAAATCTGATTAAGCTCAATATTTTAATAAAGTTTATAAGAATGATAAACTAACAACTATCATGGCAAAAAAAGAAGCTAAACAATCAGAAACCACAAAGATATTGGAAAAAGGCATCGAAAACATAGTCGAACAAATAGAAAAAGCTCCTAAGCAAGAAGTGGGTAAAAAGAAGCCAGTTCAGCCGATAATAAAGGTTGAAGAAAAAGATAAAATAATAACTGAAAAATCTAAAAACGAATTAGGCATAACTGCAGACAAAGATGACTTTTCAGATTGGTTTACTCAACTGATGATTAAAGCAGAATTAGCCGATTATACTGAAGTTTCTGGTTGTATGGTTTTCCGTCCAAATGCTTATGCTATTTGGGAAAAAGTTGTTCAAGAAACTGACAAACGATTTAAAAAACTTGGAGTTAAAAATGCATATTTTCCACTTTTTATTCCCGAAAAACTCTTTAATATAGAAAAAGAACATGTTGAGGGATTTTCTCCAGAAGTAGCATGGGTTACTCAAGCAGGTGATTCTCCTTTGGCAGAAAGATTAGCAGTTCGCCCAACTTCAGAAACAATAATGTATCCTTCTTATTCAAAATGGATTAGAAGCTGGAGAGATTTACCATTAAAGATAAATCAATGGAATAATGTTGTTCGTTGGGAATTCAAGCATCCTGTTCCATTCTTTAGAACTCGCGAATTTTTATGGAATGAACTTCATACAGTTTTAGCAACACAAAAAGAAGCCATAGAAGAAGGCGCAGAGATTATTGATGCTTACAAAGAAGTTTGTGAAGACTATATGGCAATTTATGGAATGTATGGACAAAAAACAGATTCAGAAAAATTTGCTGGCGCAGTTTTTTCAAGAAAATTGCATTATATAATGCCTAATGGAAAAGTAGCAGAGGGTTCTTGTTTTCATCATGATGGACAAAATTTCGCAAAACCCTATCATATTGAATTCCTAAACAAAGAAGGAAATAAAGAATTTGGCTGGCAAAATACTTATGCAATTTCAACAAGAATGCTCGGTGTAATGTTTGCGATTCACGCCGATGATAAGGGTTTAGTTCTACCCCCAAAAATTGCGCCAAATCCGATTATTATAATCCCAATTATTTTTGAAGATTCAAAAGCACGAGTAATAAAAAAAGCCAAAGAAATAGCTGAAGAACTAAAAGAATTCTCCCCCATAGTAGATGAACGCGAAGATGTTAAAGCAGGTTTCAAGTTCAATGAGTACGAATTAAAGGGAATTCCATTAAGAATAGAGATAGGCCCTAAAGATTTAGAAGAAAATTCAGTCATAATTTCAAGAAGAGATATCCAACAAAAAGAAAAAGTAAAAATTTCAGATTTAAAAGCAAAAATCGCAAGAACCTTGGAAGAAATTCAAAAAAATCTTTTTAATAAATCTAAAAAACTATTTGAATCTAAAATAAAACACGCACAAACTCTAAACGAGCTAAAAATAGCTATAGAAGACAAAAAAGTAGCCATCAGCCCATTATGTAAAAATGAAAAATGCGAAGAACTTTTGAAGTTTGAAACAAAAGGCGCAAAAACTCTTTTTATCGATGATAAAAATCCAGTAAAACCAAATGAGAAATGCATAATCTGCAATGAAAAAGCCGAATATAACGTTTACATTGGAAAAACCTATTAGGTTTTTACAAGTCAAGAAATCTATGATTTATTGAATAGGTAAGACTTACTAATTAATCCCCCTTATTTTTACAAGAAGCTTCTTCTATCCCAAACATTATCAATTAACCGGATAAATTTTCCAAACAATCTAAAAATAAATAATTTCTTTGGAAAATTTTAGGTATTAATTCAATATCAATCAGCAGAAGTTTATAGTAAGGAAGTCTTACGAAACATACATTAAAATTCTAACCATTACTCTTCCTCATCGTCATCCTCTATTCTTTTAATCTCTCCAAGCAATCTTTCTTTAAAGAATAAAATCTTATCCGCAGGAACTCTTGCGCCAGTAGAATGCTCATGCCCTCCACCAGAAGCGCCATCGATATCTTTAATCGCATTTATCGTAGCAGTTCTAATATCTTTTTCCCAGCGCAGAGAAATATTTGAAATACCGCCCTTAGTATAAACAACTACAATAACTTTATGGGGATATTTATAGAGTAATTCATTAGCTGCATACTGGCTTATGCTCAAATCTCCTGCATAATTAAAAAATACTATATCTTTCTCGACAAACTCTTCCGCTTTTTTAATAATCTTTTGATATTTTTCATTAATTTCATTAAATCTTTTTAACAAATTTTTGGTTTTAGAATTTTCCTCAAGCAAATCATAAGGATTTTTTGCATTAACTAGTAGTTTAATCATAGCAACAACATTTGTAACTGTATCTCTTAATCCAAAACTAAGAATCATAGCCAATTTTCCAAGTCGGCTATTGTATACTATATCGTAGGCTTTTTTATATTTATTCTCTATTAATTCAGGATATCTTTCTTTGAGCTCTTCAATATAATCTGGAAGATAAGAATCAGTTATACATCCAATTGCAGAAATCCACATATCTTCTTTTCTATTTGTAATCTTATAGCAAAGATATGAAACAGGCTCTATCTTTCCACTAGAATAAAACGTATTATAATAATATTGAGCTTTTGATTTAGCAACATTGTGATGATCAATATGAACAACAGGGATATTTCTTTTTTCTGCTTCCTCAATAAAATCGTCATCCACAACAGGCTTATCCACGATAAAAATATAATCTGCTTGCAATTCTTCAACTCGTTTAAAATAAGTCCCACTTAAACCTGGATGAGATTTAATAGCAATTCCTCTTCCTCTTCCAATAAATCTCTGCAAAAGCAAAAAACTGCACAATCCATCCGGATCATTATCAAAAAAGAAAACCGGATTTCTCGCATTCTCCAGATGTTCTCTTATCTCTTGAATTTCTTTATCCGTCAGCATTTTATTTTAAAATCTCTTATTTAATTTATTAATAATATCAAATCTCAAGAAGAAGTTGCTTCTTACAGATTCCTGCGCTAAAACTTTTCCCACGATTTCACTAAAGTCTCCAAACTTAACAGATGCCATAATTAATTATTAATAATTATTTCATCAAATTTAATTTCAATCATACTTTCTTCCCCATTAAAATTTGTTCCTTAAGATTATCAAGTTCTTTTCTAAAACTATCTGCTTTAGCCTTCAAAACTTTCCTTAATTCATCCTCTCTAGCATCAAGAACATTAGAAAAATTCTCAAAGTATCCTATCAAAGATTTTATTTCTCTCTCAGTCAAATTTAGTTTAGTTAATAATCTAAATCCTCGGGGGCTAAGTTGCGTATCTGGAGAATTTTCAAAAATCATTCGCGAAAGCGATTCTGTATCGATAACTCCTTCAAAAGTAATTCCGTCTAATATCTTCTTAGTGTTCTGTGGCTTATTTGAATAATCTCTTATAACTTTCTCTTGCAGCGGTTCTATATCTTTAAAAATTTCCCTTAATCTCATTCTAATAATAACTCCTTGATTTCCTAATTCAGTCAAATATCTTTTCATTGTATCCATCATCTTAATTATAACCCCGGTTCTTTGTAAAACTGAACATACATCTGCAGCAGAAACCAGTTTAGTAATCTCTAAAATATTTAAATTCTTAAGAATATCATCAAAAATTTCTCTTTGTTTCTCAAGAATATGCAATGTTTCTGTTGCTCTTCTCAAAAGATGCTCTGAATTTTCTAAAACATATTTTTTATCTTCATAAAAAAGCGTAATCTTATTTCTCCTTTCAGATACTGCAATCGTGCTCGTTCCAGTATGCTTAGATGTTCTTTCTGCTGCCTTATGTCGTGTTCCTGTTTCATTACTTGGAATCTTTGAATCAGGAACTAATAAAACATTGCAGAAAAGAATCTTTTTCAAGTCTTCAGATAAAACAATAGCACCATCCATTTTTGCAAGCTCAGCAAGTTTTTGTGGAGTAAATCTGCAATTAATTCTAAATCCACCCTCCATAATATTTCTAAGTTCAGGACAATCAATAACAATTAAAGCTCCGGTCTCGCCCTCTAAAATATCATCTAACGCCGTTCTAAGACTTTTACCAGGAGATAATCTTCCTAAAACATCAAGAAAAGGCAGCTTTTTCTGCTGCAATTCTTCTGAAAAAGGAACAATAATTTCATTGCTATTATTCTGTACCTCGTTTTGCACTTCTTTAATATTTTCTTCTTCAGTCATATTATCTAAACAAACCTGTTCTTTTTAAACTTTTTAGTCACTTTAAAAATATACTTGTTTTTAAAGGTCAGAAAATTATGAATTTTCTGAAGAAAAAAATTAAGTCTTACAAATCAACTTTCTACCTCCTAAACCCACTACTTGCCCAATTTTTATCTAATTACTAAATTAAATTTTTCAAACAATCTAAAAAGATATACTTTTTTTGGAAAATTTTGAATATTAATTCCAAATAAGTTCTAAGGCAATATTTTAGCTAAGTTTTTCCATTCAATAATTCATCCCATGTTCTAAGTTTAAACGTATATATTGGGATATAGAAACTTTTATAAATAAAAATAAGCTAAAATAACCATGAATAAATGGTTAGAAATATTGCTTGGACTTATCCTCGTGATTGCAGCAGTTATTGGTTGGGTTCTTTCACCTAACGACTGGGGCGCAGCAGCACTATCCCTCCTTAAGGGCGGAATAGTTTGGGGAGTAATCCTTGTTGGAATGCTTTTCCTTTTACTAGGAATTAGCGATTTACGAGATTAAATCAAAGCAATTAAAAAGAGAATAGTTCTTATTTAATGTAATTATAATTATAAATCCCAAACCTTTCTTAGTTTATGGCATTGTGTCGTATCTGTGGAGCTATTAATTGCAAGAAGCATTCTTCTCTATTCGAGAATGTCAAGAGAATCTCAGAGTTTTCTGGGAGTTCTCCACCAGAAGTTTTTGTTGGTAGATATGATTATCCTAATGTTTATGTCGGTATCCTTTCACCGCAAGAACACGGAAATACAGAAATACTATCTTCTCAAGAGCTATGGCATAAGAATAGACTAAAGATGCCAGAAATATTGAGCCTTAGAAGCAAATTAATCTATGGCAGAACTAAAAGCAATGTTAAAAAAGCAATGTTAAAGACGCGCTTCATTTCAACAATGCAGGAAGTAGCAATGACTTCTAAACCTATCTCAACAGAATTCAAGCTTGAAAAATCCATAATAGAAAAGAATAAGGAAAAAGACAGTTATACGCCCATAATAAGCAATGCGGCATTAGTTAAATCAGTGAGATTAGAAGAAAATCCAATAATAGATAAAAAAGTAGACAATCTTGTAAATGACAATGATGCAAAATCTGTGACTGCAATAGCAGAACTCGATAGAGCTAAAACACCAACATCAACAATAATAAAAATTCTTTCGGCAGGACTTTTAGGACGTTCTATTTTAAGAAAAATGGTTCCAACTCGCTGGGCGATTACTGCCGTAGATGATACTCTAAGCAAAAATAAACTAAGAAAAATAAAATATAATCATGAAATAAATGAGATTTTGGTTTTTTCATCAGAATATCTTGGAAATCACTATGAATTTTTAGTTCTTCCTGATAAATTTTCCTTTGAAGTTATAGAAATAAATCAAAATAATCCAAATGCTTCATGGCACGACTATGAATCCTTTTTAGGTAGAAAAACTTATGCCACAAGTGTTACCGGGGCCTATTATGCTAATCGTTTGGCTTTATGCGAATATCTCGAACGAATAAACAAGCAATCTTCCTGCATTGTTTTCCGTGAAATCGGCGATGAATACACTCAATCAATGGGCGTAGGCATCCTTCGTCAAATTTCCAGAGAAGCTTTTTCAAATCCTCCAGAAAAATTTTCAACAATTCAAGAAGCCCTAAATAAGATTCAATCCAGAATAAAACTACCAATTAATACATTCACAGATAAATCCCTTATTCTAAAGAATTATGGAAAACAAAAACGATTAGAAAATTGGTTTAATCAATAACTAAAAATCAAAAATTAAACCCTAAATCTAAGAACAAAATTCAAATTCCCCTAAACCTGCTAATAAAAATAAATCCCCCTCTACCAAATACTGCACCAAACCTTAAAATCTTCCCATCTGCCATCTACCAAAAAAATATCTACTTTCGAGCAAACTCAAAAGTCTTAACATGTTCTCTTGCTCGAGAATTTCCCGAATTCTTTCTTAAGAAAATTATTCCTACAACAATAAGCGCAATCGCAATTATAACTCCAAGGCTAACTGTAATTTTCTTTGCAAGACTCCAAGCTACAATTTTATCTACAGTTTCTCCAACTATTGCACCAACACCTGTTTCAATAGGGGTTTCTGTTGCAAGAACCGCAGGAGTTTCAGTTATAAATTTAAGGGTTGCATCTGCCTTAATTCCACTAATACTATTAATTTTAACATATATATCATTCTTTCCATCTTTATTTAAATCAAAGTTCTTTTCTTCGCCAACAGCTAATGTTGCTGATTGTAAATTTGGTGAAAACTGGATTGTAGCATTATTCCCTTTTGTATAAAGCAACATAAACATAAATGATTTTGAATCAAATTTAAACGAAAGCGTATCTCCTGTTGAAAATAATTTTGTATATCCTGCTGTCAAATTTTCAGAAGCTGCTGCACTTGATGAACCTCCACCAAGAGTTGTTTCTGCTGCGGCAACATAAGGAGTATATGCTGCAAAACTTGTAAAATGATATGTCCAGATAATTAAATCAGCGCCAGTAGAATTATAACACTCTCTTGTTGTAACTGCATCAATATTTGTAGGACTATCTGTGTTATTACAAATTGTAGCTATATTTGCAAGCGCAGAACCACTACTACTCCAAGCAGCACTTTTTCCTTGCATTCCACCAATTACAACTTTTACTGGACTTGAGAAATTAAGATGAACTGAACTCCCAATATCAACAACCACGTTTGTTGTTCCAGAAGATGGTGCAGTGAATGTTGTAGAAACATTTATTGTTGGTAAATTTACCTTACCATCCCAAGAACTTCCACCCGTTATATTAACAAATTGGGGAATATAAACTGTATAATTATAAGTTCCTTGAGTAACCAATGAAAAATTATTTCCTGATGTTACCGTTCCGTTGTCTAAAACTTGAGATAAATCAAAAGCTACAACTTGCGAAGTATTTGTTAAGCTAACATTTTTAAGAGTGCTATTATAAGGAACGACTATTGTACTCATAGTAGCATTTACATCAAGAGCAGATGAACTCGAATTAGCCATAGTGGATGTTCCGGATAGACTTGTTATGTTAATCATTATTCTAAGAGTAGTCAAATGAGCTGTAGAGTCATTAGCATAAAAAGTAAGATTATACCAGCCCAGAGAGGGATAACTAATTGAAGTTAAATTAACACCCGGAACAAAAGTAATATTAGTTCCGCTTGAACTATTGAAATACCAATAATTAAAAGGATTAGTCTCTGTTGCTAAAAAATTAATGTTAATTGATTGATTAGCATAATAATTAGTGTTATTAATCGGACTTGATACGATTATTACTGGAGAAATCGTATCAATAGTTACATTTCTCGAAGTAGTATTACTATTTCCGGCCAGATCATAAGCAGTAGCAAATATAGAATATCTTCCATCTATAGTAACATTCAAGGTCGTATTAGTTGAAGTTATATTCGCACTGCTTACAAGAGAGCCAGTAAAGTTGTAAATAGTTACTGCAGTATAATTAATATATGTATCCCTAAAAGTCATATTTATGGACGAATTCCATGCAGAAATATTTGCATTAGCAGCAGGAGAATTAATAGTAATATTCGGTTTTAAGGTATCCACCGTTATATTATATCTTATTGTAAAATTAGAAAAGGTTACGTTAGAAGCATTTACAGTTATATTATAAACTCCATCAGGAACCGCAAGTTGAGTAATATAATTTATTACAGGACTAGTTGAATTAGAAGCATTGCACATAACCGTTGAATTATAAACATAAACAGTGAGATTATTAACTCCTGGCAATCCACTTAAATTAGCAGTTACATTAATTAAAAGATAGGCTCGATTTAAATAAGTGTGCGAACTTTCACTAGGACTTAAAAAAGCTACTCCATTATTTCCTACATAAGAATCAGTAACTGCTGCATAAATAAATGCGCCAAAAGCAAAAGCTAATAAAGATATAATTATTACAGAATATAATCTTTTATCGCCCATCTTTTTCAAAGAGATAATCCTTTTCCTATTTATAAAGCTTTTCATAAACACGATTTATATTATCCTAGAAGAATCATCAAACTTCCTTCAATAATTGCTGCCAAAACTAAAAGAGGGATAATAATTAGGACAAGAACTCTAAGAGCGTCTTTTAAATCACTCCAAAAAATTCTAAAATCTGAATTATTTAAAGCCAGGATTAAAGAAAAACCTAATCTTAGTCCAATGCCTATTGAGATAAAAATCGCGGGCAACTCAAAAATTCCATGAGGCAAAAGTCTCCATAGGGATAGTGTTCCATTAAAAAAGCCCAAATGAGCAATCAAATTTTTTATAACATAACCAAGCATATAACCATTTGAAATCGCAAAAATTAAAGGGACAATTCCAAAAAAGATGCCTGCGAAAAGTCCAATGACACTTGCATTAAGATTGTTATTAAAGATAAATGCAATCAGATTTATCTCCTCCAATCCAAATGCCTTAAATAAAATTACCTCCAAAATATTCCTTATAGTCCGATCTATTTCTGCAGGAACAGGAAGAATTAATGCCAACAAAACAAAAAAGAAGAAGAGCCCTATAGAAAAATAAATATATTTTTTACTTCGTTTTATAGATTCCAACCCAAGAAGAATGTTTTTCCCAATAAAATCCGGAGTTTTATTCTGGTTTTTCATCGTGAGAAATAATTAGAGATAATTTGGGATTTTTTCTTATATCTTAATCTAAGATAAATACCATAGGCTGCTCCAGCAAAGAATCCTCCAAGATGCGCGGTGTTTCCTATTGGAAGTTCAACGAATAATCCTACGATAATCAGAGGAACAATAGCAATAATAGGCAAAAGCCAAAAGGGCATTCTTATCGGCAGAGATATTTTTCTAAAGGTATTATTTATAGAAAACATTGAGAATATCGAGATAAAAATATAGATATTCACAAGAACATCCAAAATAGTCATAGTTCCTGGAGAAACAAAACCCATAAGCGCAAATTCTACAACTATAGCAATCAACGGACCCGCGATAAGATAAACCTTATTTCTCGGAGTAAGAAAACACAAGACGCCGGCTATAGCAAATATTGCGCCAGAAGCTCCGACTGCAGGAGTTAATGGACTTACAAAAATAAGTCTGCCAATCTCACTATTTCCAAATAAAAAAGAAAGACTGGCAAAAAATAATCCTGCAAATAATCCTGAAATAATATAAAGCCAGAAAAGCCTCTTCTTACCGATAATCATCTCAAGGAAACTTCCAACAAAAAACAAAGAGATAGTATTAAACAATAGATGCCAGATATTTGCATGCATAAACATACTTGTTAAAAGTGTCCAAAAATAACCATTAGTAAATAAATTATAAGGCTGAAGAAAAATATATTTTTGAATTCCAAACAAATTTATTAAAAGACTGAAAATTATAAACATAATAACATTGACAAATATTAGCCATCCAGTAACACTCAAATTAGAAAACCAAATTGAAAGTAAACTTCTTCTTTTTCTATGAAAACCACTATCCTTGCCATCTTCCACCTTAGAAACCTTAAAATAATGCCCCATTATTCTTTTTTCTTGCCATGTTTTTTAGCAGACTTTCTAGCAGATTTTGCTCGAGCTAACTTATTCTTTTCTCGTGCCAGCAATTTAGCCTTAGTTTTCATTTTAGCTCTTCTTTCAATACTTTTCTTAAGTTTATCTTTTTTAATCGTCTTCAATAATTTTTTATCCATCTTTTCCTGTTCTTGTCTAATTTCGCTTCTTATTGATTCAAGTTCACGATTAAGTTTTTCAATTTTCTTTTTGACTTCCTCAATAAGTGGACCATTATCTGCAAGTCCATAAACCTCACCACATTCACTGCAAGTAAAATTAGTAATCAATGCATTTTCTTCATTAACTTCTCTGCCGCAAAGTTTGCATTTATAAAATCTCTGCGCCTGCTTTTTCGTAAGTTCATTTTTCAGATTATTAATTTCACCGCTCCATGTTTGTTCTAAAACTTCAAGCGATTTCATTATATTAAATGTCCAAAAATAAATATACCATCCCTTTCGTTTATCTTTTTTCCTTATTGAAGTTAAAATTCCCAAATGGGATAATCTGTAAAGAAGATTTCTTGTTTGATTTATAGTTAAACCGAGCTTTTTAGCAATTAAAAATTCATTAATATCTTTCTTATTATAGAGCAAGTCTACAATCTTAACAGCCTCTAATCCAGCAGTATTCTCTACGACTCGCTTAATAAAATTGATTTGCATACAAATAGATTTAACGGGCGGCATTTATATATTTTTAGGCTAACGAAATACTCACTAATTAGGATAAGATTTAAAAACACCGGATTCATGAGATAATTAATAAAAAGAGGATAAGAAATTTAAAACACCAATGGCTTTCTTTAAAAAAAATGTGAGGGAGATGAATAAATCTTTAGATTTGCCAGAACTTCCTGGAACTTCTAAACTTCCAGAACTTCCAAGTCTGCCTTCACTTCCTGAAAGCAAAGCGAATGATTCCTTCGGTATTCAAGCAATAAAAAGCAACATTATGGGTGATAAAAATATGCCCGAAGAAAAAAGAACAATCGAATTAGGAGAAAGAATTGAACGCCCTCAATTTACATCAATGACTCCAAGGAAAATGGTTGCTCAAAAAGAACCTGTATTCGTTAAACTTGATAAATTTAAAGATTCTGTATCCAAGTTTGAAGAAATAAAAACAAAAATAAACGATATTGATTCTACTCTAAGAAAAATAAAAGAAATCCGTGAAAAAGAAGACCACGAACTTCGAGCTTGGGAAGAAAAAGTTCAGCTGATAAAAGAAAAAGTAGATAGTATAGATAATTCTTTATTCAGCAGGATGTAGGGGGCGCAATATGAATGAAAGTTTACATATCAAAATTGAACGTGAAGATGCTGTTGCAATTAAAAAAAATATTCTAATATCTGAAAGTGACTTACTTGAAACCATAAGATATACTCGAAATTATAATCTTCTAAGAAAACAAGAACTTGTTCTAAAAGAAAAAATGCAAAAGGAATTAGCGGCATTACATTTGATAGTTCAAGCAATAGAAGCAAATCTTCCAAAAGAAGGATTGCACTATCAAGACGAGCAAGAAAAAACAGAAAAATCAGTTATAACTCAAGAAGTTACAAAAAGCAAAAAGAAACAAAATAAAGTTATAGAAAAACACAAAAACGAACTTGAGCAAGAAATTGATAACATTCGCGAAAGACTGGCGCAATTAGGCTAATTTTTTAAATTCCCTTATTTCTAATAAAGGAAAAGTTTATAAGAAAAACTTTGGTTGTTCTCCTATGGCAACAACAATAAAGAACCGGGAAGAGCTTATAAAAAAATATATTGAATTTTTCAAAAAGAACGGACATAAAGAAATTCCGAGTGCAAGTTTAGTTCCTGCAAATGATCCAACAGTCTTATTTACAACCGCAGGAATGCATCCTCTTGTTCCTTTTCTTTTAGGACACCCACATCCACTTGGCAAAAGATTAGTTGATGTTCAAAAATGTATTAGAACAGGAGATATAGAAGAAGTCGGCGATAATTTTCATTTAACATTTTTTGAAATGCTTGGTAACTGGAGTTTGGGTGATTATTTTAAAAAAGAAGCCATAGAATATTCATTTGAATTTTTAACAAACCAACTTGGAATCAAGAAAGAAAAACTTTCTGTTACTTGTTTTATAGGAGATAAAGATGCACCGAAAGATGAAGAATCGGCAAAAATCTGGCAATCTCTTGGAATAAAAAAAGAAAATATAAAGTTTCTTCCAAAAAAAGATAATTGGTGGGGGCCAGCAGGAAATACGGGCCCATGTGGTCCGGATACTGAAATGTTTGTAAATAATTGCGAAATCTGGAACGATGTTTTTATGCAATATGTTAAGGATGAAAAAGGAAAATATAATTTAGCAAAACAAAAAAATGTTGATACCGGAATGGGCGTTGAAAGAACTATCGCCATACTTAATAATTTTCAAAGTGTTTACGAAACGCAAATGTTTCAACCAATAATAAAGGAAATAGAAAAACTGGCAAACAAAAAAGCTCTTACAAATAATAAATCTTCAAGAATAGTTGCAGACCACATTAAATCAGCAGTTTTTATTATTGCTGATGGAGTAACTCCAAGCAATGTTGAGCGAGGCTATGTCCTTAGAAGATTAATCAGAAGAGCAATTCGTCACGCAGCACTTTTAGGAATTAAAGAAAACTTCACAACAAAGCTTGTAGACCCAATTTTAGAAATTTATTCAGGCTATTCTGAACTAAAGAAAAATAAAAATAAGATTATAACTGAATTAGAAACAGAAGAAAATAGATTTAGACAAACATTAGAATCCGGAATACGAGAATTTGAAAAACTAGCAAAGGATAAAAAAGAAATTCATTGCAAAGATGCTTTCCTCCTTTACCAATCTTATGGTTTTCCAATTGAAATGACTGAAGAATTAGCAAAAGAAAAAAAAATTAAAATAGATAAAAAAGGTTTTGAACAAGAATGCCAGATGCATCAAGAATTATCAAGAAAAGCAAGCGCAGGACAGTTTAAATCAGGATTAGCAGATAATTCAGATCAAACAAAAAAACTTCATACAGCAACCCACTTGCTTAATGAAGCTCTCCGAGCAGTTCTCAATGATAAAAACATTCATCAAAAAGGCAGTAACATAAATCCAGAAAGACTGCGTTTTGATTTTAATTTTGGAAGAAAATTAACAGATATAGAATTAGTTGAACTTGAAGATTGGGTAAATGATAAAATTAAAAAGAAAATTCCGGTTAAACGAGAAGAGATGAAATTAAGTGATGCCCTCAAATCAGGAGCACAAGCAGAATTCGGAGCAAAATATCCTGAAATAGTTTCAGTTTATACAATCAGTGAAGGAAAAAATATTATCAGCAAAGAAATTTGCACGGGCCCTCATATCAACAATACTGAGGAACTCGGAAAATTTAAAATTCTCAAAGAAGAAAGTAGCGCTTTAGGGATAAGAAGAATTAAAGCGACAATTCAATAATAACAAATCCTGCAAAGAGAAGCTCCCCTCCTTATATTATAGAATTATTAAAATAGTTTTATAATGCGCAGCACACCCTAAAAATAAATAAAAAGATAAAATAAAATTTGCTTATTTAAAATAAGCTATTGCTTCTTTGTTGAATCCCAGATACCAGATTACAACTGCAGAGATTACTAAGTTTATTAAACTAAATGATGTAAGAGAGCCCAATATACCTAATACAGCAAAAACTAATAATAAAATTCTCGCCCAATTTCTTCCGTTCCATAAACCCCTACCAATAAAATAATCTAAAACTCCGCAAGCGATTATCATTAATCCCATTAAGATAAATGCTATAGCTCCCCATGTTGCAATTTCCGCATAACCAGGTATTGCACTAAGTAAACTGCTAAAGAAACCAGAACCTGCAATCATCATTACTCCAATGAGTGCTGCAAATGCGGCTCCGATATATGCAAGTATAGAAAGGACTTTTACACCTACCGGAATAGATTTAACAATCTCTTTCTGAACTTTCACTTTTGATTGTTTTTTTACCAAATTATTAACCTCCTTTCAAAATTTTAAATTATAAACCGCTTCTACTTTTTTTTGTTATTTTCTTAATAACAAATTCTCTTATCTTTTCAGCCTCTTCAATAGATACCGCTGGAAGATATCCTTCTGTAGACATACCTGCACCATTTCTCGAAACAGAATATCCCGCAGTTTGAATATTTACTGTTGAAAAGCAACATAATCTTGCGATAATTCCGCGAGTTATATCTACATTTTGTATTCTTTCGTAGGGAATATTACTATATCTCTTCCAAATTATTCCTCTTTCTATTCTTAATTGCGAATCTGTAAACTCATACTTCCAAAATCTGTAGGATAATCTTGAATAAATTTCTATTATAACCACCGCTATAATAATCAAAAATAAAAGATAAATTAGAATTCCTGCCAAATTAATTTTTGATCCAAAAGTCATAATCATAAACGGACTAGACCATATTCCAAAAAAGAAAGTTAAAAAAAATACTGTAAAAAGACCTCTAACTCTAAACGCCCATTTTGCTCCAGGATGCAATTGTCTTTCAGCCATAAGAGTATATCCCTGAACTTATTTATAAATCTGCTTACGCAATAAATATTCCGGGTTTTCCAGGTTTAGCTTTAGAAGATTTTCCTTCAGGATCATACTTATTCTTATCGTTTACTGCAAAAATCTGCACTTCTTTTCCAGTTCTTTTTGCAATCGCGTCTGCACTATAGTTTCCAAGCTCATTAGGAATAACATAAAGATAAATTTTATTGCCTTCTTTTCCTGTTTTTTCTTTTATAATATTCAAAACATTAAGGACATCACTCACAACTTTATCAGCATTTTTTTCTGCCTGTTCTAATTTAATATCAATCTTGCTTTCATCTGCAACAGGCCAGCTTTCAAGCGATAGGAAAGTCTTATGTCCAATTTCATGCCATAACTCTTCAGTAATATGCGGGCAGAATGGATGAATTAATTTCAAAAGAATTTCATAATTTTCTTTATTAATATCTTCAACAAAAGAATCAATGCATTCAACAATAGAAATTATTGCCTTAGGATATTCAAAAGTTTCCAAAGCAGAATTAACTTTTTTAATAGCTGCATTAATTTTATTATCTTGTGCGGGAGTAGTTTTATCAGTTATTTTTTTCGCCAATCTAATAATCTTGTTAATTATTCTAAAACTTCCTTCAACACCCTCGTCACTCCACTCCATCTGTTTATCTGGAGAAGAGACGAACATTAAGAACAATCTTGCAGTATCAATTCCATATTTATCGGAAATCTCTGTTTGAAAAATAACATTGCCTTTTGACTTTGACATCTTCGCACCATCTTTGTAAACTATTCCCTGATTAAACAATTTAGTAAAAGGTTCATCAAAATTTACATAACCCAAATCTCTCAATACCTTTGTAAAAAATCTTGCATAAATTAAATGCATTACTGCATGTTCTGCTCCACCAACATATTGATCAACAGGCATCCAATAATCTATTTTCTTTTCATCAAATGGCTTTTTATCATTATGTGAATCACAATATCTCAAAAAATACCAAGAGCTATCTACGAAACCACCCATAGTATCTGTCTCTCGCGTTGCTTTCCCGCTGCACTTAGGACATTTTGTATTAACAAACTCTTTATTTGTAGTAATCGGATTTCCTGCAACTTTGAAATCAACTTTTTCAGGCAACAAAACAGGAAGTTCTTTTTCAGCAACAGGAACAACACCGCATTTATCACAATAAATAATAGGTATCGGTGTTCCCCAATATCTTTGTCTTGAAATCATCCAATCTCTAATTTTATAATTCGTAGTTTTTCTTCCCAATTTTAAATCTTCTAAATGTTTTGTAATTTCCTCTATTGCTTTCTTGCTCTCCATTCCATTAAACTTCCATGAATTAATAAGAATGCCTTCAGAAGTATATGCTTGTTCTCCATTCAGGAAGATATTCCAAGCATATTTATGATTTTCAAGATTCAAAAAATTAGCTATTTTATCTTTTTCAATCCAAAGACCATCATGATTTTTAGTTTCCTCTTGACTGGGTTTTTTGTATTTATCTGATTTCAATTCAATAACAAAAGTCTTATATTTTCCATATCGATTAACATCTTTATGACCTGCATAAAATCTAGCATGTACTTCAAAACCTATTTGTTTTATTGATTTAATATCTTGATAGCCTGTTTCTTCTTTCATCTCTCTCAAGGCCGCCTGTTCTGGAGTTTCCCCTTTTTCAATTCCACCCATTAGAAAACTCTTCCATTTATGTTCTTTCCAATTTAAACAAAAATATTTATCATCTTTCCAATGTTTAACAATAATAAATACCGAGTCTCTTTCTTCAGTTTTTTTATCAGCCCTAAATGCATCTTTATCAAAAGTATTACTAAACAAAGGAGCAATTACTTGCTTCATCGGAATCTTATATTTCTTAGCAAACTCAAAATCTCTTTGGTCATGAGTTGGAACAGCCATAACCATTCCACTTCCATAATCTGCAACAACAAAATTTCCAGCCCAAACCGGAACTTTTTCTTTTGTTACAGGATTTATTGCAAAACTTCCTGTAAAAACTCCGTCTTTATCAAGGCTCTCAACTTCTTCAGGGGTTCGTGCTTTTTTACATCTTTCAACAAATTTTTCAACCTCTTCACGATTATGTTTTGGAACCAATTCCATTAATTTTGGATGCTGAGCAGCAATAACCATAAACGTAACTCCATAAAGCGTATCTGGTCGAGTTGTAAATACTGGCCATTTTTGGTATAATATCTCTTCTAAAAGTTCGGGAAATTCCTCTGTCTTCATATCCCCAAAAGTAAAATGCCCTCTGCCTTCCAATTCAATTAATTTAGCAGGAAGTTCTTTTCCATATTCTCTGGCTCCTTCAATATGCAAATTGGTATCATTATTAGATGTAAAAATTAAAATTCCATCTGAAACATATTTAGCAATATCATAAATTTTCCTATCGCCATATAGTTTGGCTCTTGTTTCAAGTCGAGCTTTTCCAGATTTCCCCGGAGAAACTAAAATCAATTTCTTAATCTTCCTTTGTGTTTCTTCTAACCATCTTACTAAAAATCCGCCACCAGCACTATGACCTACTAAAATCGTATCTTCATTTATTTTATTTTTTTCAAAATTTTTCTTCCAATCTTCATAATTTGGTGCCCAGTCTTGAGGATATAGTTCATTACTAACTAATATTTTTCTTTTCTCTAACTCTCTTTTAAGCCAAGGTTTCCAATGGCGTTCATTCTCTAATTTGCCTTTTTTTGCTTCATTTTCACTAGAATTAGACCCATGAACAATTATAACATTTGATATATTTTTATCTTCGATTTCAAACTCCACTTCAGTTCCATGACTTTTACCAATCCAGTTTCTCTGCATAGTTTTTATTTTGTCACTCCACTGAATTCCTTCTAAATCATTAAGCAATCTATCTGCATAGGCTGTAATTTTAAAGAACCATTGTTCCATTTCCCTAATTGTAACTTCTTCTCCACATCTCCAACATTTTCCACCTTCGGCTTCTTCATTAGCAAGAACACTCCCACATTTCTCACACCAATTAACTGGGGCTTTTTTTCTATAAGCTAATCCTTTTTCAAATAACTTCAAAAAGAAATATTGATTCCATTTATAATATTGCGGTTCATGGCTTGCAAGTGTTCTACTCCAATCATAACTATTTCCTAACGCTCTAAAATATTCTGTTATTTTTTTAATAGAATTTTCAGTATATTGCTTTGGATGAATTCCTTCTTTTTTTGCAGCAGTTTCAGCAGGCAATCCAAAACTATCAAAGCCCATAGGATAAAGAACATTAAATCCACTCATTCTTTTAAATCGCGCATAAACATCACCAATTGTAAAATTTCTAACATGCCCCATATGCAAGAAACTTGCACTAGGATAAGGATACATTTCAAGAACATAACACTTTTGTTTCTTAGAGTTCTCATTAGTCTTGAATATTTCTTTGGCTTCCCATTCTTTCTGCCATTTTTTTTCTATACCTGCGAAATCGGTTTTTTCGTCTTCTTTATATTCGGTTTTCTTATTTAAGGAGGGTTGACTTGTTAAGGGAAACTTGGTTCCCTTACGACATTCTATAGAAGATTCTAATTTCTTTAATTCCTTTCCCAAATTCATTTTAGTTTCCTTTTTCATGTTTGGCTATATCTTCGTATATTTTTAAATTATACTAAATGACTCAAGTCGATAACTATCCCCTGACTCTTCATGGGGCTAGAAACCACATAAGCATATGGTTGAGTAAACCAATAAACCTTACTTTCATTAAATTGTCTAAAATCTTGTCTACCATTATTTGAAACAGCTATTCCAATATCTTCTTGACCATCATTGTGAACTATCTGATGCTTCCCACCAGCAGGAATAACATAGCTACTCATACGCTCAAATTTAATGAATTTTTCTTTTTCAGTCAAATGTTTAGCCTTAATTCCTTCATTCATTTTATCTTTTATATTTTATAGTAAAAACTATCAAAAACCTCCTTTTTGAACATTATAATAAAGTTTTGTTTTAATCATTTTAATCATCCAGAAATTTAAGCGGAAAATAAAATGACTCTTATAAAAGAGTCAAGACTAGCACTAAAGTTAGAACCATTACTGATTGTGCTAGTTTAATTTCCATAAAAAAATCAAGGGGGGTAAGTTTAAATAGTTTTCCAATATATTGTTTATATCATCATGGCATTCGAAATCTATAGCATATCGAAAAATGTTTTTCAAAGCAATCGCGAAGAAGCAATAGCTCTTGCCAGTAAGAGCAATATTGGAGAAATTAAAAATGGCAAGGTTCTATATTCAGTTCTTGAAGTTCTCTACTTATTAGATAAAAACAAAGCAGAACTAATCGAAAAAAACAAGGCACTAAAATTCGCAGAGTTTATGAAACAAAATAAAAAACTTCATACAATCTATGAAGTCTTCAAAGATTTACGCGATAAAGGACATATCGTCAAAGAAGGAATGAAATTTGGTGCAGATTTCAGAGTTTATGAAAAAGGTGACAAACCTGGAAAAAATCATGCTAAATATCTTCTGCACGTAGTTCAATCAAGCAAAAAATTAGCAATGAAAGATTTTTGCGCAAAAGCTCGTGTTGCCCATTCAACAAATAAAATTCTTCTTATGGCTATTGTTGATTCGGAAGGCGATGTGAGTTACTATGAAGTTAATTGGAAGAGTAAGTAATTCTCAGTTTAAGTGAAATAAACTCACCTCCTTAAAACTTAAACAAAATTCTTATAAATCCGGCATACAATTATTAATATCCTAAGTAATAGATTGCTGAGCAGGAGGCGAGAAGTTGCATTTAAGTAAATTAATTCATAATAAAAATGCGAGTTCGAGGAAGCAATCAGGTTGAGATTTTAATTAATTATGTTTACGAAACCAAAGAATCTATTTCTTCACTAAAACAATCTCAATTGTAGAAACATTAACTTTCTTTCCTTCTTTGTTCTCAAACTCTTCACTATTAATTCTAATATCTTTAACTGTGATATTTTCTTCTTTTAAAAATTTCTTTGCAGAAACTTCAGCAACATCAACTGCTCTTGAAATAAATTTTCCTCTTGCTTTAACAATAACTTCTTTTTGATTCTTTGTTTTAAACTGAGTAACTACTCCCGTAACGTAATTCATAAAGGGCTTTTCGCCAATATAGATTATATTGCTATCTG
>JBBSYA010000019.1:0-5065 GCA_038045485.1 Nanobdellota archaeon
ATTCGGAAGTCTATCGCCTGGTTTTAACATTTCTGAAAAATGCAATTCCCAACCTTTTGCAAAACCCCTATTAGAATGTTTTAATGCCTTTTCTACAGCATTAGAAACAGAATCTGAAACAACCGCATAATTATTATAACGCACCCCAGATTTATCAATGCCTCTCAGAGGATCTAATTCAACAAATCTTGTTGTTACAATTGAATATAAACTATTTACCATAATAAACTGCCAAATTTTTAGTTTAAAAAGATTTAGAAATAAAAAATCTCCCTCTACTAATTATTCTTCTTAAACACCGCAACTTGCAGCAACATCAGAACTATCCGAACCATATCCAAATCCAGGACTTGGATTTGTTGTTGGTAATGTCTTTGAACATTCTGAAGGTTCTGTATTAAAAGCATTACAAACACCAGTAAGATAAGATGCTGCATTTCTTCCAGCATTTGATTCAGCACCATTAATAATTAATGTAGGCGAACCTTGAACGCCGTATTGCTGGCTTAAATCAGAATCTACCTGATATAGAGCTGCAGCTCGATTTTTAATACAATCATCTACTTTTGTAACACTTATTCCATTGTTGGTCATACATTTTGTTACATCTGCAGGAACACTCGAACTTGTTGAATTTAGGGTGCATTTTACATATTTCCAAAATTTATCGCTCTGTTCTTCTCTAATACAAATTTGCCTATAATTTTCTTGAGTTTCTTTATCTCCATGAAGAACATAATGAACAAATCTTATTTTAGCATCAATTTTATTTCCAAGTGCTTCAACCATTGGAATAAATCCTTTTTCTGCTTGAGTTCCATAAGGACAATAAGACATTACAAATAATTCCACAACAGGTTTATCAGATTTAGGAACTTCTGTAGGTGTTTGTGTTACAGGATTAGGAGTAGTAGTTCCGCCAGCAGGATTTATTTCTGTAGCTCCCTGTATAAAATATTTTCCATCCTTAGTTATAAAAACAGGTATATCCTGTCCCTGATATAAAACATTAACTTCATATAAATTTCCCTTATCAGTAACACTATTCAAAGTTACTCCGCCAGTTGGAACAACTTCGGTATTCAAAAAAGTAAGTAAAGTTTCTCCAGCATTATTGCTACTTATCCCCTTCGGCATAACAATTGAAACTATAAGTGCAATAGCAAGTACAATAGAAACAATCATCCAAATATTAGATTTATTCTTAAAGAATTTTTCAAGCTTTCTTTCTTCTCTTTGAGCCTCTTTTACTATATCCACCATAGAAGATACAAAATAATAGTATTTAAAAACATTTGGGTATAATGAATAATAACAAAGAGGAAAATAAAAGTGTCATACGATATAATTATAGGCAGAGATAAATCCGATATAAAAAAATTCGGCAACGAGGGTTTAATTTATCTTGGAAAAGGTTATGTTAAAATGGGAAACTATACTTCTCTTTCTAATTTAATCTGGCTCGATGTTGCTCGTTCTCATGTAGTAATGATTGCAGGAAAAAGAGGATCAGGAAAGTCCTATACCCTTGGAGCTATAGCCGAAGAGCTTTGCGACTTACCAAAAGAAATTTCACAGAATATTGCACCAATAATATTTGATACTATGGGAATATTCTGGACGATGAAATATAAAAATGAAAAAGATGCAGAACTTTTGCAAGATTGGAATCTTAAACCAAAAAATCTTCCAGTAAAAGTTTGGGCACCATATGGATTTTTCAGCGAATATGAAAAACGCCAAATTCCTGTTGATAATAAATTTGCAATTAAAGCCTCTGAACTAAATGCTGAAGACTGGATTATAACCTTTAATCTTGAAATAACAAATCCAATTTCAATAATTATACAAAGAGTAATTGCAAATCTCAAAGAAGAAAATCGTGACTTTGACACAACTACAATAATCGAAACAATAACAAATGACGAACAATCAGAACAAAAAGATAAAAATGCCGCAGCATCGCTTTTCGAAGCTGCAGAAACTTGGGGAATTTTTGCTAAAAAAGGACAGGCAGGAACTTCAATTTCAGAATTAGTTTCTCCAGGAGTATCAACAGTACTGGATGTCAGCTGTTATTCTTCAATTGGAACTTTTAATGTTCGAGCTCTTGTAATTGGACTAGTCTGTAAAAAATTATTCAACGAAAGAATGCTCGCAAGAAAAAAAGAAGAAATGATCTCTCTTCAGCACGGAATTGATTATCTTAATATTAAAGAGAAAAAAGAAGTTCCCCTAGTCTGGTTATTTATCGATGAGGCGCATGAATTTTTAAGAAAAGAAGAAAGTGAAAAAACTGCTGCAACCGACGCGCTCATTCAAATCCTTCGTGAAGGACGACAGCCAGGAATTTCATTAGTTATGGCAACACAACAGCCAGGGGTCATTCATCGAGATGCTATGACTCAATCCGATGTAGTTATCGCCCATAGATTAACAGCTCAACCAGACATAGAAGCTCTTAACAGCATTATGCAAACTTATCTTTTAGAATCTATAAGAAAAAATATGGCAGAACTCCCCAGTCTAAAAGGAAGCGCGATTATTCTTGATGATAACAGCGAGCGAATTTATCCAATCAGAGTTCGCCCAAGATTCACTTGGCATGGTGGTGAAGCTCCGAGTGCAATTAGTGTTAAGAAAGATATTTAATTTTTTATAGCCGAGGAGATTCTTGTTACAAATGTAACATAATTGACTGAAAGTCAATGTTTGCTAAAAGATTTCTTAAATCTTTTCAGTGAAGCTCCGAGTGCAATTAGCGTGAAAAAAAGCATTTAAGTCTCTAAAGGCATAATTAAAAATGCTTTTTTGAATTGAAAAAAGAAATATAGTTATTGTTCTTCGCCAAAATTAATTTTAAAGAGCCCCACAATTTCTTCAAGGGATTGTTTAGCATCAAGCCCCTCTGCTTCAAAGATTAAATGAGTTCCATTTGAAGCTTCCAAGGTAAAAACACCCATTATACTTTTTGCGTTAATAGTCCTACCATTTTTCTTAATCAAAATATCTGAATCAAACTTGCATGCTGTTTTAACAAGCATAGCGGCAGGTCTTGCATGAATCCCATACTGATTTCTAACTTGCACATTTGCAACATAACCATCAACATCATTTCCTCTAACTTCAAAAGTATGATCTTGAACTAATTGTTCTTCCGTCAAATTTTGACCTTCAAGAACATGATCTACCTTTCCCTGAACAGAAGGCTGTTTTTGTCCATGAATATAAGATTTTCTTTTTCTGACTATTTCAGAAACATTATCTCCTCTTAAACAATAAGTTGCAGAATCTCCAATATTCAAACTCCTTATAGCAGGTCCAACTTCAGCAAGAAGGACATGACCCACATCTAAATTTATTCCAGAATATCTTCCGTCTTCTCTTCTATGAACATCTATAAGTCTTACAAAAAACCCCTCTTCTGTTCTCTTAACCTTAAGATATTCCATTTCCATTAAGGCAGGAGTATAGTTTAAATCCCCTGAAATTGCTGCAAACTGCTCTGCTAATTTTCTTGAAGTTTCAGGTCCAAGCACAGCTAAGTTTTTGGGTTCAGCCCCTGTTAATTTTTGATACCATTGTCTTGCTTTGTTCATTTTCTTAAATTTCCACGACTATGTCTGATTATTAACACCAAATATAGAACGAGGATATAATAATAGCTAAAAGATGGTTTTTAAATCTATGCCTATCGATAGTTTTATAAAGCGTTCTTGCAGCAAGATTTTATACAGAAACGCATATTTTTAGATTATCCCTATATCTTAAATAATAAACATGACAAACACAAATAAGCAAGAAAGAAATGAACATACAAAACCCGAATCAGCTTTAGTTGGACAAGTGATAACTGCTGTTGTAAAAAACGGGGTAGAATTAACAGGAAAAGAAAAAATGTATTTTGATTCAATAAAAAATGGAAGAGCTATAGGAATACCGGCAGTATTATTTACAGCCTCTGCAACTCGTTTAGCAGAATATCTTTCTGGATTAGGCTATAAACTAAGTTAAATAATTTTAATTCAAAACCTTCATTTCAACTCTATATCTATGTTCATAAGGCGCGATATCTCCTGCTTCTAAAACTTTCAAAACTTTCAACTTTCTCTTTAATTTTTTAGCAGTCTTCACAAGTTCTTCAACCATTTCATCTTTTTTAGCTTCAGCACAAAAACCATAATAAAAAATTAAAGTTCCTTTTTTAGCAACTAACAAAGCAGCTTTCAAAAAATTATCTTTAAGGTTTGGACGAGGCATAACAATTACCTCATATTTATCTTTTATTTTTTTTCCTAAAATTTTATTTACATCCCCCTGAACATGTTCAACAATATCTGAAACTTTATTCAGCCAAATATTATCTGTTGCATATTTCTCACATTCAACACCCAATTCAATAGAAACAATTCCTTTTGTTTTAGCATTCTTAGCAATAACAATCGGAAACGGCGCAACTCCTGAAAACATAACTAAAACTCGTGGTTTTTTTAACTTAGCAATTTTTTTAGCAATTTCCAGCCTTTCATTCGCAAGCCGCGGAGAAAAATAGCAGGTTTCTACATTTAGTTTAAATCTGCATCCGCTTTCTTTATAATCTGCTTCAAGAGTTTCCACGCCAGCAAGAAAATTAGTTTTAATTGTTCTTAATCTTCCATGAACCTTTTCAGTTTTTTCAAGAACAGTTTTAACATGTTTGTTTTCCTCAAGAAATTTCAGAGCAAATTTCTTCTTTGCATCCAAGGTAGCATCATCCTGAAACTTCACAATCGCAATGTTTCCAAGAATATCATAATTAGCCATAATGAGTATTGTTAAGTTTAGTTTTTAAAACTAACTTTTAATTTTTGGCTTGCGCCCATTTTAATAAATCTTAATAATTCTCCAAAATTCGGAAGCAGAAGTTTAGTTGAACAAGTCGAATTGAAGTTTATGCATTATTAATGAGTATTAATGGACGAAGTCACTCTTAAGGGAAAAGTTCTGAAGCCAAAAAAATCAACTGATTTTTGGGGTCCCAAAAATTTATAATTTTTGCGAAAAAACCATGGATTGTTCCTCAAAG
>JBBSYA010000020.1:0-18717 GCA_038045485.1 Nanobdellota archaeon
AAAGAAGAGCATGGAAGCAGACTCAAAGAAAAACTATGGAAGGAAATGTTCCTACATTCAGCTCTGCAGTTATTGTTGGAGATAAAGAAGGACATGTTGGAGTTGGAATCGGAAGAGCAAAAGAAACTTTGCCCGCAAGAGAAAAAGCATTAAGAAAAGCAAAATTGAATTTAGTAAAAGTTACAAGAGGATGCGGAAGTTTTGACTGCTTATGCGAAGAAAAACACTCTGTTCCATTTATCGTTGAAGGAAAATGCGGAAGCGTGGTTGTTAGATTATATCCTGCTCCACAGGGAACTGGATTAGTAATTGGCGATGAATGTAAGAAGATTTTAAAACTCGCTGGAATCAAAGATGTTTATAGCAAGACATTCGGACAAACAAGATCCACAATAAATCTTGCATCTGCATGCATTGATGCTTTAATGAAAACAAATAAATTCGTAAATACAAATATAAAATGATAGTAGCAGTAAGAATTTCTGGATTGATAAAAATAGAAAAAGCACATGTAGAAGAAACTATGCGAAGACTTAGAATGAAAAGAAAATATACCTGTGTTCTTCTTAATGAAAAGCCAGAAACACTTGGAATGATTAAAATTGTTAAGAATATTATTGCATACGGAAAGCTTGATGAAAAAATGCTTGTTCTTCTTTTGAAGAACAGAGGAAAAAAGATTGGAAATGTTAAAGCTAAACTAACTGAAGCAGAAGCAACAAAGATTGCTAAGGAAGTTATGGCTGGAAAATCACTTGAAGATTGCGGAATTGTTCCATTCTTTGGATTACATCCTGCTCGAGGCGGAATTAATACTAAGTTACACTTCCCAAAAGGAGTTTTAGGATATAATAAAGATAAAAAAACTGGCGAAGAAAAAATAAATGATTTATTAGGAAGGATGTTATAAAAAATGACACAACTAAAGAAAAAACGAAAGTCAAAAAGAATGCGAGGACACGGAATGGGTTCTTATGGATGGGGTTCAAGAAAGAAACATATATCTTCTGGAAATAAAGGTGGAAAGGGTATGGCTGGAACAGGAAAAATGGCAGGCCATAAAAAACTGATGATGAATCATATTTACGGAACAGGAGAATATTTCGGTAAACAAGGAATTACAAGCAGAAGAACTGAAAAAAGAATTAATAATGTTGTAAATGTTGGAGAAATAGAAAGAGATATTGAAACATTGAAGAAAAAATACGGAAATAATAAGGAAGGCATCCTTGACATGAAAGAATTCAAGATACTTGGAGACGGAGAAATCAAGATTAAAGTTAATATCAAAGCATTAAAAGCTTCAAAATCTGCAATAGAAAAAATAGAAAAAGCAGGCGGAAAAGTTACAGTTCATCCTGTTGAACAAAAAGAAGCTTTTGTTCCAAAAGCCATGGAAGGCGGAAAAAAGAGCCATAAAACAACTGGCGTTGAGAAGAAATAATAGTTCTTGATTTAGTTAGGTTTCACTTATTCTAAACGATTTTAATAATGCACTAAACTTTGTTCGTTAGACTTGTTTGGGAGCAGTAGGCGTTTGGTGGTTGGTTAGTTATTATAAGCTGAAAGAAAATTCGAAATAGAAAGCTTTATATATTCATACAGATTAGTATGAAAAGGTGTATTAAAATGTATGAAGATAATTACAAAAATCCGCACTTAACTAAATCTCCTGACTTGGATGGTTTTCTTAATCTTATTGCTGATTTAAACCAACCTTTAGAACTATTTGCAATAGGTGGAACTGCGATGGTTTTGAAAGGAATTAAAGAGGCTACAAAAGATATTGATTTTCTAACAACAGAAAAACAAGAGAAAATCAGAAAGTTATTCAATTTAGCAGGATTAAAAGAAGAAAGTTCAGATAATGTTTGCAATATTTGGAGATTGGGTGACACCCGAATAGATATTTTTTATGAAGGATTTATAATGGGAATTCCTTTTCCTGAAGATTGGAAAGAAAAATCTGAAAAAATAAAAGAAATGGGAAAAATTAAACTTTATATCTTAAATTGGTACGATTTAATTATTACTAAAATATCCCGCGCAGAGAAAAGAGATATAGAAGATATAATTGCTATAATGAAGCATCAAAAGTTAGATATGGACTTCTTGAAAAAAAGATATTATTCAATCGCGGAAACTTCCTTGATTGCAGAATTTGATTATAAATTTAAACATTTGGAGAAAGAATATGCTAAGCGCTAAACTTATCAAATCTCTTGAAAAAAGAGGATTTCTACTGGAATTTCCGGATTATAATTCCAATGAAGAAATAATTATTGAAATATTAAAAGAAAATAATCCCCGAATCAGTCTTAGTTTGCCTCTTTTTCTAGGTGAAGAATTTAATTATAAAAAGATTATAACAAAACTAAGCAAGGAAGAGAAAAAGGAGTTGGACAAGGCAATTATTATATCTAAAAAGATTTATGATAAAGAAAAGATAGAAAACAATCTTAAATTAATAATGTTAGAAAAGAAAATAAATTCGAAGTTTTCTGAAGCTGAATTTAAGAATTATTATGATTCATTCAAGGAAAGCAGATTAAATCAGGGGGGTAATGAACAAGAGATTATTGAAAAGCAGTCAAAATTAAGATTGAATTTGGATTTAAATAAGAGTTTGCAGGTCCTCTTCTCGCCAGCAAAAATTCGCATTATGGAAAAAATATTCAACCATGAAAAATTAACAAATACAGAGCTAAAATATTACTATCGCTCAATTTCCAATATAAACAAGGCGGTTTTAACTCCTGCCCTAAGCGATTATTTAAGAATAATCGAGATTAGCAAGAAATTTTAAGGGTTGTGGGGAAGATATAATCGTTCTTTTAATTTGTGCTTCGCATCATTAAATCAAATTTTAATAATTCTATAAATTCGTAAGCAAAAGTTAAGTTGAACAATTCGGTTTGGGTTGAGGTATTATTAATAATTAATTTGAAAATAAGCGAAGCCTTACATAAAAAAGCCGAGCGAAGCGAGGCGGAGAGGATACATTTTTAATCTTCCTTCACAGCATATCTTTATGTTACCCGGCAAACTTCTCAAAACAAAAGCTGTTTATCAAAAACTTCTTACAAAATCTAAATATATGAATGGCTTGCAGTGTCCAAGACTGCTGTGGATTGCGGTTAATGATAAGCAAAGATTGCCTGCAATTGAGGAAAGCGCGCAGGTTAGGTTTGATGAGGGGCATATTGTTGGAGATTACGCGAAAAAGATGTTTTCTGAAGGAATAGATATTCAAACTGATGATTTTAAAGGAAATCTCGAAGAAACACAAGAACTATTGAATGAAGGAAAACCCTTGTTTGAAGCTGCGTTTTCAATAGATAGACTTTATTCAAGAGCAGATGTTTTAGAGCCAAATAAAGATAAAAAAGATGAATGGAATCTTATTGAAGTAAAATCTTCTACTAAAGTTAAAGATGAACATATACAAGATGTTGCGTTTCAAAAATATGTTTATGAAAAAGCTGGTTTGAAAATTACTAAATGTATTCTTATGCATCTTAATTCAGAATATGTGAGGCATGGAGAAATAAAAGTTGGGGAGTTATTTGTTCAGGAGGATATAACTGAACAAGTTAAAGAAGAAATTGTTAGAGTTCCTGCAAGAATAAAAGAAATGCTTGAAATTATAGATGGAGAAGAGCCAAAGAGCAAGATTGGGGATTATTGCAGTAGGCCTTATGAATGTCCTATTCATAGTGAGTGCTGGAAAGATATTCCTGAAAATTCTGTTTTTGATTTATATTATGGAAATAAAAAAGCGTTAGAGCTTTTTGAGAAAGGAATTGTCTTGATGAAAGATATTCCTAATGAATATAAGTTAGGAGATAAGCAAATTATACAAAAGCTGTGCGCGATAACTAAAAAACCGCATATAGATAAGAAAGAGCTGAAGAAATTTATTAAAAAATTAAAGTTTCCAACATATTTTCTTGATTTTGAAACCTATCAGACAGCAATTCCTATTTATGATAATCTTTCACCCTATCAGCAGATTCCTTTTCAGTTTTCGCTTGATAAAATAGAGAAAGATGGAACAAAAGAGCATTATTCTTTTATTGCAAGAGGTTCAAGCGACCCGAGAGAAAAGTTTCTGGATGAATTATTAAAAGTTCTGGGAAGAAAGGGAAGCATAATTGTTTACAATCAGAGTTTTGAACAGGGAAGAATGGAAGAGCTTGGAGAAGTTTTTAGAAGCAAGAGAAAAGATATTGCAATTAGAATAAATCGCATGGTTGACCTTCTCCAGCCCTTCAAAGATTTCAGCTATTATGACTGCAAGCAGCAAGGCTCTTGCAGTATCAAATACGTCCTCCCTGCATTAACAGGCAAGTCTTACAGCGGCATGGATATCGCAAATGGCGGGCAAGCTTCGCTAAAATATCTTTGGATTATTCATGGAGATAAAGATGGGAAAAGGGCGACGCCGGAAGAGGTTGCGAAGGTGCGGGAGGATTTGGAGAAGTATTGCGGAATGGATACGGGGGCGATGATAGTTGTTTTGGAGAAGTTGAAAGAGAGTATAAGAGGTAATGAGGAACTATGATAACTCGTCCAAAAATTTGGTTAGTCTGTGAAAGTTGTGGAGAATTTTTTACAGAAAAACAGGCAAAAGAAAATCAAATTTGCCCTGAATGCAAAAAAGGAAAATTAAAGCTTTCTTGCGAAGAATGTGGAGAATTTTTGAATGCATGCGAATGTGGAAAAAAGGAGAAAAAAGCAAAGTGAGAGCAGATTTGGAGAAGTATTGCAGGATGGATACGGGGGCGATGGTGGAGGTTTTGGATGTTTTGAAAGAGAAGGTGAAAGAGGGGGTGAAGGAATGAAAAAAGGAATTCAGGTAATTGAACCAAGTAAATCGGATTGTAAACATTTAATAGAAGATTCTGTAGAATTTCTTAAAATCGCTGAAGACCTATTTACAAAAGAAAAATGGAATTTAGTAGTAAAAAACTGCATAGATTCCATGGAGCTTTCTTTAAAAGCGGTTTTAGGATTAATAATCGGAAAATATCCTGCAACTCATGATTTCCAAGATAAAAAATCTAGAGAATTATATGGTGAAGCGATGGAAATAATAAATCGATTAGAAAAAACAAAATTAGGTTATTTTCAGGGATTATTCCTTACCCGATTATTTTTTATAACGGGTCTATGGTCAAAATCTTATACCAATTCTAAATACGGGGATGTTTGGAATGTGAATGTGTATCAGAAGTTAGAATCCGAATTCATAATAAAACAAACTCGAGAATTTGTTGAGAATGTTAAGAAAGGCGAGATAAGGTTGAGGAAGAAATGAAACTATTATCTAAAATAAAAAAAACAGAGGGGGAAAGAACTTGGTTAAAATGGTTAATTAGTAGCTTGTTTTGGTTATTTTTGTTATTTTTAGGCTTTGTTTTAAATGATTATTACGATAACATAATTGCTAAACCTGGTATAAATATTATAATGCCTGAAACTTATAATAGCTTGGGAATCTTCGAAATTACTCTAGTAAATGGTCCTATTGAATTAACAAACATAAAAATAAGAATAAAATCTCCAACTATGAATAATACTTGGAAAGTTTATTTCCCTGATGATTTACCAAAAAATCAGAAATATATTATTAATTTTTTGGATGAAAAGACCCTAAATAATTCAAAAAAAATTGATTGTATAAACCATCCTTTTGATAATTTAGATAATGGGAGAGCAAAAATGATAATTTATCGAAATAAAACTTCTAATGAAACTATTTTACCACAGAATCAAACCTCCATATTTTATGCCTGTGGGTATGGGTATTGGACTATTGAAATAAGCTCAGATCAAATTAATGAAACCTTCACTAAAACTACCTATCTGCCTCTGCAATATAGGGTTGAAACTAACTTAGGAGATCAGATTGATATAAATTCTCCCGATATTGTTTACGATAGCGAGATCCTGATAAGTTGCTATGACAACCGAGCTTGGGAAATAGCAGAACTGGCCTAACTTTTGAATATCTTTCTCAATAAAATAAAACTATATAAAGTTAAAAATTGTTAATTTCCTATGAAAGAAGTTGAAATTGTAATTGAGGCGATAGTGGGGTTATTTATTCTATTTGTTTTTGGCGCAATAATTCTACCCGAATTAGCTAAAACTGCGGGACAAGAAATCGGTATTTATGGTTTTATTGTAATAATGGGAATAGTTGGGATAATTGGGGCGACTATAGCTAAAATTTTAAAATGAACAAAATAAAAAAATTTCTAAAAGAGAATGTAATGATTATTTCTTCTATAAGTGCAGTAATAGCTATACTAGGATTTACAGGGTTTAAAATTGATATACCCACTTATTATTCTGCATTAACCATAGAGTCTAAGGTAATATTCTTATTTTTTATTAATATGATTTTAACACTTCTACTTTTTGCAATAAGTATCTCTCGTAAAAAATAGCAACCCCCCCTACTTCTTCCGTCCCCACCCCCCTAACATAATTACAAAAAACTAACAGAACCCACTAACTTATTCGAGTACACCAATTAAATCCATCATTCTTTGAACCTTTGCTTTATCTTTTTCGCTTCTTGCAGCTTTTACTTTTTTTGCTGCGGCATTTACATTCTTGCAAACATCTAAAAAACGAGGTAACATTTCGGGCAAGGATTTTAATCCTTCTCCGAGAGAATAATGCGGAGAACCCTCAGAACCGATACAATAAGCTCTTAATCCAGATAAATACGGGCTTGTATGATATTTTCCATCTAAAGCAACCCATGGAGTGCTATAAGAAAGATTAAATGTTGTTGGGTCTTTAATTTCTCTACCCTCTGCAGTTTTAGAATCGGCAGAAAGGCGCATTGCGTTTTTAGTTAAATAAGGAGTAAGAGCTTCAAGAAAGACAGGTATATCTTTTTTAGCAAGGTCAAAAAGATAAAGTTCTGTAGATAATTTAGCTTCATTAAAATCAAGATCGTGTAAACCAAAATTTGGAGAAAATCTTAAGGTACCCATAGGCAAACCACCTACATTACAATCGTGGGGTTTTTCTACATAACCAAAAATACCTTCATCTTTCATTATCTCAACGTGTTTAAAAGAAGGCAAGTTAGATTCTAATTGAGTGAAAGCTGTTCCTGCTTCAACTCTCTTTAAAAGTCCTGAATTATTATTTCTTTGTGAAAGGTTTCTATGGATGGAAACTAATTTTAAAGCTGTAACAAAATCAGAATACTCAAAACCTGCTTGCCCAGAGTCATTAAATGCAATTCCTTTTGATTGCCTAGCAATTTCTCTAGCAGCTTCTCTTGTCAGCGGAACCTCTCCTTCTTTTAGAGTATCTGCTCTTTCATTTGGAGAAATAAGAATATCTCCTTCAGGACTCACAATTAAAGGGAATCTTTCGGACTCTTGTAGGTGATATAAAAAAGAAAAAGTATCGTTCCCCTGATAAGTTCTTTTAGTAACTACTTGTACTGGAAATAATCTTGGCTCATCTTTTTCCATTTTAATAACTATTATTTTGAGTTTAAAAAGATAATTGCTTTTTTAAGAGTATAATTAAGAATATATCTTTGAGTTAGCTTTTTTTTTCTTAAAGACTATTTCCTGCAGGCAAAACCCCTAAAAACGCCCACTACTTCTAACAAAACATGACTGACTTTGAAGAAAGTTTTGAAGATATTAAAGATATTGAAGACTTAGATGAAGAAAAAGACGAGAATGAAGAACTGTGAGAAGCCGAGCGATTGGACGAGCCAGACTAAGTAAAGAATAAGCTAGCACGATTGCGAGTTGAACGCGAGGAACTGGGAAAAAAGATACTTGGGAAGATTGAAGCCGAAGACGACTAATCGCCCCCACTGACTTCTATCTTCTAACTACTACATTCTAAACTCTAAAACTATTGCTTATCGAGAATTGCTTGTTTTTCTTCTTTGGTTTTTTCCTTGGCTCTAATTTCCTTTTCATAATATTTCACAAGCTCTTCATTGTTCTCCTCTTCTGCAAGCTTCTTTTTTTCTTCGTGTTCCTCTATCCTCTTTTGAATAGATTCAACTCCTTTCTTAAGCCTCTTTTTTCGATTAGTCATTTGATTGTTCTACTTTTTAGATAATTTGTTTATTTCTTCTTTTAAAAAGTTTATCAGCTCTTCACCAGTGGATAGGGGAATACTATCTTTCATGGTTTTATTATCTCTTACCGCCCTATAAACTTCATAAACTTTTTCATAATCTAATTTAATGTTCTTGCTAATCCACTCCTTAAATAAAGAATTCGAATAATTTCTATTTTTCAAAAGACATTTAATTATGAAAATACCTCTTAATCTCAAGATAATTGAATAAATTACACTATTTGAGGCAGTATCTCCTGTTTTTTTATCTAATTCCAGTATTCTTTCACTAGATTCTATAGAGGTTTCTTTAGTAGATTCTATAAACGAATAAAAATCCTTCAGGCTTATTTTTTTATTTCTATATTTATCCAGATAGTTTTCATTTATTATCGCCTTGGCTTCCTTGAATATAGAATACATTAAAATGGGGTTAATTTTTATTGCAGATTCTATGGAATCTTCAGATAAAACTAGGAACTCGAAGTTTCTCTTATTCTCTATCTTAAATTTCTCCTTGGATATAATTAAAACATCCTTATCAGAGGTTTCAAAGGCTTCTCCTCGAGCATTAGAGCCATAAATAAACACTGCAGTTATCTTGCTTAAATAAGGAGAAAGGATTTCTAATATCTCTTCTTTTAATCCTTTTTTCTCTATTCTTACGATTAAAACTTCTTCATTAAGCCATTCTTTCGGCGCGAAAATATGCGCCCCATTCCCTATTTCAGTAACCTTTCTGATTAATTGTTCTTGTTCCATGTATATACTTTGTATATACTACTATTTAAATGTTTTGACTTATAGTTCTTACCCTCTACAATCCTAAATCCAAATGTAGAGGGTAGTAGTCCAAGAGATAAGATATAAAAATTTGATAATTTTTATCTCACAGAAAATTAACGATTTTCTGAGCCCCAAAATGCCTTGCATTTTTAGGCATTCTCTTTTTACAAAGATAAGATATAAAAACACTAAATTCATTAGGAAGATATAAAAGAGGAATATGGAAACTTTATTACTTTCGGCAGTATTAGGCGGCATTGGCGGATTAACACGCGGACTCGTTGGCCTTATGAAAGCTTTATCTTTGAGGCGAAAGATTCTTTGGGGCTACTATTGTATAACTGTTTTTATTGCAGTTGTATTGGGGATTTTTACTGGAATTATTTTTAGTTTTGATTATCGGTTGAGTTTGCTTGCAGGATATGCTGGAACAGATATCTTAGAAGGAATTTACAAGAGCTTTGCGGTGAGCAAGGTTTATGTGAATCCGAAGGTTGGGAAGTAAAAATATTAAAAATTAATTAACTACTGCAACTTCTTTCTATAAATTTCTTTTTTTGGCTAAATTGGGCGAAGCCCAAGCAGTTACTGATCCAAATTGCAAACGGGAATCAAAATGATTCTTATAAGTTTCCCAAATTTCATCTCTTGGAATGCCTGAAACTATTAATTCCCTGATTTCTGCCTTAATTTGCTCTGAAGGGGTTTTCTTTTTTGATTTTATTTTTTCTGACTCTGGTTTTTGTCTTGGAATTTTATATCCAACAACTTCTGTTAATCTTGCTGCATCCCTAACAGAGACATAAGTTTCTCTTAAGAACTCTGGAGTTATTTTTTCTCCACTAGATAATGCTAATTGAACATCATCAAAAAAAGCGTAAAACCTTATTGGTTCTATTGAATTATCAATCATATCTCCAAGCTTGCTTTCACTGAAGGCTTGTCTAACTCGATTTTGCTTATCTGTCCTAAGAATATCAATTGCTTCTTCTATAAAATAATCCAATCTCATCTGCAGGGGCTTTGAAAGATTTCTATAACTATCTCGCGAGATAAGATGCTTGCAACCTATTTGAGGCTCTATTTCTGGTTCGGATTTTTTAACAATTCTTGGTTCTTTCTTTTTTATTCTTCCCATTGTTACATTAGCCCGAACTGCTGAAACTCTTCCCCAGTTAGGAACATGATATCTTTCATCGATTTGTTCATCGTTCATTCCTTCAAGAATACATTTTCTTGCTGCGGATAAAGTTAAAAGTGGGAGTGCGGAATTTCCAAGATATTTTCGTTCGGGCATTGAATTTTTAACATTGTGTTGATTCTCCAAAAGAAATCCTACGCGTTTAGTTAAATCACGACAAAGCCTATCTGATTCTTTCTTCAACAATTGTTTACCTTCATCAATACTCGAAGCCCTAATCTTTTGAGTCGTTAATAATCTTAAATAAGGTCTATCTGGAGAATAGCCTATGCACCAATCATTCTGAGCTATAAACTCTAATGCTTCTTTTATAGAAGGATCCATTCTTCGAACTTGCATAATGTCCAGCATCATGGGTGTATTCTTATTGCTGCGATAAAAAAATGGTTTTACATTTACAGCCATATATCCTTTAGAGCTAAAATTCTCCATAATTAAAGGAACAATCTCTAAATCTCCCAAGCTGAAATAACCCTTCGAGTTTCTTTCTATCTCCTCTTCAAGAGTTATAGCCCTCGAAGTTGGATCAGATGGCTTGAGCCGCCTCATTTCCCCGCCCATATCTTTTAATGCCCCCATATTTTTCATTAATTGCTCAAATACGTCTCGGATAGGAAATTGTAAAAAATTAAGCTCACTGTAATCATCTTCGGCACAATTCGCAGGGGAAAATCCAAAGTTTTTAAATATTCTCTTTGTACCCGGACAGCAAAAATCTCTGAATTTCACAGGCAAGGGAATTTCATAAAGATAGTTTTGTATCATTCTTGAAATTGCATATGCCCTCAGTTTCTCCAATTTGGGTTCAGGTAATAAATTAAGAAATTCTCTCTCCAATAAGCTAGTTGCTCTTGCCAATTCCCCCGGTAATATTGGTTTACTTGGATCAAGTTTTCTCCCCAATATCCGCTCTTTATCCTCTTCACTGAGACCTGTGAGAACTTTTTCTGTTTCTTTATAAAAATCAAAGCCTTCTCCAAACACTTTTTGAAATATTTGGTCTTGCTCGGAGTCTCCGTATCTTATCAAATTTTCCATATAAATTTTTTGTTTTTCAATTTGCTCCCGGTGACCAACAACATTAGTATATAGTATTCCCCCGTCCCGGAGTAGCCCTTTATCGCCCAATACCTGAATGTCTTTAAGAACCGGATCACCTAATTGGCATTCATAATCCAGCCCGCAATACCACCAGGGAGCATATGTTTGAGCTTCTTTACTGGCAAAAAATTCATGGGTAGTTATGGGAAGAACTTTTATTCCCGGATTAGCTAATCTTACAGCTTCAACTTTTGTGGGGTCTCCTTCAAGTATTACTCTACCTTGTCTTGGAATTCCTAATTTATCTAACCATAAACTTTCTCGAGGATTGTCAGAGCCCATATAAATAGCAGTACCATTCGCCCTATCTTTTGGAAGTTTAGAATCAGAAAAAATGTAAATTTCTTTTCTCGCTTTTTCTTTTACCGGATCATCTTCATAATTGTTTGCCATTTTATCCTTTTGTCAAGCAAATATAGGAATGATTGAACTCCCTGCCTTCCTTATTTACTCGAGTAATATTATTAAATTTAAAATTAGAATATCCTCCTGCTTCAAAATTAGTTCTCAGGATGGTTTTTTGAAAGTCGATATTTCCCTGTATTTCTCGATTTCTTCCCTGATTTGGAATTGTTAAAAATAATTTACCGCCTTGTTTTAAAACTCTATCCATCTGACCTATTCTAATCCCCAGGCATTTATTCATTTCCTCAAAATACATTTGACTAAATCCTTCATAAAGAGTATTTACACAAATTACACCATTAAAAGTATTATCTGAATAAGGTATTGCTTCTAATTTTCCTTGCTTAAATTCTGTATTTTGAACATTTCTCCTAATTGCCCTTTCTTTAGCCCTTTCGGCAAGGCCTGAAGAAGAATCTATTCCTGTAACCTTGCCTTTTTTTAATAAACCTGCTAGAAATACTGCTTCGAGGCCGGTTCCACAACCCGCATCCAAAATAGAATCTTGCACCTCCAGTTCCATCATAATTATTGCTTGTTCCACATTATCTCTGTTGGCCTGATGAGATCGAGATTTCAAATAGTCGTAAACTGCAAAATCTCCAGATTTTTGAGAGAGTTTTTCATAAAAAGAGGAGTTATGACTTTTTCTTGTTAATCTCTCAACTTCTCTAGAATAACTTAAAGAACTATGTTTGGCTATTTCCCCATAAGCTTCCTCGGTAGTACGACCTGAAAATCCTTCTTCTTCCAAATATTTACTTAAGGCTAAGACTATTTCTTGACTAAGAGTTAGAGTTTTCTTGCTTCCGAAATTAAATAGGTTCATCATGTTAATTTTCTAGAATTGAGCTTCCAGGGGCTAACACCTCCCTAGATGAATAAAAGAGCTTTTTGAGGTATAAAAAGTTAACGAATAAGGCATTACTAAAAAGATAAGCTATTTATATCCTGAAAGGCTAATTAAAATATAAAAAGATGCTAGACCTTCAAACAACTGCGGGAGTAATTGATTTAACTATAAAAGTATTAACAATCATTCTTCTCATTATAGCTTTTTCTTTAGCTATAAGAAAAAAGAATAATCTCGCATTTGCAGTTGCAGTTTTGGGAAATCTTGGAGTCTATTATTTTACTGAATCGCCCTTACTTTGTTGGATAGTTTCTGTAGCTTGTATTATTTGGATAAGTTCAACAAAAAGCAAAGAACCTGATTCAAAATCAAATTTGGGTTCGAAATTAAATAAACAATCTTTAAAAAGTTCAAATGCTCATGTAAATAATAAAAAGATGGTAAAACCAGGACCTATAATCGGGCTTATTTTAGGAATTCTAATGGCTGGCTTTCCAATAATTGGATTTATGATTGGCGAAGCTTCTCTGGCGGATTCTCAAGGTAAAATGATAGGTTATGGATTTATTGCTTTTGGGGTCTTTATGATTGTGGTAAATATTATTGTGTTGGCTACTGGAAAAGAAAATTTATTGGCTGGAGAAAATGATGCTAAAACTGAAAGTGCTCCTATTCCTATAGCTCGTGTAAAAACTGAAGATGATTCGAGTGCTAAGTTCTCACAAAATGTTCGCTGCAGATTCTGCAAAAAAACTTACAGCGCAGAATATAATGGCTGTCCGTATTGCAAAAAGAAATAAATTCCAATAATCTCAATAACAATTCGGCTGGCATTTAATTTTTAGGCTGGACTTCTCAAAATAACGCGAAGGGAATTAATAACCTGAGTTGCTCAACATTTCCTGACTTATGAAACGAAGTTTGTGGAATTACTAAAAAGATAATACTTAAATATCCTGAAAGGTTAACAAATCTAATAAAAGAGGATTACATGGAAACAGAAAACACTGAAGCATATTCGAATTCTGAACTAATAAAATTCATTACAGAGGCTCGAGCGCGCGGGTTTGAGGATTATCAGATAAGATTACCTCTTCTGGATAAGGGATGGCCATTGAAGGATGTAGAAAGAGCGTTTTATGAAATAAAATTGCAGGGACAGAAAAAACTGAAGAAAAAACAGAAATCTGATGGAAAAGTTGTTTATGTTTACAAAAATTCTATGACTATTCATTTAGATAACGAAGTTATGAAGATGATTGAAAAAAGAGCTAAGAAAAATATGCTAACATCTGTTGAACAGGTTGAAGATATAGTTAGAAGAAGCTGTGTTAACACAAAAAAGAATAATGCTGAAGTTCAAGATAAAGTTGATGATTTATTCTTGAAATTGTTTTCGAGAAAAGGATGCGGGAAGGATAAGAAGAAGTAGGGTTTGAATTTTAATCTCCTGTGCTATTTGAGTAAACATAACTGCAATTCTGACCTGTAAGAATGCAATGATAAAATTTACCATCCATTGATTCCCAAAGATAAACATGTTCGCATACTACCTTGTTATGTTTACTCCCCGAATTAGTTAACACTTGTATCCTTCCTCTTCCAGAATGTCTTTCTAAAATTGGGCATTCACAAGTTTGAATATTTTTTTCTATGTTTGGTTGAGTTTTAATTATACCTTCTAATTGTTTAATAACTCCTCTTAATTCTTTTACTTCTTTTTTTAAATATTCATAACCCGTTTTATAATCTGTTTTATCCTCAGAAGTAGAATCATGACTTCTTACGGCTTTCAAAACATCTTCGAGAGGTGGAAGTGGAAGTAATGGTTGTTGATTTTGATTTGTCATTTTATATTGAATAGGGGCAAGGTTTATTTGTAAAATCACAGAAAGGTTCTCCCTCTATACCCCTAATTTGATTTAATAAATTATTACGGTCATATAAACTTGGGCATGCTACTTTTTTTAATCCAGAATTAGAAATGACAGATATTTCTCCTGAACCAGTATTTTTTTGGAGAATAGGACAAGTACGATTTTCTTGTTTAGAACTAGGTAATGCTTCTATTTGTCTTTCTGGCTCTTCAAGTTTCTTTTGGAGAGCATCTACAGTTTTTTTAAGAGCTTCATATTTTTTTTTATAATCAATACCATTATCAGATTTGGGAGTATCTTGGCTTCTTACGGCTTTCAAAACATCTTCCAATGGGGGAAGAGGAGGTAAACCTGAAAAATCATTATTTTTTGTCATTTTCTCGAGTAATCTTATATTTAAATTGGCCCGCAGCAGTATCTGCCTCAATAACTATCCCGTTTATTCCAGCACGCGCCATATCTTCTAGAGCTTTTGTAGTTATTATTGCTAGTGCAGAATAAACTTCTCTTATTCCTTCCTTCTTTTCAATTGCTAAAGCTAATTCGTGTTGAAGATAGAGCTGGTACATATGAGCTTGAACTGCAAGATAATTAGAAACTATTTCTCCATCTCTTTTTCCACGCGCTGTATCTCTAAGAAGCTCGGCTTTTCTAACTTCCGCAAGATATTCGAACTCTGCTTTTTGTATTATTTCCATTCTTCTGTCATTTGATTTTATTGTTTCAACTAAAGCATGTATTTGCATAGCTTTTTGCAGTGCACTAGCTTCAATATGTTTCGCCCTTAGTTCATTATCAGAAAGATATTTCATACCATCCATATGATCTTGCATAATTCTAACATCCGCTTCATATTTCATTCTGCTTACATCTACGGCGGCACGACATTCTAAATCTGTTCTTTCTGTTGCTCCATTTTCATGAATTAAAGCCCTAACTGTTTTTCCTTTATCTGTTATTTCTGTTCTTCTTGTTGCTCCATCTTCTCTCATATGAGTAACTCCGAGTACTGTTTTGTTATTATCGTAATTCATTTCTACATCTGCGCCAATTCTTATTTTTTCTACGGCAAAATCAAGAAGATTTCTTCGATCTGCTACATCTAATTCACGGAATCTTGCATAATAGGGCATCATTTCTGGCTGAAGCAGTCCATCTTTATGAGCCCAAGCCATAGCAGCCATTTCAGGATTTACCTGAGCAAGGGCATCAAAAGCATTATATGCAGAGATCCCACTTTGGTTTCTAAAGGGTATTATTGTATCGTTTGCCATTTTAGTTTTCTAATATCACCAGAACTCTTTCCCTAACGGATAGTATTTTATATTTTTAGGGTTTATATTGTTTTCGTTTTAGAAAGTTATACTGGAGCAAGAATAAGAAGAAATAAGAAGGCTACCTACTGGTGAAACAAATAATAAGAAACCTTTAAATATATTCTATACGTCCTTTTCCTATGGATAAATCCCTGCGTTTAACTCTTATTTTAATATCTGTGCTTTTAATTTTAGTATTTTCATCCTTATTCGGCTTTCAAGCTATAACCGGGCATTCTGTCTTTCAAACCTGCAAGGATGTGCAAGTTCCTTATGAAGAACAAGAAGAGTATACTGACACGGTTCCCTATACAGCTCAAGATTGCAATTATATAACTCCCCTATACAAAACAGAATACATAGATGTTAGCTCTAATTGTATTCAACAAGAATGTGAAAGTTACGCGCAGGTCTGTATAGAAAAGAATTTTTGGGGTAACTGCATATCTTACGGACAAGGCTCTTGTCAGAGTTATAAATGTGTTAAGTATCAACAAACTTGTGGCGTAAAGATTACTAACCAAGAAAGACAAGGTACTTATTTTAATTTAAATCTTCAAGTGTATAATTATGATTCGCAACAAAGAACTTCCGTAAGAATAGAGAATCTGTGGGTTTCCGCTTTAGATTCCAATCAAGCATCTTGGTCATTTACATATCTTCCAACAGACCGAATGGGTTGCGTATATGATTTTGTTGATAGTCCTCAAATACAAGAATGCAAAGATACTATAAAATATCGGGACATGACAAAAACAAGAACTATAACAAAGTATAGGACTGAAAATGTTTGCAATTAGTTATAAAATAGATTTAAATAATACTCTTTCTTAGAACAAGTATGGCTACTGATTTTTATCCGGGATTGACTCGGGCCCAATTTAAAAAAGAAACTAGTATATTTGGTGCTACTCCAAAGAAAAAAAATAAAAGACAACCCGTTTCTACTAGTCAAAAAAATGAGGTCTTAGCAAGACAGAATAATAAGTGCGCAAGATGCCATAAACCTTTAGATATGAGGGCTAAACATTTAGACCATAAAAAAGAAGTGTATAAGGGTGGAAAAAGCAAAATTAGTAATCTTCAGTACCTCTGTGCAAATTGCCATAATATAAAAACTCACGAAGATAAATTGAAAAAAGTTGAAAAGAGAAGAAACTCCAAACCAAAACAGGATTTTGGAATCTTAGGTTTTAATCCCAAACCCATAAAGATAAAAAGTTTATGGAGTTAAGCAAATTTACTTTCGTGTTAAATCAACCTTCCGTAAACATCCAGATAAAGCTTATAAATACACTTTATCTCTAACTTTTATTATTAATATTAATAAAAAATGGTTTCATTCAAAGACATACTGCATAATCTTCCTGAAGTAAGGGCTCCTGTTGAGAAAAAGCTGAGTTTTAATGTAAAGCTGAAATGGACGATTATAATTTTATCTGCTTTTTTTATACTTGCGAACATATCCCTTTGGGGATTAAAGGCAAACGCGCTTGCGCGGTTTGAATATATTGCTATCCTGTTGGGAACTGATTTCGGCTCCATCATATCTCTTGGTATCGGTCCAATTGTTATGGCATCGATTATTCTTCAATTGCTTGTTGGAAGCGGAATAGTTCATATTGATACATCAAAGCCAGAAGGCAAGAAGTTCTTTCAGGGAGTTCAAAAACTTTTAGTTTTTGGTTTTATAATTTTTGAAGCAGTTGTTTATACTTTAATGGGTGGAACTCCTGCTAACCCTGGATTTGAAGCAATAGTTATAATTCAATTAATGGTTGGCGGATTATTGATTATGTTTATGGATGAAGTCTGCCACAAATGGGGATTTGGAAGCGGAGTTTCATTATTTATCGCAGCAGGAGTTGGCTGGAGATTAGTAACTGGTTTGTTTGGATTTATTGGTCCTGGCGGAATAGCAGCAGGAGTGCAGCCTATCGGAGCAGTTCTTGCATTATTCAATAATTTCTTTGTTCTGAGTGATGTAACTGGTGGATTGAGCGAACTTGCAAAAATTCTTGCTACTGCGATTATATTTTTAGCAGTTGTTTGGGCACAATCTCTTAAAATTGAAATTCCACTTTCCTATGATAGAATGAGAGGATATAATATCAAATGGCCTCTTGCATTTTTTTATGCATCTAATATTCCGGTTATCTTGACAGGCGCTTTTGTTGCTAACCTTCAATTAATGGGCGGATTATTTGAGAACTGGCTTGGACACGCAACATTCTTAGGACACTTTTCAAATGGAGTAGCAGTTTCTGGATTGAGTTTTTGGCTCGGTGCGTCTAATGTGGTTGAAATGGCAATAACTGGCGGATTTAGATGGATATATGCTGGACAAGCAGTCGTACATATTATTGTCTTTGTAATTTTTTCAGCAATCTTTTCAGTATTCTGGGTAAAAACTGCTGGAATGGATTCTTCAAGCCAGGCAAAGAAGATTATTAATTCTGGATTGCAGATTCCGGGATTTAGAAAAGACCAGAGAGTATTAGAAGCAATATTAGACCGATACGTTATGCCTTTAACAATAATGGGCGGAATAGCAGTCGGATTATTAGCAGGAGTATCGGATATAATGGGGACAATAACTGGCGGAACAGCCTTGCTTCTTGGAATTATGATTATCTATCAGTTCTATCAAAACATTGCACAACAGCACGCGATGGATATGCATCCAGCAATGAGAAAGATGATGGGTGGGTAAGATTTAGTTTAGTTTTCTAATTAGTGCTTCGCATAAATTTTATAAATCAAATACTAATAATTATGGGTAATTGCTACTGCAATTTCCCAGATAGAAAATTATAACAACAAGAACAATTAAAATAATTTTCTATAAACCAAATTCGAATTGGCGTTTAGACATTATTAATAATATATTTTGTGTGAGAAATCGAGCAGGCGCAGATTTCGAGTTTAGATTAGTAATTACACGAAGTCTTACTAAAGAAAAGCGAGCCCGAAGGGCGAGCTGGATTAACTTTAAAAAATCCAACAGGATTTTTTAACACTTCTTCTTAACAAAATAAAGATTAATAAGAAGTTTTAAAAACA
>JBBSYA010000020.1:18817-23930 GCA_038045485.1 Nanobdellota archaeon
GATTTAGTTTCAATAATAATTTTATATCCTCAAGCAAGCATATTGCTGATTTCGTTTCTTGTAACTTTGTTTATTACTATAATTTCTCATTATTTTACAGATAAAAAACTTATGCGAGAAATAAAAGATAAGCAAAAACGCCTTCGAGAAGAGATGAAGCAACACAAGGATAACCCTCAAAAGATGATGGAAATTAATAAGCAAATGATGGAAGATTTTCCTACACAAATGAAACAATCTATGAAAGTTTCGCTTATAACTATTATCCCTCTTTTATTCCTGTTCAATTGGCTTAAGGTAGCATTTGGGCAAACAGCAATAGCAACAAACTGGATAGGGTGGTATATTCTTGCTTCGTTAATATTTAGTTTAATTCTAAGAAAAGTGTTTAAGTTAGATTGATAATTATTTCTTCTTTATGCATATCTTTGAACATATCGTTCTACTGAATAACTATTTTCGAGATGAGGATTGGCGTTTCTTATAACTTTCTTAATTTTTCCTTTGTAATACTTTTGTATTAATTTGGTTGCTCCGCGAGCTAAAATATAACCAGCTATAACCCCTGGAAAAGCACCGATTAATGGACCCGGGCCTTCAATATTAAAATTCTTAGCTACTAAAACTACTCCCGCAGCCATAAGAGGAATACCCAAAGCAGTAAAAATAGTATTTTCAGTTCCAGAATGAGATACTAACGCTAATCTATTCTCAAGCGCATTTACCTGTTCTGGAATTCTTATTGAATGAGGGTTTGCCATTTTATTTCTTCTTGCCCTTTTCTTCTTCTTTATGCTCGTGTTCGCATTCACAATCTTCACAAGGCTCTTCACATTCACAATCTGCATCTCCGCAACTAGAATGATTATGTCCTTGAGAATTCTCTCCGCCCTGTTCTTTCTGTGCCTTCATTAAAAGATTATTCATTTCAAGTTGAAGCTGTTGAATTCTTTCAGTCATAGCCATTTTTCCTTCAGCCATTTTTTTTGTTTGCTCGTCAATTATTTTAAGAGTTTCATCAGGAGTTTTTCTTACAATAACATCTTTTCCAATATTGATATAGAGATTCTTTTCCTTTAAATCTGCTTTAACGAATATACCTTTTCCAAGATTTGCTAAAATTTCTGTTTCTTTTTCCTTTCCAGAACTTTCTTTTATAGAAACAATACTGTCTCGCACAGCAGCTAACTCTATTGATTGCTGGTCTATCATCTGCATTTGTTGGTCAAGCTTTTCAGCTTCTTGTCCTAACATCTGCATTTGCATAAAATATTCTTGTTGATTCATAAAAATTGCTATTTAATCCAGTTTAAAAAGCTTCCTAAAAACTAATCCTTCCGTCTGCTAACTATGCTTAGAAATTTCTTATAATTCATCATTCCAAGCTCGCTAACTATTGCGCGAACATACTTCAAATTTATTGCTTCGAATGCTGGATTTTTTATATGAATTTTATTCTTTTCTGGATTCCAGACTTCATTAAACTTTCTTTGTTCAATTTTTACTGCTTTATGCGAATATTTCCAGCTATCTGCGATAATATATACTGGAATATTATTATCAAAAGCTATTTCACTTATCATTCCACTTCCAACTTTGTTTATAACAGAATCTTTTAATAATGCATCCGCACCTAAAAAAATAGCGTCGACATAATCTTTATCCTTTCTGCCTTGCCTTGCTATTGCAATTGCTGAAGCAGAATCAACATATTGAGTAACTTTTATTCCTGCTCTGCTCAATTCTTTTGCAGTTTGTCTTCCCTGAAATAATGGGCGGGTTTCAGTATTGTAAACTTCAAAATGTTTTCCATGCCTTTTTGCATAAATTAATGCCTTAACAACATTGGTTGAATGACAATGCGTAAATATTTTCGAATTATTTTTTATTAATCTAAAAACTATCTGGTTAATTTTATCTTGAGACTCTTCAAAATGCGCCAAAATTTGCTTTTCAGATTTTTTATCTGCTAATTCTAAAACATGAGATAACATTGGTTCTGTAGGTCTCAAACCAAGCAGAATTTTCTTAGATTTTTTTGTTGGAACTAAAAAATAAGCCCTAAGAGCAGAACGGGCAACATTTGTAGCTCCCTGAATCTTAATTTCTTTTATTTTTCTTGCAATTCTATTAAATCTAAAACGATTAAACATGTGAACCTCTTTATTGAAAATATTAACCTCCTCTTGTTTTTAAACCTTTTTTTAGAGATTGCTTCGCATGAATCTGATAATAACAAGCCGAATTTTAATAATTCTTCAATTCGTAAGCAGAAGTTGTGAGCAGTAAAGTCTTATCGAGGTTTAGTGCATCATTAAATTATTCAAAAAGAGATGAAATCAAACTACCAACTCACAATATTTAAAAACAACCATCAACACACACTAACATGCTCGAATTGTTAATTAATCCAAAAAAGGCGGAGAGAAAACCATGGGAAATGTTTTTTATTGGGTTGGTTTATGGGCTGCTTTCTATTATTATTGCTTATGCGCTTTTTGGCAAAAATCCTGTTTTATCTCATTATATGTCTGTTTTTGTAATAGTCTTTGCTGTAATCTTTTCAATGCCTTTTGTATATTTTACTATTAGACTCGAAGAAAGAAAAGATTATGAGATAAATAGCGAATGGCATCTTCTTAGAGAACACGGAAAAGCAATAAAAGTATTTTTATGGTTATTTATTGGATTTGTTGTTGCTTTTTCTATTGGATATATTGTTTTTCCAAACGGCGAAAATTTTTTCAGGGCTCAAATAGAAACTTTCTGCCAAATAAATAGACCTGCTAATTTTAATAATTGTTTAACTGAATATGGTTTAGGTTCTACGAGTGGAATTACCGGGGCAGCAACTTCTTCTGCAAGATTTTGGGGTATATTTTCAAATAATATAATTGTGCTTATGATATCGATGGTTGCGTCGTTGGTATTCGGCGCTGGCGCAATATTTATTTTAGCGTGGAATGCTTCGGTTATTGCAGCAGCAATAGGAATATTTACTCGTTCAGATATAACTCAATTGCCAATGGGGCTGGCTCGATATTTCATTCATGGAATTCCTGAAATAGCTGCTTATTTCATGGCTGCATTAGCCGGCGGAATATTCAGCACTGCAATAATTAATCATGACAGCAAAAGAGAGAGATTTTTGATGATACTTCAGGATTCACTTAATCTTTTAGTGATAGCCATAGTGCTTCTTATTATAGCTGCGCTTATAGAAGTATTTATAACCCCAAAATTATTCTAAATTCTAATAACATGGACGACTATATTTGTTTAAATTGCAAGTTTAAATTCAAGACTTCACGAAGTCCGAGAACTTGTCCGTATTGCAATAAAGATAGCATCGAAAAAGAGCAGGGAGCTGGCGATTTAGTTGATGAAGTTTCTGAATTATTGAAGGACTAAAGAAACTAAATAAACATTAAAAAACAATTCCAAAAGCAGACTAATCCTTCGGATTGGCCTAACAAGCTTTTGGAAATTCAGAAAATCAGGGATTTTCTGACTGTTATTTTTGTTATACAAAAACAAACATGGAAGAGGATAAATTAATAGAACAGAGAAAAGAAAAAGTTGTAAATTTTTTCAGAAATAATCCTTCATGGATTTTTTATATAATTCTAATTATACTTATTCTTTTTGCAATAAATATAAGAACGCAGCCTATGACTGATCACGGAAATGGCCAGCCCGGACTATGGGATATTACAACTAATGACTGGACTTTAGGGCCTGATCTTGACCCCTTCTTATTCTTAAGATATGCAAAAGAGATAATCGCACATGGAAGCCTTCCAACTATGGATGAACTAAGAAGAGTGCCACTTGGATTTGACCCAACCCAAGAACTTCAGATGGTCTCTTATATGATTGTTCTGACTCACAAAGCATTAGGAATTTTAGGAAATAATGCAAGCATAAATTATGCCGGAGTAATAATGCCAGTGGTATTCTTTGTGTTTACAATCATTGCTTTTTTCTTTTTCGTTAGGGAAATTTTTTATAGAAAACATGAAAAAGAAACTCATGTTAAATCGGGAATTATTGCTTCGATAGCAACTGCATTCATGATTGTTATCCCTGTTTTTCTATCGAGAACTGTTGCGGGCATTCCTGAAAAAGAATCTATTGCATTTTTCTTTATGTTTGCCGCATTTTATTTTTTCCTTAAAGCTTGGAAGGCTGATGAACTAAAATATTCAATAGTTTTTGGAGTTCTATCTGGTATTTTTACAGGTTTAATGAGCTTATCTTGGGGCGGAGCAAATTATCTTTACTTTCCAATTGCGGTATCTTGCTTTGTGGCATTTATCTTAGGGAAATTTAATAAAAATAGAATCTGCGCCTTTGGAATATGGCTCTTCTTATTGCCTTTGATATTATTTACATTCTCAAATAGATATTCACTTAAGGCGTTCTTCTTTGGATTGGATACTGGACTTGCTCTCCTTGTTTTTATTGCAATAATAATCGACTATGTTCTATGGAATACTAAGATAAAAGAAAATAGTTTTCTTAACAGCATAAAACTGCCAAGACATTTAATCTCAATCATCGTAACTCTTTTGCTTGGTTTCTTATTTGTTTTCTTCTTTTTGGGTTGGGATTTTATTATGGGTATGATAAATACAGTTAATCAGATGCTGTTTGATCCAGTTACCGGAAGATGGAAAACAACGGTTGCAGAAAACAAATCTCCTTATTTCAGTGAATGGGGCAGAAGTTTTGGGCCTATGATAAAAAATATTCCTATAATGTTCTGGATGTTTTTTGCGGGCTCGGTTATTTTATTCAAAAAAATGCTTAATAAAATAGACAAGCAAAAAGCTTGGGCTTTAACAGGATTGTATGTTTTGTTCTTCTTTGGACTTGTATTCTCGAGATATTCTCAAACAAGCATTATGAATGGGGAAAATTTCATAAGCAAGGCATTTTATTATCTTTCTGCGCTTGCACTTATAGGCGGTTTTGTATATCTCTACATTAAAGACTATAAGGAAAGAACAAACAATTTTAGTTCAATTGAGTATGAATATCTTTTAATTTTTATTTTGCTTGTTCTCTGTTTGTTTACAGCAAGAGCTGCCGTTAGATTAATTATGGTTTT
>JBBSYA010000021.1:0-4414 GCA_038045485.1 Nanobdellota archaeon
ATGCACATAAAACGAAAAACAATAGGAAATTACATGCCAGTTCCAAGAACAGGAACAAAATACATGGCTGTGCCTGGACATAATCAAAGAGACTCTATGTCACTTATCTTAGTTATGAGAGATATTCTTAAACTTGTTAAGACAAAAAAAGAATTAAAGAAAGTTCTTAATGAAAAGAAAATTTTTGTAAATGGAAAAGTTGTAAAAGAAACAAACTATCCTCTTACTTTGTTTGATACACTTGCTATACCTTCAGCTAAAAAATTCTACAAGATAAATTTAAAGAATAAATTTGAAGTTCTTCCTGTTGAAGAAAAAGCTACACATACAAGAATTTATGAAGTTATTGGAAAAAAGCTTCTTGCGAAAAAGAAAGTCCAACTTAATCTAAGCCAAGGAAGAAATGTTCTTTCAAATGAAAAAATCAATGTTGGGGATTATGTAATTGTAGAATTCGCTAAAAATAAAATAACAAAAGTAATTTCACTTGACAAAGGTGTTGAAGTTATTGTTATTGCAGGAAAACACTCTGGAGAAGAAGGAAAAATCAAGGAAATATTAACTTCTGGAGACCAGAAAGTTGCAGTTATTAAGACTCATAAAGAAGAAATTAAATCAAATATAAAAAACATATTCGTAAAAGAATAAAAACTAAAAATGGCAAAAAAAGTAACACCCACAAGAACTGAAAGCGAAAAAACAAATAACAATGTAATGAGAAAAGTAATTATGGAAAAATTAGTTTTAAATTGCGGCGGAACAGCAGAAAAACTTGATAGAAGCGTAAAATTGCTTAGTTTACTTTCAGGAAAGAAAGTGAAAGAGATAGTTTCGCAAAAAAGAATCCCTACATTTGGAGTTCGCCCCGGATTAAAGACTGGCTGTTTTGTAACTCTTAGAGGAGATGAAAAGGAAGCATTATTAAAAAGATTATTTGGAGCAGTTGGAAATAAAATAAAAAAGAAACAGATTGCAAATAATCATTTTTCATTTGGAATAAAAGAATATCTTGAAATTCCAGATATGGAATACCAAAGAGATATTGGAGTTATTGGATTGGATGTTACTATTGTATTCAGAAGAGCTGGAAAAAGAACAGGAATGAAGAAAATAAAGTCAGGAAAAGTGCCAAAAAAACAAGACGTTACTCCTGAAGAAATTGCAGATTATCTTAGAACTAAATTAAACATTGAAGTAGAAGAAGCAGGTAAAAAATCGGAGGAAGATTAAACTTATATTAACATGACAGCAAGCGATTGGAACAAAGTATTGAAACAACTTAGAGGAAAACCAGCAGTAATGGCAAAATTCCTAAAACATAATCAACCACAGAAAAGAAAATTCGGAATTGCTGCTTTCAAATGCGAAAACTGCGGAAGATTCGGAGCAAGAGTTTCACAATATAACTTAAATTTATGCAGACACTGCTTTAGAGAATTAGCTCTTCAGTTGGGTTTCCAAAAATACAGTTAGGAGTTTAAAAATAAAAACAACAAAATGTCACAAGATACACTCGGCGATATATTGAACCAAATAATGAATGCTCAAAGAGCGAAAAAGACAGGCATAGTTACAACAAGAAGTTCAAAATTACTTATTGAGGTATTAAATATCATGAAACAATACGGCTATATTGATTATGAACTTTCTGAAAGAAAATTAACAATCACTATCAAAGAAATAAGCAAATGTATGGCGATAAAGCCAAGATATACTGTTGGAAAGAACGATATTGAAAAATATATCAGAAGATTCTTACCTGCAAGAAATTTCGGTTATGTGCTCGTGTCTACAAGCAAAGGATTAATGACACATCAAGAAGCTCAAGAAAAAAACATTGGAGGAAGCTTAATTGCTTATTTCTACTAACTAACATGGCTAAAAAAATAAGAAAAGATTTCGCGGCTGAAGTAATGATTCCGGCAGGAATAGAAGTAGAAATTCACGGAAATACTATAAAAATGAAGAAAGGGGCTCATGAATTAAAAAGAATTGTAACAGAACATGTAGAAATGAAGAAAGACGGAGATAAAATCATACTTCAGACAAAAAAAGCTAAAAGAATGGGCAAAAGAAATTACGGAAGCGCTAAAAGCCACATTAAAAATATGATTGAAGGACTGGAAAACGGATATGAATATGAACTTGAGATTTGCATAGTTCACTTTCCTATGACTGTAACTTTCGATAAAGTAAAACATGAATTCATAATAAAAAATCTTCTTGGAGAAAAATCACCAAGAATAGTATACGCAAAGAAAAATATTGAGGTTGAAATTAAGGCTCCAAAGATAAAGATAAAATCTTATGATTTAGAAGCAGCAGGACAAACTGCAGCAGATTTAGAAAAAGTTACAAAAATAAGAAATAGAGATAGAAACAAATTCCAAGATGGAATATTCATAACTAAAAAACCGGGGGTGGAATTTATATAAATTATAAAATAAAACAACAGACTCAAAAATTAGACTAATCCTCCGGATTGACCTTACAAAATTTTTGAGATTCTGAAAATTAAGAATTTTCAGACTGTTATTTTTTTGCTAAAAATTAACATGGTTACAAAAACATTTCACAGAACAAAATATTGGGCTTATGTAAAGCTTGGAAGCAGACAGAAGAGCATGAGAAGATACAAACGTCCTACTGGTAGACATAATAAAAGCAGACAAAAATGGAGAAGCCGACCACCAATGGTTGAAATCGGATACAAGAATAAATGCCAAACAGCTGGAATGATTAACGAAAAAACTCCGGTTATGGTTAATAATCTTAATGAATTAAGAAAATTAAATGCAAAGCAGAATATTGCAATCTTTGCAAAGATTGGAAAGAAAAACAAAATGCAAATGGCTAAAGAAGCACAAGCAAAAAACATTGAAATTTATAACTTAAATACTACAAAATTCCTAAAAGAATGCGCAAGAGATGAGAAAATAAGAATGAAGACAAAATCTACCAAAGTTGAATCTAAACAAGAAAAGAAAGCTGAACATAAACACGATGGAGGGCAAACAAAGTAAATAAAACAAACAGGTTCAAAAATCCTGACTAATCCTTCGGATTGAGCACAGAAGATTTTTGAAATTCTGGAAATTGCGAATTTCCAGACTGTTATTTTTGTTACCAAAAACAACATGATTAATCTAACACAAAGAAAAGCATTAGCAGCAAAGGTTCTTGGATGCGGAAAGAACAAGGTTAGATTTGATGTTGCACATCTTGCTGAAATAAAAGAAGCTATCACAAAACAAGACATAAGAGATATGTATGCTGAAGGAATAATCTCAATCGCACCTAATGGCGGAAGAATGACAAAGGAGAAGAGAAGAACACGAAGAGGACCTGGAAGCATTAAATGCACTATTAAAGATGGAAAAACAGAATACTGCATTTTAGTAAGAAAATTAAGAAGACATGTTAAAGAAATAAGAAAACAAGGAAAAATGAATCACGAAAGACATCAAGAATTAAGAAGAAAAATCAAAGCAGGCGATTTTAAAAGCAAGGCTCATCTAAAATCATACATGGAAGGTAAAAAATAATGAGAAAATTAGATAAAAAACGAAGATTAGAAAATAAAACAAACTATAACAAGAGAAGACTTTTGTTAGAAGGAAAGAAACCAAGAATAGTTATACGAAAAAGCAACAAATATCTTCTTGTTCAATATGTTGAAAGCAAAGAAGCTCAAGATACAGTTAAAACATCGGCTATTTCAAGCGAATTAACAAGCTATGGCTGGCCAACAGAAGCAAAAGGAAGCTTAAAATCACTTGGAGCATCCTATCTTACTGGATTTTTATTTGGAAAAAGAGTTTTAGGCTTAAAACTTGCACCTGCAATTGTTGATTTAGGATTAATAAGAAGCACAAAGGGCGGAAGAGTATATGCTTTAATAAAAGGAATAATTGAGGCGGGATTTAAAGTTCCATGTTCAGAAGAAATTATGCCTACTGATGAAATGATTGAAAGAAACGATAAAATTGACGTTGGAGATATTAAATCACAAATAGAATTAGAAAAAAAATTACAAACTAAACAAGAAGAAAAGAAAGGAGTAAAAAAATAACAACATGGTTGAGTCAATTCCTATAAGCGCACAAGAAATGGAAAGAATTCCGTTCATTAGAAAAACTCGAGAAGAAATGATAAAGGAAGAGCATGAAAGAGCTTTAGATGCTTGGAAGCCTAAAACTGAACTTGGAAAGAAAGTAAGAGAAGGAAAAATTAAGAATATTGATGAAGTTCTTGGTAAAGAAAAAGCCATATTAGAAGAACAGGTTATTGACTTGCTTGTTAAGCTTGATTCTGATTTGCTTTTAATCGGACAATCTAAAGGAAAGTTTGGTGGTGGAAAAAGAAGAGCATGGAAGCAGACTCAAAGAAAAACTATGGAAGGAAATGTTCCTAC
>JBBSYA010000022.1:0-17862 GCA_038045485.1 Nanobdellota archaeon
CTTTTGTAGTCACTCCTAAGATACAACAAAATAGTAAGATTTATAAAGGGTTTCTGCCACAGAAAGTAGTAATAAAATGGCAGATTATACATCAACCTTAGTAAGAAAGAAAGTAAGACCAGAGAATAATGTTTTTATAAGGGCACTTAAAAAGCAAATGTTCGATGCTGGAGAATTAACTTCAGAAGAATACGTTCGATGTCTTCCAACTGCCCAAAGAGAAGCAGTAAAGAATTTAGGGGATGCTGCAAGATCACAAGGAATATATGCAATGTTTATGTCTATAAGTAAATTCGATCTTGGAAGAAGAGTTCAAGTAGATTAAAACACAATAAAATGAAAACACTAACAAAAATATTAACAATTGGAACAGGAATTTTAGCATTAGGTTTAGCGGGATGCTCTAAAAATGAAATTAATTCTTTACAAAAATATAGTCCTTGGAATGCTCCAAGAGCACACACAATAGTAGGAGAAGACATAGTAGATGCTGATGGAGATGGAGTAATCGATATCATAGTAAAATCAACAGAGAAAAAAGACTTAAGGTATGTTGTTTTTTACAGGGAAGGTTTCGATAAGAAAGCTGAAGAATTAGGATATGTTCTAACAAAGCAGACTAAATCAATAAACAACATGAGCAAGACATATGTAAATGCCCAAATGCTATTTGATGCTTCGCAGCATTATAAAGCAGTAAGAGAAAATGCGTCAAAGGGAGAAACACAAGATGAACCGGCTAAAGAAAAAGCAAAACAATTACCAAATATAAACTACATTAATCCTCAGATTTTCCAATTAGAAACGCAGGCGGGGGCTCAATAAAAATGACAAACGAAACACAACCAAAAGGATTACTAAAAAGAATATTTGAAAAGCCAATTAGAAAATTAGCAATAGCATCATTAGCAACATTAATAGGAATTACAACCCTGAAAGATAATGTGCACCTGGGTTCTACAACATTATACAATCCTCAAGGAAATCAATATGCTTGGGGGATTGCGCCTACATTAGAGATAATTGGCGAAGCAAAAGGAAATCTATATTCAATCGGGCTTGTAGCAGGCATAAATCTTTATGGAACAAACGCAGTGCATAATGGAGATTCGAGAGCAATTGGGCTTTTAACAGGAATAAATGATTATAAAACAACAGGAAGTCATACAGGAAATTCTACGGTAAGAGGAATTTATACTAGGGATGAAGAAGACCGTTATTTTTTAAGCCACTCTATTATTCAATCTCCTTCATTAAAACAAACAAGAAAAGAAAGTAAACTTCAGGTAGAAAAACAATAAAATGATAATCAAACCAGAACTCGTAAAGAAAATTAAAGATTACTTTAATCTTAATATCTATGAAACAAAAGTATGGCTCGCCCTTTTAGGAAAAGGTCTCGCAAGCGCAGGAGAAATAGCAGAAATATCTGGAGTTCCAAGAAGCAGAACTTATGATGTATTAGAATCACTTGAAAAACAAGGATTTGCAATATCTAAAATAGGAAAACCTGCAAAATACATCGCAGTTAAGCCAGCAATAATTCTTGAAAAACTTAAAAATAATACTATGAAAGAAGCAAATGAAAAAGTTGAAACTCTATCAAAATTAAAAGGCAGTTCAGAATACACAGAACTCGAAGGAATCTATACTACTGGAATGAAACCAATAAAACATGAAGACTTATCAAGCTCAATCAAAGGACGTTCAACAATTTATAATCATGCAAGAGAAATACTTGAAAATGCAAGCAAAGAAGTTATAATTTGCACGAGCACAAGAGATTTTTCAGAAAAAATAAGATTATTCACTACTTTATTCCAAAGACTTAACAAAAACGGAATAAAAGTAAAAATTGCTCTTTCAGGAAATGAAGCAGAAATAAGAAAACTTGCAATAAAAACAAAAATGAAGATAAAACCTATCAGCATCAATGCTAAATTCTTCATAGTTGACCAAGAACAAGTCTTATTCTACCTTTCAGACAACGCAGTAGCAGAAGAAGAAACAGCAATCTGGCTTAATACACCTTTTTTCACAAATGCTATGGTTTATTTGTTCAATCAAGTTTGGGGTGAATAAAAAATGTCAGCAGAAAAAGTTATTTATTTCGGAGGGTTTATTCCAGAATGGGCTAAGGGCTTACCGAAAGATCTAGATTTTTTCCGAGGATATTTGTTTAATGAAAGAAATACGATTCTTGCAACCCTTGAAATGGGAAGTGTAACTCACGAAAGATTATATGAAGATTCTAGAACTCTGGATTGTGTTAGAACTATTTTAGCAGAAAAACAATGGGACGACCCTAATGCAGAAAAGTATGTAGAAAGATATACTGGAAAATGGAGTCAAAAAGAAAGTTTAGTCTTGCCTTCAAGAACAATAAGCAGGATAATAAATGCAGTAAAGAGACGGGATTCTGCCGATAACACTCTTTATCAGATTCTTAATAAAATTATGAGGGATAGAATATCTTCCAGAGATAAACAATAAAAATGTCACAAAAACTCGTCGCACTCCAAAACAGAAAAATTGCTATTCTTAACAGACTTAGTGAAATAACGGCTCAAAAACAAATACTTGATGTTCTCATAAATAAATTAGATAATTCAGAAACACCTGTTTTTGATTTATACTTTGAGAAGAAATAAAATGACAAACTACAACCCCTTTAAAATAATTAATTCAAAACTAGAAAGAACTATTAAAACTAATACCCGAGAAAAATTCAATATTTATTCTAGTTTGATTATTCCTCCCGTAGCGGCAACTTCTTTAGTATATTTTGGAGTATTAAATGGAAAACCGAGTGAAGATAGTCCAATAATTACTTCTGGAAAAGTAGCATTAGCATTACTTTCGAATGTTCCATTTCTCTGGGTAGAAATGGGAATATCAGCAGGATTGTCTGCTATTTCTTTAATGCAACTTAGAGAAAAGCCTTATGAGGCAAATAAACCAGATTCAGACATCCCAGAACAAACTCACTTCGAACATATTCCAGCACAAATATATGAAAGAAATGCTGAAAGAAGCAAAACATTAATTGATATTACTAGAAAAGCAGACATGTTTCTTTTATAATTTTTATTAATAATTCGCTAAACCCAATTCGACTTGGCATCTCACAACAAAGCCTTTCTACTCAAAACTTCTCCCTACGAATTTATTGAATTATTAAGATTTATTATATAATCAGCTTACTATAACCTTTTTATCCCCTCAACATCCATACTTGTTTATTTATTTAAATCAAGCAAAAGCTTTTCCATTTCTTTAACAAATTCTTTAGCTCTTTGTAAGGAAGTATTTGCCTTAGCAGTCTTCTCAACTTCTTCAGTTCTATACTGAATTCTACCCCTCTTTTCTCTTTCTTTATCAAAATTTTCTATTAATCCTTCTGCTTTATTCTGAGCAAGAAGCAAAGCTTCTTCTTTAATTTCTTGGTAATCTTCAAGCAAACTGCCTCTTAATTTATCTTTAACATAAACTATTAATGCATCACTTGTTATTTTATGAGGTGTTTGTTCTCCAACTTTGTATCCTATCTTATATAAAACAGCATTAGCAACATAAAACATAGAGTAATAAGAGCAAACAATTATCCACAGTCTTGATTTATTATTTTTAGCTAAAAAATCAGCGGTTTCTAAACTTTCTCTAGAGTTATCAATTAATGTCCTATATACTATTTCTTGAAATCCTTCTTGAACTAAAAGCCCACCATCTAAATATCTCCTTACATTTGTTCTGGCTTCTTCTATTATCTTTTTATCTAGCATATTAAGTTTTTGTATTATTCAATAATCGGTAATACTCCTCTATTCCAATTAATATTATATTCTTCTTAATTACTTCGCTCACTACACTCCTATCTTTACTTTTAATCATTTTAATAAAACTTTCGTAACTTAGAGAGGTTAAATGAATCTTATCAGGCAAGAGTGATATTGCTTCTTGAATTTTATCTTCGTTTCCACCTAAGGTTAATAAATCTATATCTGAATGCTTTTTTGCTGTTCCCTTAGCATAAGAGCCAAAAAGCAAGGCAATAAATGGAAATTTTAATTCGGATAATCTTTTATGAATTATTAAAAAATCTTTATTCTTGAATAAATCTTCTCTTCTTAATGATTCTGCCTTAAAAACAAGGTCATTAAAATTATTATTAAATATGCATGTAATAGTATTGCCGACTTTTTTTAAATCCACAAGTTTTTCTCTTGATAAAAACTTTAACGCAATATAAGCAGATTTGTAGTTTATATCCCTAAGTTGAGAAATCTTTCTTATACTAAATGTTTCTTCCCTATTATCCATTAAAAGCTTTAGTATCTCTATTGTTTCATTAGCCATTTTTAACCATAATACTATGGTTAAAAGCCATATATAAGCTTTTCGTTTAGTAATCAGAGCACATGAAGAGGAAAAACTATGCGCACACATAGTTTTATCTGTTTACTATAACCTCTTTATCTCTTCAACATCCATACTCGTAATAACGCCTGATTTCTCGTTCTCAAAATTATTCAGAAAAACTTCAAAGCCAACTGATTTTTCATAGGCAAAAGCTTTTCCTTTAATAATCTTAATATTTTTATGCTCTTTCTTAAATTCTCTAACCCTATCTTTCATTTCAATAGGTGGACCTGGAAAAATTATTTCTTTTTTCTGTTCTGCAACAAGCAAAAATCTTCCAGCATTTTTGGGTTCATCATAAATAAACTCACTGGCTTTAATATTAAAATATCTCGAAGCTTCACGCAAAAAGAAACCAGAAAATTTCTTTAATTTTGTTCCAGCAATGTCTCCGGCTTGTTTTTCTGTTGAAAATTCAAGTGTTATCATATTTTTATCGTATTTTTTACTGAACTCTGCTTCTTTATTCTTAGTAATAAAAAACTGCACAGATGGATTTTTTAAAAAGCGTGAGCAAGCAGTTTTAAACTTCTCAAAAGTAGCCATAGAAAGCGCAGCAAGAGCATTTCTTTCTTTAAACGTTGGATCGATTAATACAATAGGCGAAAGCAGTTTAGATTCATTCATCTGTTGCATTATTGCTTCTTTATTCTTAAACAATTTTTCAGGATCAAGAATGATTTTCTGTTTCCCCGCGTCATTTTTAACAACAGCTTCGATAAATTTAATAAAACTTCCATAAGAAATCATAAGTAATTCAACTCCATAACCAGAAAATCCATTAATATAAGATTCTGCACCATAACAATCCTGCGAATGCGCAAATGCCTTAGCTAATCTTATTTCGTTTGCAAGTTTAGGATTTTTTTTAATTTTATTTTTAACATAACTAACATGAAAATAACTTAAATCAGTAATATTTTTAGCCTCTCCAGGATTTTTTATCTTCAAAACAGGAATAATCTCAAAATCCGCCAAAGCAGAATGAATCACAAAATAATCACGTGAACCATGAAGCCGTACAGCATCTCGGGCAATAATTTTATTCATAAGTGTAGAAATCTTTGAATCATCAAGATTGTCCACAAACCTAACAAAAATATCTACATCATATTTATTTTTCTTAATAAGTGTATCCTTAGCAAAACTTCCACCAACAAAAACATCAGCTTTAATCTTTTTCTTTTTCAAATTTTCTTCAAGAACTCGCGTTATCTCCTTGGTTTTAGCCTGAAGAGTAATAAGTTCCTCTTGTGAAGGAATTATCTTAGAAACCTGTTCTTTTAGAATTTGATTAATGTTCTTTTTTTTAACCATAATGAAGAGAGTGAAGAGTGATTTATAAATATAGCGAACTCGCTTCACCCATTAACATAAATCCAAAATTAATAATTACACAAACCAAATTCGACTTTGCTTCTCACAACTTCGCTTTCCGAATTTAGGGCATTACTTTTAATTAAGAAATTATGCAGAGCAGAAACTTTAATATTATTTCTTTCTCAAGAAAATAGTGTATACCAACACAATCGAGACAACACTAATCATAAACTCAAAGAAGCCAAAGAATGGAAGTTCCTCAATCATTGGACATGCTCTATCTTCTTTTGAATCTATGCAAGAAGCATCTATCTTAGAACAAGGATTAGTAAGCGGTGAGCAACTAGCCTTATAGTTGAGCGTAATTTCTCCTGCAGCAGAACTACAATCTTTATTGTCTACTGTTGTTGCGAATGAGCAAGTACCATAACTTGTGTTTATATTCGTATTAGTATCAACCCTAGTAAAGTTATACATTGGTTGGCATTGATTTGAATTCCAAGAACATATACAAATAGTTTTATTATAAATACCAGAAGAAATAGCTGTTGTTTTATCGCATTTGGTTTTATCAGGAACAGAATTTGCTGCAATAGCTGGAGTGGCTCCATTTTGGCATAAAAATTGTGTAGTTAAATCTGCACAAGTTGAAATAGGAACCGTAGTTCTAATGCAAGTTTGAGTTGCAACATCATAAGTATAATTTGTTGCACATTTAAATCTGCAGTCTCCAGCAACACCATTCAAACTCCAGCTTAAACTTTCAGGAACCCAACTTCCAGAGGAATTAAGGATTTGAGTAAAGTTTCCGTTTAATCCATTATCATTCATAACCGAATTTGCAGGAAGCGTGCCTGAACATTTTTTAGTTATTCCATTACATTGTAAATTACAATCATCTATTTGCCCATTTAAAGTTCCGTTATCACAAGACTCTTCTACTTCAACAATTTCATTTCCGCAAATAGAAGCAGTTACTCCACCACATAACGAATTACAATGATTAGGCAATCCATTAGAAGTTCCTTCATCACAAACCTCACCGGATTCAATAACACCATTACCGCAAACAGGAGGAAGAACAAAATAAGAATTATAAAGTTGAGTTACTTCTGAAGCACCTAAACTTCTATTCCAAATTCCTATTTCATCAATTGAACCATCATAATAACAATCATACCAGCTACAAATAGTATTTGGAGTTTGTCCGCTATAGCCGTTTCCACCATACCATTCTGCTCCAAATATCAAATTTACAGGATTATCTGTAAATGTGCCTGCAAGATTAGTATTTTGCGTTATATATTGTCCATTAATATATAATTTTTCAATATTAGCAGAAGTATCATAAGTAAGTACTACATTATTCCACGCAGAAAGAGACAGGGAACCACTACCTGAAACTTGATAATTCGGACCCTGCATAGCCGTATTCCAGGTATTGCTTTTTAATAATCCCCTTGCTTCATTACTATTTAACATAAGCACATAACCACCTTCAGAAGTATCAGTTCGATATTTTGAAACAAGAATTCCAGAGAATACTTTTGGTTTAATCCATACTGAAATAGTTTTATTTCCCGAAGGTTGAAAATAAGGATTAGAAGCCACCATAATATACTTGTTTGTACTTAAATTAAAAGCCTGTCCCTTAAAACCCTCGGCAACCTGTTGAGCGCCCCCATAAACACTTCCATTATAACTAGAAACAACATCTACAACTTTAGTAGAATCAGTTCCATCAGCGCTATTCATAGTCCACATAGAAATCAATCCATTATCTATAGAATTCCCAAAAAATACGCATTTAGCATTACTACAAGTCAATCCAAGAGAACATTTCATCCCGCCCGTATCCGAACATCCAACATTACATCCATTATCCAAAGATGCACCACATTGAACATTTTCCGGAGCTAAACAAGAATCCGAGCAAGTCAGTGGACAATTAGTAGTACAAACACAAGATTTTAATCTACATCCACTACTAGTATCACAACTACTACAAGAATATGTTACACCACCAGAAGTTATTGAATAAGGTAAAGGAGGACAACTGCCGCTCGGGCAAGGAAAATTATCTACAGCACTTACCCCACTCAAACTAATTATTCCAAATAAAACTAAACCTAGGACTAATAACGCACCTAACTTTTTCATAATCATAGTAGTATTTCTTTATTTATAAATGTTATTTATATTCTGTTCTCGCCAAGGTTTCGCCCTCGCTTTATTTTAATTAGGCGGGCGCTTATCAAAACAACAATCTTAATAATATAAAAAACAAGTGGCTTTACAAAACGCACCTTTTAAGGGGCGGTGCCACATTGTTTTTTTGAATAATCCAAAATTGAAAACAAGAAAGTTGCCACCACATTCTTTAGAATGTGGTTTTCAATTTAGGGACATAATAAAACGCGTAAGACTTGTTCAACTTTTCCTCGCTTACTTAAGTCCAAACTTCTGCCCAAGAAGATATTGCATTAACAAAATAAATCTAAAAAGAATCTCACTAAAGATTTATCGCCCCAATTTTTCAGGATGTTTAATCTTTTCATTAAGCTGTTCTGCATTAAGCTTAAGTGTGCTCGCCAGATCAATGATATATTTCCCTTCTTCAAGCTTGTATATAAGAGGACGTTTTTTATTAAAAAGATTAACGATATCTATCTCAAATTTTCCTGGCTTGATTACTCGAATAGATTCTAAATCAAGGATAACCGGAACTTCTTCCTGCTCGCTAACTCCAATAATCTCGCGAACATCTTTTTCCATTTTAGCCTTATCAACCTTGTTTATTTCTGCAAGAGTCGTTTTAAGTTCTGAGAGTTCTTTGTTAATTTGTGGATCTAAATCCTCTTTAACTTTCTGAGTTAACTTCTCATAATATTCTTTTTTAATAAAATAAAAGAAATGGCTTCCGCAACTACAACCTGCAATAAGTTCTTTGCTTCCATCTGCAAATACTTTCCCACAATGCACACATTGATTCGCGATTTTATTTACTCTCCAATAAAGAATGACGACTGCTACTTATAAATTTTCCTATTAAAAAATTATCTTTCCACCTTTCTTTCTATTCTCTTCTATAGTTAACCATCTTAAGTTTGTTGGAGCAAAAGCTTTTTTAATTTCTTCAGGATTAGTAAGATCAAAAGTATGCAGAGGAATTATATGATCAATTTCAAATTTTTCTAGATTATCTGGAAAAGGTTTTAAGGAATCAATTAATTCTTTCCAATTAAGTCCATATTTTCTAGAACTCATTATCTTTCCAGTTTTAGAATATTTATTCATAGCATGATTAAAAGAACGACGGAGCCTATCAGCAATTGCAAAATCTTTATTTGTTTTAAATCTCAATCTCCTATTGGCGTTTATTCTGGCCCTAACTTCTGGGCGCGTACCATAATCTTTCCAAAATTTTCTCCGTTCTTCTCTATATTTTGTTACTGCGAGGATTCTATTTTCTTCTTTAACTTCTGGTCTTTGTCGATATATTTTAATGCGTTTCCTATTTTTCTCTTTAAACTCAGGAGTTTGTTGATAAAGTTTAGTATAAGCATTAATTTTTTTATTTATCTCTGGTCTACGATAATAATGTTTTCTCTGACAAAAATCATCACAAAAACGTTTGGCTTCAGTTTTTGCATTTATTTCTTTACCACAAAATTCACAAATTTTTAGAACCATTTTTTATATTAATTAATAGGAATTAATATTAATAAAGTTTTATATTCCATAAAATATTTTCAGAAAAGCTCCGCTTATTGTAACATAAATAAAAAACTAATAATTCCATAAACCAAAAACTTACTTCTGCTTGAACAAATCGCTTCAAATATGGAAAATTATTACAGATTTTAATAAATGATGTCTACGAAACTAAAATCATTGTCTATTCATCATAACTTCAAGCTTCTTGGGATCTTTTTTCATCTCTTTTATAATAGAAGCAGGACCTATAACGGTAAGAGATTCTGTATTACCTACAAGCGCATTAGCAATTCCATGCTTAAATTTACTCATAATTCCTCTATCTCTAGTATTTGGTGCGATAACTGCAAGTTCAATTCCCTTAAACCCCTTTACCTTTCCAACAAGAATAAGCGTATCTTCAATAAGTCGTGTTTCTTCTTCTGCCTCTAATCTTCCTTGAATAATTATTACTTTTCCCTTAAGAATTATTTCCAGCAGTTTCTTAATGCGCGCAGTACTATTCAAACCCTCAATTTCTGTATAGGGCAGAAATTGTATTGTTAGTCCCTCTTTTTTTGAAGCCATGTTTATGATTATCCTTTATTGTTTTCTTCCTTTTTAGATTTTATTTTTTGAATAAGCCAACCAGTAAATAAAAATATTAAACCGAAAATTACTGGATAAACCAACAAACTACCTGGACTTTCAGAACCCCACGAATCAATATTCACTAAATATCCAATAACAAAAAGTAATTGTTCTATACTATTAAATTTTGCAGAAAAAATTAAAGCGACTAATAAAAATAGAAATCCGATAAAAAAAGATTTTAATTTAGTAATTTTTCCTTTTCCAGAACCCCAAAAAATACCAATTAAAAATCCTAGCATAATCCAAACCAGTAATTCAATAACAAAAGAACCTATTGGTCCTTGAGAGGTTATTATAAAAAATACTCCAATTATTAAAAAAACAATAGAACAGATTATTCCCCATCTCAACCATCTTGATAGCTCTTTCCAGCCCATTATTTCTTCGTTTTCTTCGCTAATTTAAATAAAGATTCATAAAATTCTTCCATATTTGTTCCATACTTCGCAGAAAGACCAACAACATCGTATTCTGGGAAGGCCGCTTCAACTTTCTTCAAATCTGCTTTTTTAGCGTCAATCTTATTAGCAACAATCAAAACAGGGATTTTTCTTGCAACTAAATTTCCTATAATGGTAATATTAACCTGTGAATAGGGATTTTCAGTAGCATCAATAACGACAACTACTGCATCAACATCATCAAGCCATTTAATAGACTCGATAATTCCTTGTGTTGCTTCTTTAGCTCTTCCTTGCGCATCTTTTTTCTTAACCTTAAACTTCATAAAATCTTCATAATCAATCTTTGTAGCGATTCCAGGAGTATCAATAACCTTAAACATCAAAGTTTTATCTTTATATTTTATTTCAACCTGTTCCTTAAATTGAACTTTTCGAGTTTCATGCGGAATTCGAGAAACAGTTCCTAATTCTTCACCAGTCCAATCTTTGCAAATTCTATTTGAAAGCGAAGTCTTTCCAGCATTTGGCGGTCCATAAAATCCCAAACTAATATTTCCTTTTTTTGCAAATATGTCTACAAAAATTCTCTTGAAAAAATTTGTTATAATTTTAATCATGTTGTTTTTTTAGATATAAATTTATTTATTATAATTCCAATAATTAAGAATAATAACGCAAAAACAAAAGGGACTAATATTTCAGGAATCATGCAAGATTCACCCTCACAATTCTGAATACTAACAAAAATTAAAAATATTTTATCATATATTAGAGTAAAAAGATTATATCCAAAAATATTCAAAGAACCGATAAAAACAATTATCCCTAATAAAAGTCCTATAAAGAAAGATTTCCATAAAGAAACTTTTTTATTCGTTACAAAACCCCAAAGCAAACCAATTAGAAAACCAAGTAGGATAAAAATTAATAATCCCAAAGATAAATCAAGTAAAATAGAAAAACCAGAAGATCCTGAGGGATTATTCATCGCAAAAAGAATAAGAATAATTCCAATTACTAAAAAGATTAAAGCAGAAGTCCATGCCCATCTCCAAGCTCTCGATAATTCATTCCAACTTTTCATTTTATTTTTCCTCTTTCGTTATATAATTATTTTTTTATTTGTATATAAATATTTGTATTAATTTTTAGATAGTTTTTTGAGAACTATTAACAGGATTATTTACAGAGTTATTAACGGGACTTGCAGAACTATTCATAAACGGAATAACACTCGGTCTTCCAGGCATTCCTGGCCTGAAAATTCCTCGAGGTTCTGGTGCAATTTTCTGTTCTGTTCCAATTTTCTTCTTCAAATCAATAGTTTTCAATAATTTAGCCTTCTCTAATAAACTGAATATAGGTATCTCAAACATCCCTGTTCTCATTCCTTTAAATTTTTTATAAGCATAAGATACTTGCTCAAATGCCCATTTTTTCTCTCTTAACTTATTAAAGATTTCATCTTTCTTCAAGCCCTGTTTTTCTGCGTTCTCTATAAAACTAACAAGATTAAACAAATCATTTTTGTCCTTGAAAAGCCAAGCTTCATATTTCTTTTTATACCATTCCTGCAAACCAATATAGGCAGCTAAGAAAAGGATAATTAAAAGAACAAAAAAGAAGGTTATTCTTCCTGTGGGTTTACAATCATCTCCGCAATTGGCTGTAGTTTCTCCTGATTCACATTTGCCATTATGATTACAATCTCCAAATCTTGAAGAAAATTTTAATTCAGATATAACCGGCGTAAAATAAATAGGAAGCGCTAAAATATAAGTATCATCAGAAACTATAAACTCAAAACTTTTTACTCCAGAAGATAAATCAACAGGAAAACTCATTAAATTAGTTTTATAAGAAGGATTGCTGACGGAAGTATAACTTATTCCGCTCTGAGGAAGAGCTAAAGCACCATAAACATTAGAGCTAATCGTAGATAAGGGTTTAATAGTTATTTTTGCATAGGTAAAAAAGGGCATAGTTACATTTCCTTCTATCGAAGAATAAACACTTGTTTCACTATCAATATCAAGAGATTTTAAAAACCATGCAAAAACTGCATTTTGTGCAGAAGCATCTGTTGCCGTAACTTCTGAACTTGTAACTACAGCTAAATCTGCTGATTTAACAATAGAGCTATCCATTACAAATTTTCCAGAAGACTTCTTAGTAATATTTATGATATTTGGCAGATTCATACTATAAAGCTGATTAAGCAGAGCGATATACTTTGCAGTGCTTCCAGCAGAATTATTATAATCACTTTGGACTTGCTGAACTTTTATCTCACTTGCACTAAGATTAATTTTAGCCTCAATGGCTATCTTAACTGGCGCCGGAAAAGATGCAATTTGTTTTTTCAAAGAAACAATACGAGCCTTATAATCTGCAATTAAGTTCACCAGATAATCTCCAGGGGAAACTGTCTTGATTGTAAAAGTCTTATTTGTCGAACCGAGATTATTTCTCGCAGTAATCTTTATTGCATAACTCTTAAGCTCTGCAGAAGCATATTTATGCGTAATATAAGGCTTGGTTGTTTCAACAGCAGTAGTATTATCTCCAAAATCCCATCTAAAAGAAGTTAGATTTACGCCAGAAACAGCCAGAGTAAATTTAACATCTGCGCCAGCAGGAACATCGCTCGGATAAATTGCTTCGATAACTGGCAAACTTAAAATAGTAATTTTTTTCCCAGTTATAATATCCGCTCCACTAATCTTTAAATTAAGTGTTTGCAAACCGATTGTAGTAGGAACCTTAAATCCTGCTTTTGATAAATCTATTTTTGTAAATTTTGTAAGAGATATTTTTGCTGGAGATGACGTCAGAACAAAAAAAGTGTTATTATTTTTTAAGCCAGAGTTATAACCCACATTCAGGTCATTAATGGTTATTGTTTGAGCGCTATCTGCATTAGAAGTTAATTTTACAGGTATATAACATCCTAAAGAACAATCTCCTTCATATTTAATGGAAATGTAATCATAAATAGCAGTAGCATAATCTGAAGAGTCAATAATAAAAGTGCCGAGTGGCGCATATTTTTTTTGTTGCGCGAAAATTGAAAAATCGGCATCAGTATCATCCACATAACCACAAGGTGCGTTTGTTTCAACAGATAATTTATATTTAGCCGAAGAAGTGGAGCTATCTTGTTGCACACATGCAGTTATTTCAGTAGGTTCAACAATGCTCAAATTTAAATCACAAAAAACTTTTCCACTTGCAGAAGTTATAACTTCACAATAATTGCCTTCTACTATTAACTTAAATTTAGCGTTTCCAGTGCCACTAACATCGGCTCCTATTTTAAAAGTTTTACCAGGATTAACCTGTATTTTTTGACAGTAAACCTTATTCACATCCATGTCTGTTGCCATCAATGAACCCTGAGCAGGATTATAACAGCCATAATTTTCATTTCCGCAATAAGTAGCCCCAATTTTATCAGATTTCCAAGTATACAGATTCTGATTAGTAACATCAACATCAAGGGCGCCAGTACAAGACTCTATAGAATTGGAAGTTATGTTTAATTTAAAGGCGTCAACACTCGAAACAATATTTTCTATTAATCTAATTCCAATTATTTTAGTTTCACTCGGGTCTAATGTAAAAGAATGGGCATCATCTGTTGAAATTGCATAATCCATTCCGCAATCTTTATTTGAACAATTATATTTAATTCCAGCGCTATCTAAAAGACTTCCTATCGTCACAGAACTATTAAATGCAGTTACAGGAGCATCAAATGCTATTGGAGAAAGCGTAATATTTATCCATCCTCGCAAATTTTCTCCAGGACCATAATTTGTCTCAATGCTACTATTCATATTACCCTTAGTAACAATAGCTGCAGAAATTAAAGAAACTAAAGATAGCAATAATAAAAAACCTAAAACTAGAACTAAAAACATCCTCTCTTTTTTCATAACAAACATAGAGAAAGCTTATTTATAAATGTTTTTTAATCTCTGCTCGCCTTCGGCTCGCATAATTTAATAGAGGCTCCGCTTATTTTACAAATCAAATCCTAATAATACAATAAACACAAAACTTACCTCTGCTCGCAAGCCCACTCGATATCTTTATTACTGCACTCGTGAACTTACTCGCTCAAAACTTATGCTTACGAATTGAAGAATTAATAAATTATTATATATAAACGAAATCTAACTAAAAAAACTTTAACCCTTCATAACCGCCAACGGAACTAATCGAGCAACGACTTTGCTAATTCCAGCTTCATCGGAAACCCTAACAACTTCGTCAATATCTTTGTAAACTTCTGGAGCTTCTTCAACTAAACCCTTCATGCTCCCAGTCTCAATAATAATATCTTTATCGCTTAATTCTTTTCTAATTCCTTCAGCAGTTAATTCTCGCCTTGCTTGAGTTCTTGATTCAACTCTTCCAGCCCCATGAGCCGTACTTCCAAAAGTTAACTCTTCTGCCTTTTTTGTTCCGACTAAAACATAACTTGCAGTTCCCATACTTCCTGGAATCAAAACAGGAACTCCCTCAAAACTACGAGTAGCTCCTTTCCTAATTATAAGAAGACTTTTTCTTTTGCCGTTAACAATATGTTCTTCTATTTTCGCAATATTATGACAAACTTCATAAACAGTATTTATTTTAGAATCCTTAAAATAATGTTTTAAATTTTCTCTTAATCTATAAGTAATTATTTGCTTATTTGCAAAAGCAAAATTAGATGCACAGTTCATAGCACTCAAATATTTTTGCCCGAGCGAACTTTTTATTGGCGCATTAATCAATTCTCTATCTGGCAAATTTTTCCAGCCATATTCTTTTTCCATTAACATAATATAATCTGATGCAACCTGATGTCCAAGCCCCCGCGAACCACAATGAATCATGATTGTAATGTTATCTTCGCTGATTCCCCATTTTTCAGCTAATTTTTTGTCATAAATTTTATCAACTTTTTGAATTTCTAAAAAATGATTTCCAGAACCAAGAGTCCCCAGTTGTCCGATTCCTCTTTTCTTCGCCCTATCACTTACATCCACAGAATTACAAGGAATAAGTTTACCCCCATCTTCAAGGTGCTTCAAATCTTCTTTAGTTCCGTATCCATTCATAACTGCCCATTCAGCTCCGCCTTCAAGAACTTGATTAAGCTTATTATAATTAATATTAAAATCACTTCCTCTTCCAACGCCAGAAGGCACACTTCTAAAAATTGCGTGCAAAATTTCTTTTCTTTTTTTCATAAAATCTGCAGTTTTTATATTTGTAGATAAAAGTCTCACAGAACAATCAATATCATAACCAACTCCGCCAGGAGAAATAATTCCTTTATCTAAATCAAAAGCAGCAACTCCGCCAATTGGGAATCCGTAGCCCTGGTGACAATCACTAAGGGCAATAGCATTTTTTACAATTCCAGGTAACATTGCTACATTTTTTATCTGTTCAAGAGTTTTATCTTTCTGTATATCTCTCAACAATTTTTCTGAAGCAAAAACTACTGCAGGAACATTCATCTTTCCGGTTTTAGGAATTTCCCACATATTTGAATTTATTTTTTTTAGTTCTATTTTAGTATTAACCATAAAATACAATAGAAAACTTGATTTATAACATTAACGCTCAAGCTTCACATTATTACTCAAATAGAGTAATACAATTCATCAAATCTAAAACCTATAGCTAAAAATGCCCCTTCTACACCCCTAATTTATTACATTAATTTTTATTTCTATCTAATTTCTCTCTTCTATATAAGTTTTCTTTCCTAATTTAGTCTTTTCTACGCATAGTTTTCTTTCTATCTAACGTTCTTTCTTTTTCTACCAAGAAAATCACGCGATTTTCTGGGTCCCGAAAAACATTGTTTTTCGCGGAAAGAAAGAACTTATTGCCAAACTCGAATCGTTAAAATTAAATCCTTATATTCTCCTTTATTTGTAAGCGCGCGAATAGGAATATCTCTTGATAAAACTGGAAATGTTTTCAGTTTATGAACTGATAAAGTATTATTCATTAAAATACCATATGTAGAATTATAAACTACAAACTCAAAATCATTAATCAATCCTAAATCTGATTTTAATTTACTATAATTTGCAATATACTCTTTTTCAGTGCTATTAATTTTGTCATAAAAAACTTCTTTTTCAGAACTAATAACTGCTTCAGCATAATCTACATTTTTATTAAGAGGCTCACAACCATTCAAAATTGTAAGTGAAGGATTAAACAAATTAGAAAAATAAATCTTATAATATCGGTCACTATATGCCTGAATATATATCCTGCTTCCACTTCGATAAGAATTCAAAATATTTCCAGATAAATCTTTTACAACAGGATTCCCATTAGCAGAGAGAATATCCTCAATAGAGATACATCCGCCCTGATAGTTATTACCTCCATCCGTTATGTTCAAAATAATTGAAACAAAAGTATAATCAACAACCGCATAGGCAAACAAATTAATTTGCGTGTTCTCCAAGCTTGCATAGCTGACGGTTTCCTGACGAACTGGGGTAAAGAATATAAACAGAGTAAAGACAAATCCTACGAAAATAACAAAAGATAAAATCATCTCAATATGTCCTTGCGAGCGTTTACTAGTTAATTCTCTTTTCATTAGCCTAAGATTAATTTTGCACCAGTTGAAATAAGCCAAGAAACAGCTACAAGTATAAACGAATGCTTCAACCCTCCTCTTATAGTCCCTTCTGAAATTTTTCCTATTACGAGTCCTGCAAAAAATCCCTGCGTAAGCAATAATAGCAAGAAGGGTAAGGCTAAAGCTTCTGCATCAAGTTTTGGACCAGAACCCGTACCTCCAACAACTCCTGCAAGAGGATTTTCAGTAGTTCCGCCTGCTCCACCTAAGTTAAGTCCAGAAACAATCGGAATAATCTTAAATTGCATTACAAGCATTATTAAAATAAATATGAAGAAGATTATATAACCTTGAACGGTTAAATTATAAATTGCTGCTTTTCTTTCTTTTTTCAATTTTTCTATTTGTGAAATGGAAAAAGCGACAGATTCAAGAATAGACTCAATTCTACCTCCTGAAACTTCTGCCTCTCTGATAAGACTTATTGCTCGGCTTATAACCGGACTTTTAATATCCTTAGCGAAGGTATCTAAAGAATCTTTTACAGGAATCCCTAAAGCTATTTGATTAGCAAGTTTTTCAATATAGGGATTTAGACTTCCATAGTCTTTATTTCGAGTATTAATTATACTCTTACTAATGGGTGTTCCAGATTTTACGCCTTCAACTAAATCACGGGAAAATTCAAGAAACATATGTTCTATATCTGCTTCTTTTTTAGATTCAACTAAAAGACTCATAAAAAAAGGCAATCCTGCAATA
>JBBSYA010000023.1:0-4100 GCA_038045485.1 Nanobdellota archaeon
TTCAACATCAGAACTTTCTGCAGTTTGAATAGCTTCTTTTACAAAATTTAACACCATAAAACAAACAAATAGTGCTCGCTTTTAAAGTTTTATAAAGTCAAATATAATCATTAAATCAAGCTTGCCCTTGTAGTTCAGCCTGGATAGAATGTCTCCTTGCGGAGGAGATGACCGGAGTTCAAATCTTCGCGAGGGCATAAGTAGTTTTATTTCTCTTCATTAAAAATACAGGAATTCTTTTTCGCTGTTTTTTCAAGAATTTCAAACATTTTTCTCACTTTTGTATCTGCCTGCTTTAAATCGCTGGCTTTAGAACGAATCATATATCTTCCTGCTGCAAGATAGGTTATTTCAGAATTAGCTTCATTTAATCCAGCTTCTTTTTGGGATGACTGAATTAGACTCTTTATTTTAACTACGCCGTCTGAAGCCTTGCTTGAAAGTGAAAATCTTTGGGATACTTCCTTTTCTTTTGTTTTTTTCTCTTTTAGAACTGCAATAATTTTTTGAGCATCTTCTTTTGAGAGATATTTTTCAAGAACAGCTGGATTTTCTTTTGCATAATCAATATAATCTACAAGCGAAGGTTCACCAGATTTTATTTTTGTTATCAATTCCTCTGGTTTTTTATCTCCCAAAATTGTTCTAAGCATTGCAGAATAACTTTTTTCTCTTTTGAATTTATCATTGAACTCATTTCTCTCATTTGTTTTTACTCTTCTAAAAGAAAGCTCTACATGATTAGGTTTTATTTGAAGAACTTTACAAACTATTTTTTTACCTGGAAAAGCATATTCTCTTATGTTTCTGATTCTTCCTGGAGCTATTTCCATGAATGTTAGTGTTCCATCAATGCCGTACTCATCTATTGTTACGAATACGGTTGTACCATCGATTTTTCTTACAGTACATAGAACTAACTGTCCTAATTCGAGTTTTGGTTGAGCCATATAAAAATAGGGTTTGGGCGGCTTTTAAATATTAGTATTAAAGACAAGGTTTAAAAATGCTCGAAACTCCAAGTTTTTATACAAAATGCCACGAAAACGATTCATTAAAGTAAGATGTCAAGCATGCAAAAACGAACAGATAATGTTCGAAGGCGCAACAACAGAAGTTAAATGCCTTATTTGCGGTGCAGTTATAGCTAAGCCTAAGGGTGGAAAAGCCGAGCTTAAGGCAAGATTAGTAGAAGTTTTGAATTAATTTTGATTATATTTTCACAACTTCATAATCTAATTTCTTTTTAACCAGCTCTATGAATGCCTCTTCTTTATCTTTGCCGATTACACAACCTGCGGCAAACTTATGGCCGCCAGATTCTCCACCAATTAATTCTGTAATTTCATCCATAATTTGTTTTAGATTTTTGGAATTTTCATCTTTTTTATCTCTACCGCAAATACGTGAAGAAACTTTTATTTTATCTTGATTATATGCCATTGTTATAACTACTGTTCCTTCTTTGTATAGTGCAGACATAGACATGATGCTTGCTACTGTTCCGATAATTGTATCTTGGATTTTATCTTTAGCATTCATGATAACGTATTGTTTGCCTTCTATTTTTGGATGAGTATTCATATGTTTAAGTGCTTCGATAAGATTTTGTTTATATTTAATATAAATTGCCTCTGCATTTTTTCTTGCAGTTTCATTTCCCATGCAAAGAAGAAGAGCAGTATTTGAATCGCCCATTCTGCTGCAAGCATTAATTAGCGCAGAAAGTTCTCGAGCGTCTTCTAATTTATTGAAAAACTTAACAAGAAAAAGATTTCCTAAAAATTCAGACATTTTTTCATGATCCGGCATTCTTAAGGCGATAGCAGTAACAAGCTTTTCCATTTCATCTTCATTTAATTCGATTAATGCCTTGTAGCCCTTTTTGTTGAATTCTATTCCTGCCTCTCTTAGAACATTTGAAGCTCCTACAGCATCACCAGTTACTCCAGGGATATAGGGGTTTGAACAATACTCTAAGGCTTTGTTTAATGGACGTGTAGAAGGATAGAGTAAAATGCCTTTTTTAATAGTTATATCGGCATCTCCTAAAATTGTTGAAGTCATAGGGCCGACTTTTTTCTCCATAATATCTCCAACCATTCCAATAACTGCAAGATTTGCAGAAGCAGAGTCTTTTTTTACTAATTCTCGGGATACTAAATAGGTTAAACAACTTCCAGAAAGCTCTTCCTTAGCGTAAAGATGAGGATTTATTATTTTGACATTTTCTGGAAGTGTGAAGTTCATGGTGATTTCGTGATGATCTATTATGAAAATATTATTTTTTAGATCAGAAATATCCTTAATATTGCTTGAACCCAAGTCTAAGAATACAAGAGTCTTAGTTTTAGAAAGATTTTCAATAGTTTCTTTATCAAGACTTTTAACAATTTTAAAAGAAAAATTTCTATCGAGTTTTTTAAGGGTTTTTCCAAGAATTGCTGCAGAGGTTATACCATCAGTATCAAAATGGCTTATAATAAGAATGTCTTTCTTTTCAGTTTTTTCTAAAAATTCTTTAGCAAAGTTTTGTATATATTCTAACATTATTCCTCTTTTACTAAGGTCTAATGAGGGGGTTTTTATTGTGCTAAATATTCGTTAACCTTTTTTAGCTTAGCCTTAGTAATTATTAGAGATCTCTTTGTTTTCTGGTCATGAATATTTTTAATTAGATGTTTTTCTAATTTTGCAGTCTTAGATTGAAGGTTTTCTTTATCCGGAAATTTGTATTTTCCAGCTTCTTTTAGAACTTCGCTTATCTTTAATCCGTATATTCCTACTTTAGGTATACCATAATTGTCTCTTAGAACTAATCCTATTTTTTCAGCAGTTAATTCTGGAGATTTTTCAATTATTTTAAGGATAATTTCTTTTACTTCTGCCTCAGTATATTTAAGCCATACTGGTTTTTGCATTGTATTTTGTGTTTTTTTTGCCATTTTATTTTCCTACTTTATGGAAAACGATTTTTTAAAAGTTTATTATCGTTTTCCAGATAGCAAAGGTGCGACGTGAAATAGCCCCGAGCATCCTTTGCTATATTCTACCATTTTTGATGTTTTTAAAGTTAATTGTTTTAGTCTATTTTTTCATCGTGCAGTGGTAAGGAAAGAATATAAACTATGAAATTGGTAAGATATTATGAGAATCTGGCTCCAAGAAGGCAAACAAAAGGAATTAATTGAACGAGAAAAAGAAAAATTAAATCTTTCTTGGAATGAATTAGCTAGGACATTAGGAATAAAATTTTCTAAATTGAATAGTTTTCACTATGAAGAAACTTTAATTGAGGAGTCAATTTTTAATAGATTAAAATTAAGTTCAGATTATCGACGATTTATTGTTAAGAAATTAGAAGAAGGTTGGGGGAAAATCAAGGGAGGGAAACTATCTCCGGGTAATCTTAAGAATATAAAAATTCCAAATAAAAATGAAGATTTAGCAGAATTATGGGGGATTCTTTTAGGGGATGGACATATTGAAAAGACAAAAGCATATAAAATTGGAGTTTATCATATTACAATAGTGGGTCATTCTATTTTAGATAAGGATTATTTATTAAATTATGTTAAACCGCTTATTGAGAAATTATTCGAAGTCAAGGTTAGAGTATCGGCTTCTAAAATTTCAAATGCTCTGACAATTGCTGCAGATGGCAGAAATATTGTAGATTTCTTTGAAAAAGAAGGATTTATGGCTGGAGATAAAATAAGAAATCAATCTACAATTCCTGGTTGGATAAACGAGAATCCAAAATTTTTAGCTGCTTGTCTTAGGGGTTTGCATGATACTGATGGTTGTTTTTACAAGTTGACTAATCAGAATAGTTTTCAAATTGGATTTACTAACCACGATAATACTCTTCTTAGAGATGCTCAAAAAGCTCTCCTTTCTCTTGGAATAGGAGTCTCTAAAATTATTGATAATCGAAAATATGTAATAACGCGAAAAAGTGAAATAGAAAAGTTTTATAAATTGATTGGGTTTAGCAATTCTAAGCATTTGAATAAGATAAAAATGTATTTTAAAGCCCTGTAGTACAGTGGTCAAGTATTCGACCCTTTGGAGGTTGAGACCCCGGTTCGAATCCGGGC
>JBBSYA010000024.1:0-3007 GCA_038045485.1 Nanobdellota archaeon
GGCTTCTTCAAAAAGAAGAGTTGTAAATGTCAATCCAACATAATCTGGCTGATAACTTTTTATTGTAGTTTCAATTTCTTCGAAAGGTTTTTCTGAAACCTGCAGTTCTAATATCTTGCAATCTGCGCCAGCTGCTAATACGCTTCCTGCAAGTTCAGCCATAGAAACCATTGGACGCGGAGCAATTATGCCCTTGAGAGCAGAATCCTTGCCTTTGTAAACGCCGATTGTCGAAGGCATATTCATTAATAGGAATTTTTTCATCTTTTATAGTAATTATGAGTATTTTTAAAGATTTATGCTCTTCTTTTCAAGTCCCAAAGAGCAATATAGGTTCTATTAAAACACGCTCGGGTTTTGAAAACAGGCTTTCCAAGATGTTTTTCAAGTGCATGCGGAAAAATTGTCCAGAGATGCTCTTTTGCAGGATAAAACAAACGAAATATTGAAAAAAATGGCTCGTTTGGAACAGAAACAAGAATAAATCGTTTTGAAAGTTCCTTAAGTTTTTTCATGCCTTCTACAGGATTATCTATATGCTCGAGAACTTCTGTAGCCATAACAATGTCATATTTTTTATTTTTAGGGAGGTCTTCTACGCGCATTTTAAAAATTTTTGAATTTTTACATAAAGGATTATCATCAATTCCATAATAATCAAATTTCTTTGGAAGTCTTTTAAGAAGATAGTCATCCATACAGCCCATATCGAGAATTGTGCCTGCAGGTAACCTGCTTAAAACTTTTATAATCGCTCTTAATCTTATCTTTCTTAGTATTCTGTCTTGTATGAAGTGATCAAATTTTCCCATTTTATTATTTATTGTTAATCGTTGAACCGATATTTAATTAGTGTCCAAAAAGCGTCAAATGCGTCCTTGAGCTTTATTTTTTTTCCTTCCTTAACACTCCTTGGATGGTATGCAATCGGCACTTCATAAATATTATATCCTGCTTTTTTAACTTTTGCTGTAACCTCCGGACAAAACTCAAATTTCTCGCATTTTAGATTTATTTTTTTTAGCACATCTGAAGAAAAAACCTTATAACAAGTTGGCTCGTCAGTAATATTGGCAAAATATAGCAGATTAGCGGTTATAGTTAAAATTTTATTCGCGGCATAATAAGGATTTGAAAGACTAAAATAATGAAAGAAAGGAAAAAATTTTTCCTTTATTCTTGGAAATCTCGTTCCGTAAACGACTTTTGTTTTTCCTTCTATAATTGGCTGAATAAGTTTTGGATAATCTTGAGGTTCATATTCTAAATCTGCATCCTGAATAATAATGATATCGCCAGTTATTGCTTTTATTCCTGTTCTTATGGCATGACCCTTACCATAATTCTTATCATGAAATAAAACTCTAACCTCTTTGTCCCTAATATTTCTTAAAATTTCCCGAGTTCCGTCTTTTGAAAAATCATCAATGATTATTATTTCTTTATTTAATGGAACAGCTTTAACTTGTCTTATAATCTCGAGTATTGTGCTTTTTTCATTATAAACAGGAATTAATACTGATACTTTCGGATTTGCTTTTGTTAATTTCATGTTATTTAAAAAATGCATACATTGCGCTGCCTAATAAATTTATTATCTTATTTATTGGAAGTTTCATCACACTTTTAAATCTTTTAATCATATAGGATGGACGAAGATAAAAGCTCCGATAAGCTTTTTTTACAGTATTTTTAATATCTTGAATAGTTCTGCCAGTCGAGACATAAACTACATCCCAGGCAGTATACTCATCTAAGTTGTCTGTGAGTATTTTCCCATTATCTTTGCAAAGCTGATATAAATCTGTTCCCGGAAAAGGCGTTGTTATTGGGAATTGAACAAAAGTGGGGTTGATTTCTAAGGCAAATTTTATTGTTTGCTCAGATTCTTCTTTAGTTTCAGTAGGTAAATCAATCATAAAGGAACCCCAAGTTTCAATTCCTGCTTCATTACACCATTTTGTTGCATTTCTTGATTGTTCTAAAGTTATTCCTTTTCGAATAAGATTAAGCAATCTTTGATTTCCAGATTCATAGCCGAAAAAAATAAGATAGCATCCTGCTGCTTTCATTTTTTTAAGAAGTTCTAAGTCGACTAAATTAACTCTAGTAAAACAAGACCACTCTATATTCAATTTTCGCTCAATCATTTTATTACAAAGTTCGATAACCCTTGGCCGGTTGGCAGTAAAAGTTTCGTCAAAAAACTGAATACTATCTGCATGATATTTATCTCTAAGCTCAATAAGTTCTTCTATTACTCTGTCAGTTCCATGATATCTGTGAGTTTTTCCAAAAATTAAACTTCCAGCACAATAGGCGCAATTAAACGGGCATCCTCTTGAAGTCATAAGATTAAGAGTCTTCTTACCGCGAAGATTAGCAGAAGAATGATATTTATCCATAGGAAAAAGATGACGTGCAGGAAGTGGAAGTTTGTCAAGATTAGTTATCAATTCTTGTTTAGGATTAATAATTATTTTATTTTTATTTTTCCAAATTAATCCCTGAATCTTTTTAAAATTCTGTTTTTTCTCGGATTGTTTTAACTCCCTTAACAAATTTCGAAAGACAAATTCACCTTCTCCATAAATTCCGAAATCTATATTCTTATTTTTCATAGTTTCTTCTTTTTCTAGAGTTAACTGCGCTCCGCCAAGAACAACTTTTATTTTGGAATCAAATTTTTTTATTAATTCTGCTACCTTGTAACATCGAGTTATAGTTGTACAATAACATTGCATACCGACTACATCTGGATTAAATTCACGAGTTATTTTTTCTATATCTGAATAAGAATAATTCATTGCTTCTGAATCTAAGACTCTTACTTCTGCTTCTGATTCTGCTACTGCTGCAACATAAGCCAGCCCAAGTGGGGGGTAAAGAGTTCCAATTTCTGAGAATTTCCCGTATCTTTCTTCCTGACTATTTGGTGGAACAATTAGTAATACTCTCATTTTAAATTCTACAAAAAAGACTATATAAGCTTTTATTTACTATTAAG
>JBBSYA010000024.1:3107-17334 GCA_038045485.1 Nanobdellota archaeon
GTAAGGAATTAAGATTGACACCTAACATTTACTTTAGTTTCTTTCTTTAATGAGATAATAAATCGGAGCAAACGCGAGAATAATTGCTGCTACTATTGATGCCCATATAATGAGTTTCATTAATTGATAGGTGAGGCTATCAAATCCAGGTTTAACAGCATAGTTATCAAAGATTTGGCTTTTTGGCTTATAGTTGACGGGATAATACCACCAATTATGGGTTGAATCCACGAGTGGAATTAATTCCGGATTAAGGTTTATTATAGTTTGATAAACTCTGAAATAGGGTTTGCCTGTTGCTTCATCATAGCCACCACCGCCAAATATAGTTTTCATTACGGGAGTTTGGGCAAAATTAGAAGTAAACTGCTCCATAGATTCATTCAAACCAGGATTATTGCCCATAGTTCCCCAACCGCAATCATCTGAAGCGCATTCTAAATAATATAGTTTAACCTGAACTTGATTTGTAGAATCTTGATTAGCCTCCATTAGAGAAGAAAATAGTGAGGCATCTAAATAATGGAAATCACTAAAAAGAAGAGCTACTCTGCCGGTATAAATTCTTGCATCAGTTATTACAATTGAATTTTTATCCATATGGTCTATAGCATACCCCCTCATTTGTGTCATCGCGCATGTAGAAGTTAAATGTGGCCAAAGCAAAAATAATTGAAATAGCATAATTAAAATTATTGCTATAGCTAAAATTGTTTTTGACTCAATACTAAATTTTTTCGAGATATCATTTGATGCTTTTTCAAGAAATATACCTCCAAATATGCAAAATACAGGAATCATCGTAGTAAAATGAGTTGCAAGCCAATCAGAAAGTATCAAAAATACAAAACCGAATATATTAAACAAAATTAAAAACCACCAATATTTTCTTTTATCCTTTAAGGAGTAGGTTAAAAAAATTCCCAGTAGTCCCAGAATAACTAAAATCGGATCTAAATCAAAAGTAGCCTTGCTCATAGTTATTGTCCCTTCTAAGAATCTGGAGTGTTCAAATGTAGTTTCATAACCTTGTTGCATGCCATATGCTGCCTGAGCCTTATCTAAATCAAGACATTGGGGAAAACCCGTTGTATTTTTAAAATCCTTAAAATATTTTGCAAAATAAACATCTACCATTCCTTGGTCTTGACACCAATAATAATTGTGCATAATTATCGGAGAAAATATTGCAAGAATAATTAATCCGAAGAGCACGACATTTATTACTATTTTTGTTATGTGCTGTTTTTTTGTTTTATTATCCTCTTTTTTAGTAAAAAGGAAAAAAGCAATTATAAACGCCGGAACGAAGAATAAGGACAAGGTTTTTATCAGTGCAGCTAAGCCTATACAAACTGCCGCGAGCCATGGAAACTTTTTATCTTCCATCGATAAAATAAAACTATATGCTGCAAAAAGCAAGAAAAACAATGCCGATAAATCCATCTCTATGAGTGTATATCTTATTGTAAAAAATGAAACTGAAAGCAAGAATGCTGAAAGCAATGCTGCTTTTTTATTGAAAATCTTTTTAGTTATAAGAAAAACTAATAGTATTGAAAGAGAGCCATAAAAGAAGGAAAGAAATCTTACTGAGAAAATAGTAATTTCCAGAAACTTAAAACAAAAATCTGTTAAGGCAAGCCAAAGAGGAGAATGGGCAAATGTGCTGATTAATCCTGAACTCAAAAAACCTATAGTATGCGGACCATGAACTGCTTCATCTCCAAGAAGAGAAATATTGTTTGCAACAAGAAATCTTAAAACTACTCCTAAAATAAAAATGAGCAGAAGCCATTTTCTCTCATCACTTGAAAAAACAAAATCTATAATTTTATCAACTATAGTTTTATCTTTTTTAATTTCTTGATGTTCAGAATGTTCGTGTTTTTTTAGCTCTTCCATTATTTTAAATCTTGCAAAAGAGTTTTATCTTTTGCATTTTTAACTGAATAGATGAAGGATATCACCTTATCAAATGTAAAATTTCTAATATATAAGTCTATTGCATCGAGCATTAAATGAAATATAAATCCTATAGCAATGAATATTGCAAAAAGAGAAAATGGATTTGGAATTAATGCAAAAACAAAAAGAATGAGTAGGGCTTCTGCACCATGAAGAAAACATAAACCGGTGTAAATTCTTTCCTTTTGTTTACCTGTCATTATTTTAAATTTTTCTTTGTTTTTAAAATACCACAGAATAGACTTTCCAATACTCCAATTCCTTGTTTTATAAACATAATAGAGATAATGATCAATATCTATCAAAAACGAAGATAGAAAAATAATCGATGCGCCAATTAAACCTATACTTGATGGAAAGAATAAATATAAAATCAAAGAAAAAAGAAAACCCCAAATAATATGTGTCCTTGGAAACATGTTAATCTCCTTGAATTTTTTTTAAGATTTCTGCGAATGCAGGACGAGTTATAAGAATTCCTGCCATTACGCTTAAAATTGTTGTTAATGCAAATCCCTTTAACATTCCTGCTCCTGCCCAAAAAAGAGGGATCATAGCTGCAATTATTGTGAAGAATGCTCCTATAATTATGAAAAAAGCGCGTTTTATTCTTTCTTTTAGACTAATATGAGCATTTGAAACTGATTCATCAATAATAACTATTTGGTCATTAACGCCCGTTCCCATTCCAGCAATTATTCCTGCAATAGAAGCAGCATCAAGATTCCAATTTATCAATGCAGCAATTCCCAAAGTAATGAATGCTTCAGAAAACATAGTAAGAACTACTGCAGCAGTTATTTTTAACTTTCTATACTTAATAAAAAGAACGATTGAAATAATTGCAAAAACAGTTAGTGCAAGAATTATAAGATTCTTAGTAAACTCTTTTCCAAGATTTGGAGAAATAGTATCTAATTTTACTATTTCTAATTTATATGGAAGGCTTCCTGTAATGAGAACTGTCTGAAGTTTTTTCATGCTCTGCTCTGCAGCAACTATTGCATCATTTCTTGTCGCTCCTGCTCCTGAACCGCTTATAGATATTTTTGTTGTTACCTGGCCCTTAAGATCCTTAGAAATAAACAATGAATCCATAAGATTACCATCTATATACAAGTCTAATTTTTCAGAAAGATATTGCGGATCTTCCTGACTTATTCCAAGTTTACTTGTTATATCTGCCTGTCTCTTTGCAGCTTCTTCAGTTAAAGTTATCGGAAAACTAAATCTACAATACTCACTGTTATCTTGCGCAGTTTGACAACTTTCAATTCCTGCTTGCTGGCCTGAACGTTCTACATGAGAAATATCTTTTCCTCCAACGAAAACAGTCTGATTTCCTATTTTACCTTCAAATTTTCCTTGCTGGCCCACTAAATCCTCTAAATCTGTTGGTGTTGCTCCTGCAATCTCAATAAGAAGATAGTTTATGCCCTGTAAATCTTTTACTGGCTTAATTGTTATATCTTTCAATCCATAAATATTAAATCTTTCACTTGTAACAGAAACTAAATCTGCCATTTCTGAATCTGAAAGAGTTACATTAACGGGCCTGACTAAAGCTCGAGCGCCACCGCTCAAATCCAAGCCGGTTTTTATTTTAGAACTTGGAATTGCCCCAACAACCATTTTAAACGGCTGATTCATCAGTAGAATAAAAGAACCGTCCTTTGTTTTTACAGTTACCTTTAGCTGCGAAGTGGTATTTGAAAATATTTCTGAGACTGCGACAGAATAATCCTCTAAATTGTTTATTGTATAAGTATTAATTCCAGTAATTATCATTCCAGATTTTAAACCAGAAAAAGATTCTGTTGAATTTTTGTCAATGCTCTTTATAACAACTCCTTTTTCAAACACAGACCAGGGAGCAATAAATAAAACCGATACTACAAGCGCGATTATTAAAACCCAAATCTTCCAGTTTAATTTCATTTATTCTATTCCTTTTTTGTCACAATACCATTTAATTATGGAAACATTAGTTAGCCACGTGTTAAGTATATCTGCAGTTAAACCTAAGGCTAAAATTAAAAATATCTGTCTAAATGAATCGGGCAGTCCGGTTATTAAAAAGAATGCTGGAAGAACTGCGCAAAGAGCAGAAATATTCATTATGATTCCTGTTCTAAAGGCTCCAGAGATTCTTGAATTCACTTTACCTTCTCGAGTTTTTATTGCACGAGTTGTAAGAAGAATGTTTGTGTCTACACAATAACCAATAAGCATTAAGAATGCAGCAATACCTGCGGCAGAAAGTTTTATTCCAAAATAATCAACAATTGCTAATGGAATTACTATATCGCCAAAAGCCGCGAGAATGATTGCAAGACTTGGAATCATAGTTCTAAACAAAATAAAAATAACTATTGACATCAATACAAAAGACATTGCTAATGCGAGCATTAACTGTCTGTAAAAATTATCACTTAAACCCGAACCAGTAAATTCCGTGCTTGAATTTTTATCATCTAAATTATAACCTACAATCTCTTCTATGCTCTTTCGAAGAGGTTCGGGCTGACTGGAAGATTCAATAATAACTGCTATTGCTTCTCCGGTTCTTATATCTGTGAGTTTTCTAAAACTAAGGTCCGTATATTCTACTAGTAATTGTTTTTCTAAGCCCCCAATATCTATATTGCCTTGTTCGTTCTGAAGAGTTATAGTTGTTCCTCCGGATAAACTTACATCTCTTTTAAAAATTTCTCCTGTTTGTGAATAAAAATTGTAAACATAAAGCATTGAAAGAAGAATGATTATAAGTGGAATAATTAACATCAATTTGTAGTATTTATCAAACCAACTCTTCTCATTATGCTCTTTTTTAAATTCTGTTTTTTGTTCCATTTTAACTCAATGCGCCGGCCGCGAATCGAACGCGGATCCAGAGATTGGAAATCTCTCATACTAACCGTTATACTACCAGCGCTTAATAAGATTATAAATTATGCTATTTTAAAGGTTATTGTTCTGCAAGATAACGCGCCCGGAAGGATTTGAACCTTCGACCCCCTCCTTAGGATGGAGGTGCTCTGATTCCGGACTGAGCTACGGGCGCAGATAAAATTCTTAAAGAAAGAGTGTATAAAAAACTTCGTTTATTCTGTTTACTCGAAGTTCTTTTATCTGGAATAACAAAGTAACTATAAAACAAACCTTTGTTTTCCATATAAAAAACTATTGAATTTCTAAACTAAAACAACTTACTTTTTAAAACAAAAACCCAGTTATCCAATTAATTATTAAAACAAATTTTCCAAACCACCTAAGGATAGATAATTTCTTTGGAAAATTTTAAGTAGTAATATCAGAAAAAGAAGGGCTTGTTCATTCAGTCTTGTTCAGGCATAAATTTTAAAGATTTTTAACAGATTAAAACATACTATGGTCAGATTTCATACTATAATATTCGCCGATAACAAAAAGCACAAAAATTATTAAGATAGTTATTGGAGTAGCCCAAGATATTTCTCTGCCATTAATTAGAATGGCACTCATTTTAACATAAAAAGAACCTATTACTACAATTAACATCATAATCATAGAGGGTATTCTAAACAACATCCCTTTCATTTTGTTTTTCATATCTCTAATAGTTATCTGGAATATTTAAAGGTTTTTGTTGATAAACTTATTGACGCATTATTAATTCCAATAGCTTAGTTTAAAAGTCTTGCAATTAAAATAGCATATTTCAAGAGAGTTAAGAATTGTCGGATTGTTGTAAGTGAGCGAGGGCGAATAGTTTAGTAGGCTAATGATTGAAGAATAATTTTTCTAGCTGTTCTAATTTATCCATAGGTCTACTTTGAAACTCAGAATAATAAACCTCTCCTGTATCTTCATTTTCTAGGATTATTTGAAATTTACCACTTTTATTTAGATAACACTTAGGAGTCAAAAAGTGATGATGCCAGTTAGTTCCATTTTCTTTAAAATCTCTAGCAAATTTCAACAGCCATTCTATAACGATCTTCTTCATTGAAAAGAGAAAGAATAGTAGCTTATAAATTTAGCTAAACGGGATTGTAATTAGGGAAGTTTATGCGAAGGTTAGGATTCGAACCTAAGAAGGCACTAAGCCAAGAGATTTTGAGTCTCTCCCGTTTGACCGCTTCGGTACCTTCGCATAATTCTAACAAGAAAATGAGGTTATTAAAAGTTATTGATTTAGGAACATTTATCCAAACTCTGTGCGTATCTTTCACTAATTAATGTTGGGAGATTAGTCTTAGTTGCTTCATAAACTAATCTTCTTTGTTTGTAGTGCAACTCTGCTCTTACATCAGGAATTACTGCTATATTTCTATCAAACAAATCAATAAGCTTTACCATTTCACTATCTTTTATTTGTCCAGAACTTAATCCAACCCAATTTCGCTTGCAAAGCTCTCTTCCGAATAACATCTTTGAATTTTCGTGCTCTTTTTCTTCAGCCACATCGTGGTAATATAGAGCTGGTGCAAAATAAACGCTGGCTATCGCACCTAAATCATAAAAATTAGGAGTATCACTTTCTAACCCGAAAAAGGCAGCCATTTCAGCATGAGTCGATTGAGCGAGCAAAACAGGATGCAGTTGTTCTAAATCTCTTTTTAATGGAGCATTGCTAACTCTTGACAGAATATGTTCTCTATACTTCAAGGTTCTTACTTCTTGTTCTCTTCTCGTTTTTGCCTGTTGAATTAACGCGCCGTGAACCATTGATTCAATTAAAGAATTTGCAGCTTTGCTACTAACTTTCAGAGTCATCTCTTTAATTGCCTGAGCTTTGAACGGCAAGTATTTATCCAAATCTTCGGCATTTTCTACTGCATCATCAAAAGCATGACTGCAAAAAGTAAGATAGGCCAGATTATAGATTTCTTGTTCTGTTCTTCCGGGAATAGCCAAAACATATGCCTGAGCAAGAGTATCCTGAAAAATATGAACTCGACTTGAATGTGGATTTAATTCATTTTCTAAACAATCTCTCTTAAAATCATGTGCTGCTCTTTCAATTAGAGGTTTTATATCCGCCAGAATAGATTCAAGAACTTTTAATTTTCCTGATTGTAAAGATTGCACTAATTCTGCGTGAATATCATAATCTGAAACTCGTGGTACTCCCCAAAATCCTATTCTGCGTTCATGAACTTTTCCAACAATAGTTAACGCTTGATGCTTCCTTTCATTAATATAATGACTGAAGTTTAGACCCTGTAGATTTTTTCTTCCGAAGAGCGGCGCACTACCAAATAGCTTAAAATATAGTTCTGCTAAATCCGGAGTAATTGTTTCTTCTAATGCAATCATAGCGCCCCTAAATCTTTTAATAGTTCTTCCTCTAATTGGCTCTGTGCTAAATTTAATTAAAGTTTCCCTTAAGTAGTCTAAATCTTCTATTCCGCCAATTCTTAATGTTGTTTGTGACATTTTGATATATTAGAATTCTAAGGTGATTCTCTTACTCGCAACCTCACTCGCTTTTTTAGGGATTATGCTCGTGAAATTACTCGACCAACACCAAAATAAAAAATAGGTAAAACAGCTTTCCGGTTTGACCTCGGTTAGGAGACTAATGCCGGAAACGTAAACTGCTTAACTTCTGTGTTCGGAATGGGAACAGGTGTGACCAGCTTACTATGGCCGTTTCAAACTTATGAGAAATTCAGGGTTTTTAAGGCTTTCGAAGTTAGAATTTTGTAAGAGAGACTATTTAAAATAAAATGGGTTGAGTATTCTAATGGATGAAGAAAAATTAAAGGAGAAAATAAAACCTTTTTTTAAAAATGATTCATGGAGTTTAAGCCATACAATTAATGCTGCTGAATGGATGAAAAAACTTCTGAAAAAAGAAACAGGAAATCCAAAAATTCTCATTACGGCCATATATCTGCATGATATTGGCTATAACCTGAAAGAAGGCTATTCTCTCGATGAAAGAATTGCTAGAAAAAAGTTCCATGGAGAAGAAGGAAGTATTTTAGCAAAAAATATTCTGGAGGAGATTGGAGATTATTCTGAAGAAGAAATCACTGAAATATGCCATTTAGTAAAGGTTCATGACGAACTCGATAATATAAAAACAAAAAATGAGACAATGATGATTGAAGCCGATAGTATTTCAGGATTAGACCCTTCTGTTGAAGGAAGCAGATTCACAAAAGAAGACCTTAAGAGATATATAGACAATTTTAAAAAAAGAAGAGTTCCGCTTTTCAAAACAAAAACTGGAAAAGAATATATGAACAAATTATTGGTAGAATTTGAGAATAAGTTTTTGAATGAATAATAAAATTTAGAATTTCTTGAATTTGTTAACTAACTCTAGAGTATCTTCTTGTCCGAGAAACATTGCTCTGCAGCAATATCTGTCTAAACCAAGCTCATCAAGAACCTTGCCGGCGTCTTCGCCTTTCTTTTCAACACGATTCTTAAATTCTTCCCAGAGATGTGCGATTGGTTTTCCACAGGACATACAACGAATTGGAATTATCATAATAATACCTCATAAAATAGCTTTTTAAAACTTACTATCGGACTTTTTTAATTTGTTTTAGCCCTATTTTTCATTATTTTTCTAAAATTTCTTCCATCCACAAGATTATACAAATGTTTATAAATAAGAATTGACAAACAAAATAAGTTAAAAAGAGAGACGAGAAAAAATTCAGAAAATTAATTATTTCCTGATTGTTCGTTTTTCATTAAAAAACAAACATGCCCGACAAATGTATTTATTGCAAAGGTGAAATTCCACTTGGTAAAGCTCTTTCAGTTTGCAAGCCCTGTGGCGTAAAAGTTTGGGGTTTGAAAATGTATCAGGCAATAGAATCCAATATGGATGATGCTAAAGAGACTGGCAATTTAGAACAAGGAAATATCAAGTAAAACCAAGAATTCTCGTTAAAATAAGCTAATTACAATAATCAGTAACCTTTTTAAACGCCCTTAATCTAAAAAAATAGTAATAAACTCACCCTATTCACAAAAACAAACATGATTAAACGAAAAGCAGCAAAAACACACGGAAAATTAAAACTTAGTCAATACTTTAAAGAATTAAAAGATGGCGATAAAGTTGCAATTGTTCGAGAGCATTCCATGGAACCTAAATTCCCAGTAAGAATTCAGGGAAAATGTGGAGTTGTAATCGGACAAAAGGGCGCAGCATACTTAGTTAGAATAAATGAAGGAAATGCAGAAAAAGTTCATATACTTAAACCCATACACCTGATAAGAATAAAATGATAAAAGAAAGAACTTGTTTGACGATGAATGAAGCAAAAGAAATACTTGAGGGTTTAAAAGAAAATGACAGAAATAAAGATATAAAAACTTTCATAAAAAAGTTTGCAAAATTAGATGAAAAAGAATCTAAAAAATTAAAAGAAAAACTGGAAAGTTTAAATCTGATGAAATTAAGACAAATTGATATAGTAAAAATTGTGGATGTATGTCCTGAAAACGCCGTTGAACTCAATAAAATTTTCACTGAAATCAGCTTAGATGCAGATGAAACAAGTAAAATACTCGATGCAATTAAAAACAATTAGACAAAATGATAGAACGAGAAGAAAAAGCGATAATAATAGATTTTTTGCCATACGGCTATCCGCTCGAAAAGAAAATGATGCCAATAGCCCAGGCTATCGGGACTAAAAATTTTACTCTCTTGGAATTAGTTCCTAGGAGAGGATTAAAGCTTGAAACAGGAGAAGAAGTATACATTGGAGAGGGTAAGCGGGACAAAGTATACTATATTCTTGGTAAACTTACACCAAACAAAATCAGTGAAACTGGCAAAAAGTTTGTTGAAGAATACATCGAAAAGCAGATAAAAGCCGACGAGAAAAAATTCGTTGATTTTTTCAATAATGCTCAACCGATAAATACAAGACTTCATCAGCTTGAGTTAATTCCTGGATTTGGAAAAAAACATACAAAAGCAATACTTGACGAAAGAGAGAAAAAACCTTTCGAAAGCCTTGAAGATTTGAAAAATAGGGTTTCAAATCTACCTGATCCGAGAACCGCAATAGTTAAAAGGATAATGGAAGAACTAAATGGAGAAGAAAGACACCACCTATTTATAGGTTAAATGAAATAAACAAAAACAACATTCAGAAAATTAAGAATTTTCTGACTCTTCGTTTTTAACAAAACAAACATGGCAGCAGAAACAAAAAAACCAGAAGTAAAGAAAGAACAGAAGGCAGAGAAGCCGAAGCAGGAAGAAAAGAAAAAATCAATCGTAAGCAGAGAAGTTATTACTGGGAAGATTGTTAGAATTTTACAAACAGATGTTCCTGGAGACAGAAATGTTTATACCGGATTAACAAGAATAAAGGGCGTTTCATGGGCTATTTCAAATGCTACCTGTATTTTAATGAAATTAGATAAAAAAAGAAAAATTGAAAGTTTGAGCAAAGACGAAATTCTTAAAATTGAAGAATTCTTAAAAGCTGGAAAATTTCCAAAATTCCTATTGAACAGAAGAAATGATTTCACAACTGGAAAAGACAGCCATATGCTTGGAAATGATTTAGACTTATCTGAAGAACTGGATATTAAGAGATTAAAGAAAATAAGATCTTTCAGGGGATTAAGACACGCTACTGGACAACCTACAAGAGGACAATCTACTAAAGCACACTTCAGAGCAAATAGAAAGCGTGGAGTTGGAGTTAAAGTAAAAGCAAAACCTACTGCAGGTTCAAGCGCAGGATCTTCTGGAGGAAAACAATAGTATGCCAATAAGAAAACATAAAAGATACAACCGACCGAGAAAGCTTTATGATATCGCTCTAATCAAGAGTGAAAATGATTTAATCAAAAAATATGGATTAAAAAGCAGAAGAGAAGTTTGGAAAGCTGATTTTGCAATTGGAAAAATAAGAAATATTGCTAAAACACTTATTACTGCGAGTGATAAAGATAAGGATGAGTTTGTAAAAAGACAGACTGCGAAAGGATTTAATGTTAGCTCTATTGCAGACGTTCTTGCATTGAGCAAAGAAGATTATCTCAAACGAAGACTTCAGAGTATTGTTGTTGCTAAAAAAATTACTGCAACCTATAAGCATGCAAGACAATTAATAACTCATAGGCATATAAAGGTTTTAGGACATAAAATAGATTCTCCTGCACATTTAACAACGATTGAAGAAGAGAATAGCATAGATACAGATTTAAGTATTCCTGCAAGAAAAGTTATAAGTGATGAAGAAAAAAATCTATTAAAAACTCTTAAACATGAAAAATCGGAGAAAAAAACTGAATAAAATGACAGACGAAACAAAAAAAGCGCCACAAGAACTTGAAATGGAAAAAAAGGCAGAAGTAGATATCCAGGATGAAAATATAAAGGAAACTGAAGAAACAGAAACTAAAGAAGATAAAAAACCAAAAAAAGAAAGAACCGGAATATTATTCATTCAGACGACAAAGAACAATACTATTCTTTCACTTACAGACATGGCTGGAAATACCTTATGCCGTTCTTCTGGAGGACAATCAACAAAACAGGCAAGACTAAAATCTTCTCCTACTGTTGCAATGTTTGCTTCAAAGAAAATTGCAGAAGAAGCTAAGGAGCACGGAATAGTAAATTTATATGTTAGAATAAAAGGACAGACTGGAGAATTAACTACAAGTTCTGTTTCACATGCGGTAATAAAATCATTGAGCAGAGATGACTTCAAAGTCATAAGTATGCTTGATATTACTAAATCTCCACGTGGCGGACCTAAGAAAAAAGGTGGAAGACGTGGAAGAAGAGTGTAAGAACAACCTAACGGTTTTTCTTCGCGAGTTTTTCCCTTGAGAAAGCTTTAAAAGACAAATAAAACTAATAAAAACAAGACAATCACCATTCAGAAAATTAAGAATTTTCTGACTGTTCGTTTTGTTCCAAAACAAACATGATTAAGATAATAAACAAAACAAACGAAAAAGTTAGCTTTAAGACAGATATGGATATAAGCGTTGCTAATGCAATCAGAAGAAGCGCTAACTATATTCCTATTCTTGCTGTTGATAGTTTAGAAATAAGCAAAAATGATTCTGCATTGTACGATGAGATAATTGCACACAGAGTAGGATTGGTTCCATTGCTAAATGAAAAATTAAAATTGCCTAGCCAATGCGATTGCGGAAAAGAAGAAGGCTGTGGAAAATGTTCAATAAAATTAAAATTAAGCGCAAGTGGACCTTGCACAGTTTATTCTGATGAGCTATCACCTAAAAATTCAGTTGTTTACAAAATGCCAATTGCACTTCTTGATAAAGACCAAGAATTAGAATTTGTTGCTATCGCTAAAATGGGATTAGGAATACAACATGCAAAACATGCTCCGGGAATGATTTTCTACAGATATTCAGATGATTTAGAAAAAGAAGATGACGAATCTTTCAATAAACTTGTTGAAAAATCCAAGAAAGGTGGCGAAAAAGAACTTACTATTTTTGTAGAATCTTGGGGACAAATTCCTGCAAAGGAAATTTTTATGGATTCTATAGAAGTTTTGAACAAAGAGATTAAGGAATTAGTTAAAGAGATAAAATAGGAATTCTATAATTTTATATTAAAATAATACTTCTTAATTAAAACTAAATGCGGGAGAGAGGATTCGAACCCCTGCAGGCACTAAGCCACCTGATCCTTAGTCAGGCCCGTTTGACCGCTCCGGCACCCCCGCATCTAATTAAATAACAAGAAAGCACTCTTTTAAGCATTTGCATTCTCTTCTGTATAAACATTTATAAACCATCAAAATAAGTAAAATATATCCTGCAAGCTAACGCGATTAAGTGGGAGTAGAATATACTTCTATGTTAGCTGTTAAATGGATTAAACTCAAAATAAAATAAAAATGCTCAGTAAAACAACAATTACAAAAAGAATAGCACAGAAGACAAATACCTATTTAGCTGAAGCAATTTTCCTTGCAAAAAAAAGCGGGAATATTGAACTTGCTGGGGAAATTGCATGCCCTACAAAAAAACAGGCAAAAGTTAATGTTGGGAAGTTAAATGATGTTAAAGCTGACGTTGTTATTGTGCCTGGAAAAGTTTTAAACAATGGAAATATTCATAAAAAAATGAAAATCTATGCTTTGGCTTTTTCCAAAACAGCCGAAGAAAAATTGAAAAAAGCTGGATGCGAGTATCATACAATATTAGCCGCATTAAGGAAAGGGGATAAAATTAAAGGAGAAATAATCAGATAATCATAAACATGACAACAAAAATATATATTGACGCAGAAGGAACAGCAATGGGAAGAGTTGCAAGTTTTGCTGCTAAAAATGCATTACAAGGAACAGAGATTGCTGTTTTAAATTCTGAAAAAGCTGTAATAAGCGGAAGAGCAGAAAAAACAATCGGCGATTTTAAATTTCTAAGACAATTGAATTCAATAAAACCTGAAAAAGGCCCATTCTTTTCTAAAACTCCTGATAGAATAATGAAAAGAACTATTAGAGGAATGCTTCCAGATTATAGACTTGGAAGAGGCAGAGTTGCTTGGAGACTGATTAAAACTTATGTAGGAATACCTGCTGAATTCTCAAAAGAAAAATTAATTAAATTAACTGAAAAGAAAGATGAGCTTAAAAAAGCCATCACAGTTTCAGAATTAAGCAGGAAAGCATAATGGAAATATTAGGATTAATTGCAGCAGGAAAAAGAAAGTCGGCTATTGCTAAAGCAAAAATAAAAGCTGGAACAGGCAGAGTTACAATAAATAAAATTCCGTATACTAATCTTAATCATTTTCAAAGATTAATGATAAGCGAGCCAATTGTTATTGCAAAAGAAAATCTCGGAAGTTTTGATTTTGATATCGCAGTTGATGTATGCGGTGGCGGAACAGAAAGTAGAATAGAAGCTTCAAGACTTGCAATTGCAAAAGCACTTTTCAAATTTACAAAATCTGCAGAATTAAAGAAAGCATTTGTTGCTTATGATAGAAACATGCTTGTTGCAGATATCAGAAGAAAAGAGCCATATAAACCTGGCGATTCTAAGGCTCGTTCTAAGAGACAGAAGTCTTATCGTTAATTATAATTCTAAAATGGCAAATGAAACATGTCCTGGAAGAATACCTGACGTTGCAATAATTGATGCTGATATTTTTGGAAAAGACTATAGAGTCTGTGCAAAATATGATAAAATCGTTCAAACAGGTTTTATTCCAAGCCCGGAATTTTGTCCGAGCTGCGAATTTAATGGGGATAGTGTAAGACAAAGAGTTGAAGAATATCATCAA
>JBBSYA010000025.1:0-1185 GCA_038045485.1 Nanobdellota archaeon
TTCTTAGCTTCTTCTCTTCGTTTTTGATGCTCTTTCAGAAAAGCATTAATTTTTTCTATTAATATCGCTTTAAGTTCTCCAGTCAAAAGTTTTCCGCTTCTGTAATCTTTTTCTATTTTTTCGAGTTTTTTATCATCGGGCTCGAAAAACATTCTAAGATATTGGAATGAAACATCTACATCCGGGTTTCCGCCTAACTTTCTGTGTTCTTCTATTGTTGCTTGTCCGCCAGAAAAAGCATATTTATTAATTTTTCGCTTGACTTCTTCTGAAGAATCACTTAAGAAAATCATACCCCCACTATCTGAAGAAGACATTTTTGCTGCTCCGGTTAATGCTGGAATGAATTTTGCATGAAGGGCTGCAGGTTTAACAAGATTAAAATCAGGATGAACTGCAACATCTCTTGTTAAACGTATAAATGGATCTTGATCTATTCCAACAGGAACCACTGAAATATGACTTCCTCTTGTAAATTGCGGGAATAAAATATGCGCTGCCTGCATTGCTGGATAAAAACTCCAGCCAAGGTTATTTTCAGGCTTTAATCCGAAAACTGCTTTTGCTTCGGAGTAATTAATACGTTTAGCAACTCGTGCAGCATATCTATAAATGTTAGTATAAATAAAATCTTCAAAAATAAATGTTTTTCCTGGCTTAAAACCTAAAGCGATTAAATCCAAAATATTATCCATTGCGTATTGTATTGATTGGTCATAGGTCATGTTCTCCTTTACAAAGAATTTTTCATCATCTGAAATTGGAATAAAAACTTCACAACTAAAAGTATCCTGTAAAGATTTTGCAACTAAAAAAGGAACTAAATGACCGAGATGCATTTTTTCAGAAGGGCCTCTTCCTGTTATGACTGAAACTCGCTTTCCACTATCGTGAGCTTCAAGCCATTTGTCAAAATCCCTATGAGAAAAATAAATTCCTCTTCTTAAAAGAGGATGTGCTTTCTCTAATCTTTTATGAATTTTATCTGAAATTGGCGTGGTTCCAAAATCCCTAATAAGCTTATTATAATTAACTTCTCCGGAGACTTCCCAAGGCGTTACTTTAAACTCAGTTTTTACTTCTTTTTTCATAGGGTTATTATCTATCGATTATATTTAAAGGTTTTCGAATTTTACTTCCCAACCTTAAACATTCTCTTAACTTTTCTCTCTCTTTTCACAGCGT
>JBBSYA010000026.1:0-2000 GCA_038045485.1 Nanobdellota archaeon
AAAAAAACACTAGAAAAAACATAAAGAAAAACTCTAAGTTTTTTTAGAAAGGCAGAATATAAACACCAAAATGTACCAAAAAATGTACTAATAAAAGTTCTAACAAAAAGTAGAACATTTTTTAGTCATATAACTTATAAATAAAAACAAGATAAATAAAACATGGAAACAGAAAACAAACCAAAGAACAATATGAGAATATACGAAGACCAGACACAGATTCAGCAGTTTGTTGAGCCTGAATGGATGAAGATACTTAGGGGAATTATAGAATCTAATTCAAAAATGACTGAAAGTCCAACTATGGCTAAAAACCATAGTATTATGGTTAAAAATGGCTAACCTGTACCTTAAAATCGGTACGATTGTACCTAAATATGAGAATTAACCTAAAAACCGCAAGGTTTAAATAGTATACTTGAGAGTATACTACTATGGAGTATACTAATAAATATGACTGAAAAAATGTTTAAAAATCGAGTAAAGGAATTGGCTTTCCTTAATGAATTATACGAAAAAGGTACTGCTAAGCTTATTGTTCTTTATGGAAGGAGAAGGGTTGGCAAAACAGAGCTTTTAAAAGAATTTCTTAAAAAACATAAAGGATTGTATATTTTAGCCAGACAAGAATCAGAAGCCGAGCAATTAAAAAAAGTAAGCTCGCAAATAGCTGAATATTACAATGATGAAGTTTTGAAGCTTAACCCCTTTAAAAATTGGGATGCACTTTTTATTTATTTATCTGAAAAGCCAAGAATACCTATAGTTATTGACGAATTTCCTTATATTGTTCAGTCCTCTAAAAGAATTACCGGATTGCTTCAAGACTATTGGGATAATCATTTTTCAAAGAAAAACTCTTTTTTAGTTCTTTGCGGGTCTTCAATTACTATGATGGAAAAGCTTTTAGGAAAGAAAAGTCCGATTTATGGCAGAAGAACAGAACAAATACTTCTTGAACCTCTAAAATTTGATGATTCCCGTTTATTTTTTCCAGAGTCTATGAATTTTAGGGATAAAGTTTTGAATTATTCTATTCTTGGAGGTATGCCTGCTTATCTTCTGGAATTTGATTTTAAAAATAGTTTAAGGGAGAATATTATTGAAAATATCGCAAAAAAGAATAAGTTTCTTTATCAGGATGTTTTGTTTACATTAAGAGAAGAACTAAAAGAGCCAAGAAATTATTTTTCAATACTTTATTCTATTGCGAAAGGAAATAGTAAGGCAGGACAGATAGTTAATGATACTGGTTTAGATAAGTCTTTTGTTAATAAATATCTTAGTGTGCTTATTGATTTGCAGTTAGTTGAAAGAAGAGTCCCTATCACTGAAAAAAATCATGCAAGGTCAAGAAACGGCATTTATTTATTGAGGGATAACTTTTTTAAGTTTTGGTTTAAATTTATTTTTGAGAATCAAGAATATATAGAACAAGGAAAACAAGAAAAGCTTCTTGATGAGAAAATCTTGCCAGACTTAAACGGCTTTGCAGGAAGAATCTTTGAAGAAGTTGCTTTATCTGAAATGATTAGAAGCAAAAAATATAAGGATTATTTGTTTGGCAGATGGTGGGATAAAACCTCAGAAGCAGATATTGTTGGAATAGATAAAAATGGTAGAAAACTATTAGTAGGGGAAGTAAAGTTCAAGAAGCTTACAAAAACCGAAATCCACGAGATAAAAGGTTCTCTTAAGGAAAAAGCTCAAAAGATGAATACCTTTGGATTTGAACAGAAATTAGTTATTATTTGTTTAGATTGTGATTTTGAAGACCCAGAATTGGAGATTATTAAGCTTGAGAAACTTTAAAGATAAAATATGCCTATTGAGATACAATAAACTTAAAAACAATAATTCTTCTCTAATAATGTCTGGTAAAACAGATATTTCAAACATTGCACAAATGTAACGAAATTAAGCGCACCGGTGGCACAATGGTACTGCGTCTGCCTGCAGAGCAGATTTTCAGGAGTTCGATTCTCCTCCGGTGCTTTTTA
>JBBSYA010000027.1:0-1350 GCA_038045485.1 Nanobdellota archaeon
GAGGCCAAGGACGATTCCTTCTCAAGGAATAAACCCGGGTTCGAATCCCGGTGGGGGCATAATGCTGCTGAAGAATAAAGCAGTATATCACAACTCATAATCATCCCCACTAAGGTTGGGATGATAGGGCTGCGGCTCGCGGCGCTGCAGCCCACTCATAATCATCATGGCAACAAAACCCATCTATATTATAGAACACCTTGAACCTAAATTATTTGATTGGTGCCTAATCGAATATGAAAATATTTCTAATATAGTTGGAAAAGATAATTTATGGTTTACAAATATAAAACAAAAAGCAGACATAAAGAAACTTGAGAAATTGGGTAAGGTTTTTTCAGAAAGTGCTCGAACGATAAAACTTAGCAAGGTTTGCATTCTTGATCCAGAAGCAGAAAAAACATTATCTCCAAAAGAGGATTTCCTCTATTATATTTTTGGCGGAATTTTAGGAGACTTTCCTCCACGAAAAAGAACTGGTGAAGAACTTACTAAATTCCTTCCAAATGCTGAAAAGAAAAATATTGGAAAAGAACAGATGTCTACAGATAATGCAGTTTATACAGTTAAACAAATTGCTGATGGGAAAAAATTTGAAGAACTAAAATTTACAGATAACGCAGTTATTCAGCTTAGTGAATTTGAGAGCGTAGAATTACCCTATAGATATAATCTCGTAGAAGGAAAGCCATTTATGAGTAAAAAAATAGTTAATTATATCAAGAAGAACGGCGCGTTTAGATAATAGTATCTCAAAAATAGTTTCTTTGGGTGCATCTAGCCTTTCTTTCCGCGAAAAATAATATTTTTCGGGGTCCAGAAAATTAGTAAATTTTCTCGGTCTAAAGAAAGGGTGGATAAATAGCCCCGCCCGCTTAGAAAATTAAGAATTTTCTAATCCTTCAGAACAGGTATGTTCTAAAGTGATTCAAACCGGTTACTTGTTAGAATCAGGTACTGCCATCTACGATGGCAAATAGCCCCGCCCGGATTCGAACCGGGGTCACAAGCTCCAGAAGCTCATATACTTGACCACTGTACTACGGGGCTAATTTATAATATCTCTAAAAATCTTCTCTATAAAAACCTTTATAAACAATAAAAAAGCTCTAATTCTGACATCAAGAAAACTTTTAAGTTATTGTTGAAAATAAGATTAAGTTTTCTGGATGATTAAGAAATTTAAATGATTAAAATAAAAATTTATTAACATGAAGAGAAGCTCAAGACGTTGGAAGAAAAAAAATCAAATGAGATGGAAATGGCAGAGAAAGCGACTGCGAGATGAAAAGAGAAAGCGAAAGATGCATAAGATGAGAAGCAAATAAGATTAATTCTTATAGATTTTAA
>JBBSYA010000027.1:1450-4057 GCA_038045485.1 Nanobdellota archaeon
CAAATATATTTTAAAACATAGCAATCTTTATAAGAACACCGCCAAGTCTAATATTACGAAAAATGGTGGGAGAATTATCAATTTGGACAGAAAGATACAGACCTAACAAGTTTGAAGAAGTATTCGGACAGGATGAAATCATAAAACGTGTTAAAAATTTAACTAATTCTCTTAATCTTCCACACATGATGTTTGCAGGCCCAGCAGGAACAGGAAAATCCACTCTAGCAGTTATCGTTGCAAAAGAATTATTCAAAGAATATTGGAAAGAAAATTATCTAGAACTTAATGCTTCTGATGCTCGAGGTATCGATGTTATTCGCCAAGAAGTTAAAAATTTCGCAAGAACAAAATCACTCGGAAGTGTTCCATTTAAAATAATTTTTCTTGATGAGGCAGATGCATTAACTCGAGAAGCCCAGCAGGCATTAAGAAGAACAATGGAAAACTATACTGGAACTTGCCGTTTTATTCTATCCTGTAACTATTCCAGCAAGATTATAGACCCAATTCAATCTCGTTGTGTTATTTTCCGCTTCCGTTTATTAGAAAAAAAAGAAATGGATAAGATAGTAAAAAAAATAGCAGAAAAAGAAAAACTTAATATTGATGAAAAAGCAACTCAAATGCTTTATGAAGGAAGCGAGGGCGATTGCCGCCGAGCGATTAATCTTCTCCAAGCAACTTCTTCTATATCTCCTGTTATAACTGAAGAAATAATAAACATTCTTTTATCAAATGCAAAACCAAAAGATATCAAGGTAGTTCTAGATTATGCCTTAGCAGGAGATTTTCTAAAATCAAGAGAAAAACTTCTCGATATTATGCTTAAAGAATCTATCGCAGGAACAGATATTATAAAATCTATTCAAAAAGAAATTTGGAATTTAGATATAGACCCTGAATTAAAAGTAAAACTTACAGAAAAAACAGGCGAAATAGAATTTCGTTTAGTTGAGGGTAGCGATGAATTCGTTCAATTAGAAGCCTTGCTCGCAAGTTTTGTTTTAGCGGGTTTGGGTATTAAAAATTAGGTTTTAAAATGGAACATCGAGAAGATAAGTATAAAGAGGAATTAGTAGTTTATCCACATAATACCTCTGATAGACTAAACATTGAATGCGCGCCAGACCTTGATAGAATTTTGAGGATGGACTTACATCTCGTTGAATATGGAGGAGTAGTTCCTGGGCGTCAAATCTTCCCAACAGATTATGATATTCCTCTAAGAACTTATGACGAAATTAAAAAAGTATTATCGCCCATATTAGCTTATGTAAGGATAACTCATCAAGAACTTGCAAGAACCGGAACAGGAAAAATCACAAATATAGAGTATAGAGTTAAATCAGTATGCTAAATAAAAACTAATATGCTAAATCCTACAAATCCCTTATCTGAAAAATATCGTCCTAAAAAGTTTTCTGAAATAAAAAACCAAGAAGTTGCTATTGATAAAATAAAGGCGTTCGTTCATGGTTTTAACAGAGGAATCTCGCAAAAAAAAGCGGTTCTACTGTATGGTCCGGCAGGAACAGGAAAAACAACATTAGCTCATGTTTTAGCAAAAGAATTAGATCATGAAATCTTTGAGTTAAATTCAAGTGATTTGAGAAATCGTGCTAAACTAGATGAAGTTCTAAAACCCTCTACTCAGCAACACTCTCTTTTTTCAAAAGGAAAAGTTATTCTCGTAGATGAAGTAGATGGAGTTACAACAACAGATTATGGGGGATTGCCCGAGCTAATTGTACTAATAGAAAGAACAAAATTCCCAATAATAATCACTTGCAACGATATCTGGCAGAATAAATTTTCTTTGTTAAGAAGCAAATGCGAAATGATTCCAATTAAAGAAATTCCTTATCCTGCAATATTAGAATATTTAAAAGAAATATCAAAAAAAGAAAACAAAATTGTAACTGAAAATGCTTTAAAAGAAATAGCTGCAAAATCCCGCGGAGATTTAAGAGCCGCATTAAACGACTTGCAATCAATAATTTATTCTGAAGAAACAGAAATAATGCAGCAAGATATTGATTTAAGAGAAAAGGCTCAAGATATATTTAATGCGCTTCGTGAAGTATTCAAGACTAGAACTCATAAAAAAACCATCGAGGCTTATGATAGTGTTGAAATGGAAATAGACCAAATTGCTCTATGGCTTGAAGAAAACATTCCTTCAGAATATCAGGGAGCAGAACTCGCTAAAGCATTTGAAGCAATGAGCCGAGCAGATATCTTCAAAGGCAGAATATATCGCCAACAACACTGGCGCTTCATGTTATATCAAAACTTTTTTCTTACTGCAGGCATTTCTGCAGCTAAGGGTAATAAAAGCCTGCCAGATAGATTTACAAAATATAATCCTCCAAAAAGAATTCTTAAAATCTGGATGATAAATCAAAAGAACCTCAAAAAGAAAAGTATCTCTGGCAAATTCGCAGAACTTACTCATACAAGCAAGAAACGGGCGCAGCAAAATTTTAATATGCTTGCATTAATCAGTGATGATTTAGCAAAGAAGCACATGAATCTAAGTGAAGAAGAAATCGAATATCTCAATGAAAAACGCCAAGAAATTGTTCTTTCTCTTGGAAAATTAAC
>JBBSYA010000028.1:0-17990 GCA_038045485.1 Nanobdellota archaeon
TACAGAGCACCTAAGTCTTTTGTTACTCCAGTAACATAATTACGATTAAGCACAATTTTGATAATCTAACATAACCTTTTTAAATAACCCATTCCTATAACAAATAGATTAAAAGAGGAATGGAAAACAAAAAAGCAGCTTTTGAGATGTCTATGAGCACAATTATAATTATAGTGCTTTCTGTAAGTTTCTTGATTTTGGGATTAGTTTTAATAAGAAATATTTATCAGGTTGCGGACGGAAGCATAACTACTATAAACGATAAACTCTCAAGTGAGCTTCAGAAAATATTTACTGATGAAACTCAAAATCTTGTAATTTACTCTGGAACAAATAATCTTGTTAAGATAAGGGCTGGAACATCAAATTTTGGAGTGCTTGTAGCTGCTCAAACTCTGAATAATATTCGAATTGATAATGCCTCACAAGTCCAGTATAAACTTGAGTTAGTTGAAGGCGGTTCTATAAAAGAATGCACAAAGGTTTTAACAAAAACAAGAACTATGGGTTTATTCAATGATAAGACTAACGTATGGCTTGATTCTTATGACGCTGATGGTCCTATTTCAAGAAAAATATTTTATATGACTATTCCTGCAGATACACAAACTTGCACTCAAACAGTTAGAATTACTGCAATAGACAGAACTTCTGTTCCTGAAGGTGAAACAATCGCATTTAAAACATTTACAATTGAAGTTTTGAAGAAAGGATTGTTCTAGTTTTTTTAATTTGCACTTCGTTATTATGAAATTTCTATATTAATAATTCTACAAATTCGTGAATGGGGGTTTAGGTGGAATAAGCATTAGTTAATCATCTATTTTCATCACTATAATATTTATAAATTAAGAAAAGAGTTTTTTAGAATGGTAGAATCAACCGCCCTTAAAACTATGGTTAGAACAAAATGCCCCTTTTATGGTTTTGCTCTTTTTAGGAACATTATGGTTGATAGCAGAGGTAATCAATGTACGTTATTAAATGGTTATGCTCCTTGTCAAATGGAGAGAGCTTCGAAGAGCCCTGATTGGGTTAATTGCGGATTTAATGTAGAAGTTGCTCAGAAAGGACTTGCTGAGCTTTTAGAAAATGGCAGGATTTTTCCTGAAGAATTAAAACCAGCAGATTCTAAATCTTGGAAAGGAATTAACTTTAAGGATTGGTATAATCATATATTGGACGGAAAAGAAATTCCTGGTTATGCTTCTAGTTAGATTTCATTTATTCTAAAAATATTAATAATGCTTAATTTGAAGCAGAAGTTTCAAGTAGCTAAGTCGAATTGGGTTGAGGGTATCAATTATATTTAAATATACTCGAAAACAATAGAAATTATGGTGCTGAAGTTATATAATACTCTTACGCGAAAAAAAGAAACGTTTAAACCTATTAAAGACAAGTATGTTGGATTTTATTCTTGCGGGCCTACCGTTTATTGGTATCAAACAATTGGGAATTTGAGAACCTATGTTTTTAGTGATATTTTGAAAAGAGTTTTAGTTTATGATGGATTTGAAGTTAAACATGTTATGAATGTAACTGATGTAGGACATTTAACCTCTGATGCAGATAGTGGCGAGGATAAAATGGAAAAAGCTGCTACTAAAGAAGGCAAGAAAGCAAGCGATATAGCAAATTTTTATTTGAAAATATTTAAAGAAGATTTTAAAAAATTAAATATAGAAGAACCCCATATTTGGAGTAAGGCAACTGAGCATGTAAAAGAGCAAATAGAACTTGTTAAAAAATTAGAAAAAAAAAGTTATACTTATAAAACTTCGGACGGAATTTATTTCGATACTTCTAAATTAAAGGATTATGGGAAAATTGCGCTTCTTAATAAGGAAAATCTAAAAGCTGGAGCAAGAATTGATATTGGAGAAAAGAAAAATAAAACAGATTTTGCCCTCTGGAAATTTTCTGAAAATCCCGGCGAAAGACAACAAGAATGGGATTCGCCTTGGGGTGTTGGATTTCCTGGTTGGCATATAGAGTGTTCAGCAATGTCTATGAAGTATCTGGGTGAGCATTTTGATATTCATACAGGAGGAATAGACCATATTCCTGTTCATCATACTAATGAAATTGCACAAAGTGAAGCTGCGACAGGAAAAAAGTTTGTTAATTATTGGCTACATGGCGCTTTTTTAACTTTTAAGGGTGAAAAAGTAAGCAAAAGCAAGGGTGGGCTTTATACTATTTCTGAACTCCAAGAGTTAGGATATAATCCTCTTGAATATAGATACATGTGCTTGCTAACTCACTATAGAAGTTCATTAGATTTTTCACTGGATAATTTAAATTCAGCAAAAAATGGTTATATTAGTCTGAAAAATAAGATAGAAAGTATTGATGATAAAACCTCTGGAAAAGATGGAGATTCTTATCTTAAGGATTTTGAAAAATCAATAAATGATGATATGAATATGCCTAAGGCACTTCAGGCACTTCAAGCGCTAATAAAAGACGAAAAAGTTTCTGGAAAATCCAAGCGTGAAATAATTGCTAAGATGGATTTAGTTTTAGGACTTGATTTATTGAAAAAAGAAAAAATAAATGTGCCTTCTGAAATTGAAAAGCTCGCGAAAGAGAGATGGGAAGCAAAACAAAAAAAAGATTTCAAAAAAGCTGACGAGCTTAGGAATAAGATTAATAAGCTCGGATTTGTTGTTAATGATAAGCCTGATGGATGGGAAATTCGGAAGGCTTAAGAAGTTTTATTTATACCCTTCACAGATTCTTACTAATTCTTCTCCCCAAGGTTTGTATGGGTGAACTGTGATGCATCCGTGCCATAATCCTCCACAGTCTTCTGTAGCAAATTTCTTTTTAACTTGAGGATTATCTGCTCCAGTAATTATCTCAAAACTATAGCTCTCTAAATAATTTCTAAATCGAGGTATTCTCTCTTCAATGTCTAGTCTAGACATCATAACTCCGCCCCCATATGTGTCAGGAATTTCAAAACAAACATCCCTCATTGGCAATTCTTCTAAACCTAGTGTTTCTATTCGATCTAGATTTTCTTCTTCTTTGGCTATAACTATTCCATGTTTAAAATCCACTCTTGCAAAATATTCTGTCCCCCCTCCTCGGCCAATTGCAAGACAATTTTTCTTCCATTTTGGAGATTCTTCTATCTTAAAACCCATTGCTTCCATTAGATCAACGAATTTCTTTGGAAGATCTTTTTTTGAGGGCTTCTTATTTCTTCTTACTATTCCCATAAGTGAATATTGTCGGTAGTATGAAAATGGTTCCATTTTAAATATTACTAAGAATAATGTCTCTTAGTTAAGCTTTACTTCTGAATATTTAATCAAAACAGCAATATTTATAAAGTATAATGCATCTTTGTTTAATAATGGAAGAATTGAGCGAAATAGATAGAAAGGTATTATACGAACTAAGCAGAAACTCAAAACAAAGTTATAAACAAATAGCGAGAAACATTAAGTCTAAGAAAGAAGTAGTGGCTTATCACATAAATGAACTTTTAAAAAGACAAATTATAACCAAATTCGTCCCTATTTTCTCTCTTTCTAAATTGGGAATATTGTCTCATAAAGTTTATTTGAAATTGCAGGGCTTAACCCTTGAAAAAGAAGATAAATTGATAAAAGATTTAATAAAAGATAAGAAAGTTGCGTGGATTGCTAAGTCAATTGGAAGATGGGATTTGCTTCTTGGATTTTATGCAAAAAATATTATTGAGTTTGCTAAGATAAAAGATAGAATACTTTCTAAATTAAGCAAATATGTTGAAGAATATAATCTAACTTTTATAGAGGATGCGATTATTCTCAATAGAGATTATCTTTTGAATGATAAAAGAAAAGAAACTAGTGAATTTTCCTTTGCAGGAGAGTTTAAAATACAACGATTAGATGATTTAGATTTAAAAATAATCCAAATAATAAAGAATGAAGCTCGAATCCCTCTTTTGGATATTGCTAAATGTTTAAATGTTGATGCACGAACAATTAAAAATAGAATTCGCGAATTAGAAAAAAGAAGAATATTGCAGGGTCAGACAGTATTTATTGATTTGGATAAACTTGGATTTCAATTGCATAAACTTTGCGTAACTTTTAAAAATTATAATTCTACTGATTTTGAGCGAGTAGTTAATTATTGTAAACAGAACCCCAAGATTATTCATATAATCAAATCTCTGGGGTCTTGGGAGCTTGAATTAGAGATAGAAGATAATAATCTGCAAGATATATATGACTTTATAAGATTATTAAAAAATGAATTTGCGGCTATCATTAAACATATAGAGTTAGTTACTATCGTTAAAGAGCCCAAATTAGATTTTTTCCCAGATTTTGTAGATTAATTTATAAACTGAGATTGTTATTCTTTAATATGAAAAAGCGTTATTGGATTTTTCTTCTTGTTATTTTAATTCTTGGACTTTTGATAATCTCTTCTATTAATGATAAGAACTCAGAAGAACAAGTTATAATTTTCGCCAATAGATTAAGCAAAATACCTTTGGATGTTGTAAAAATGCTTCCTTCAATGGATGATAATCCTCCTATAATTCATTCAAGTGAATATGAAACTCCGATTCCCCTGAATTCCGTTATAAATAGCGCAGGAGCAGAAGACTCCCCCTTTATTTCTTACGATAGCGATACATTATATTTTTTCTTTACTCCCGATGTCCGAATCCCTGTTGAAAAACAATTGTTAGATGGTGTTACTGGAATTTATGCTTCTAAAAAAATAAATGGAGAATGGCAAAATGCTGAAAGAATTGTTCTTCAAGATAATAACAAATTAGCCCTAGATGGATGTGAGTTTGTCTTCAGAGATTTGATGTATTTTTGTTCTGCAAGAGAGGGTTATGAAGGCATTAATTGGTTTAAAGCAAAATTTATTGAAGGGAAATGGAGAAATTGGGAAAATGCAGATATTGAACTTAAAACTAAAGAATATGAAACTGGCGAATTGCATATAACTCTTGACGGCAATGAATTATATTTTCATTCTTCGAGATCGGGTGGAAAAGGAGGATTAGATATTTGGATGTCTAAAAAAGTTAATAGTGAATGGCAAACCCCCATAAATTTAGAATTAGTCAATACTCCTTCTGAAGAAGGTTGGCCATATATAACTTTTGACGGAAATGAATTATGGTTTTCAAAAGATTATGGAATATGGAGGTCAAAAAAAGTAAATGGAGAGTGGCAGACTGCTGAAAATATTATATCCTCTCTTGCAGGAGAGCCAACATTAGATAGTGAAGGAAATTTATATTTTGTCCATCATTTTTATAAGAATAATACTATGATTGAAGCAGATATTTATGTTGCTAAGAAGAAAACGTAAATATTCTTATGTTCTAGAAAGAATCTAGTTTATTACTTTGGTTTAAGTTTTTCTTCGATTAATTTATAAACTTAAACTATTTATTAAATTCATAAAGAGGTATACAAAAATGGAAGGATGTGGATGTTGTTGCAGTGAAAAGAAGCCTGTAAAAAAGAGTAAAAAGAAAAAGCTGTAAAACTATGAAAAAATTAAGGTTTTTTGTTTATTTATGCTTAATTTTTATTCTGGCGTATTTGGGATTTGTTATTTATGGTGCGTTTGGAAATGGAAATGATTTGACGGGTATGGTTGTTGGAAGCTTTCCTCAGGTTTATAGCACGACTGTAGATTATATCAGCAATCAATTAACAAACAGCCCTATGCAAAATGACGCATTTATTATGAAAGATGGAGATGTCTGGTATCTTTACACCGGAAGTTATAATTCTCCTAATTTTGCAATATATAAATCCGTAAATTTTGTTGATTGGACTTACGTTAGCAAGACATTTACTGATGATTACATCAAGGTCAGTGGGAAGAAAAAATGGGAAGATCCGATGCAAAATGCAGATTATGATTATAGTTGGTTATGGGATCCCAAGGTTGTAAAAATAGGGGGTTATTATGTTTTAATTTTTGCTGCAGCTCAAATGCCTTTTGGAAATGAAAATTTCTGGCCACCAACTGCAAAAGGTTATGAAATGACAAAATGGATGGCTTTTTCAACAACTCCTGAAGGTCCGTTCGGTCCTAATTCTCAGACAAATACTAGAATGAGTGAACCTGTTCCAATAAGAAATCCCGTAGGAACTGTTGGAAGCATTCCACATTCAAATAATTTGGCGAATGATTATGATATTTATTCTATAAGACTGGGTGGAGGATTTTTGGAAGATAATGGAGATTTATGGTTTGCCTATGATTGGTTTGGTTCAGGAAGCGATAGTGGAACTCATATTGGGGCAGTTAAATTGAATGCCACTAATATTTCTTATACAATAAAAAATGCCCCGGCAAGTATGAGGATGACTAATTCTCGAGATATTATCTATGATTCAAATACTGGAAAAGAAATGAAGATGTGCTATCCAACAAGTACACCTCCGGGAAATCCTGGAAGCTGGTGCATAAACGAGGGTGCACAAATTTACTATATGAATAATAAATATTATTTATTTTATTCTGCTAATTGGTTTGATTCAAATGTTTATAGTGTTTATTATAAAATGGCTAATTCATTTGGTTGTTTAGAATATGGAAAAGAAAATAATGTTTCTTGTGAAGTAAAGCAGGGCATATTTTTAGATGGAAATAATGCCGCAAGTGATTATACCTATGGATGGGGGACTATTGTTCAAGGCCCTAATAATAAACAATATTATGTGCATACTATAATGAAAAAAAGTGATATAACTAAGATATATAGAAAAATATGGCTTACTGAACTGGATTTTAATTCAGACGGAACTCCAAAATATGCTACGCCTCAACCTACAGATATCATAAATATTAATTTTAATCAGCCAATTAGTTGTTCGGGTCAGCAATGTGATAAATATCCTACCGATGGAGTTTTAGATTCTTTTAGAAATTGTTCTGGAAGTTTTGAAACTTGGTTTCAAAAAGATTCTTATAAGACTATGAGCTTCGGTAGCGATGGCTGGGCTTTTGTCGAAGGAGAATGGGTTTACAATGCTGGCGGAGGATGGTACTATTATCAAGGAGATTGCAGTAGTGGAACTCGTGAAAGATATTTGTATATTAATACTTCAACTGGCTGGGCTTGGGGGGATATAAATTGTAATCAAAATGGGGCAAATTATTGTTCTTCGTTAATTTTAAGCTGTAAGGAAAGTGACTGGAGTAATTCTACTTCTCCTTTAATATGCCCTTCAACAGGTTATCAAAATTTGAGTTGGAATCGGGTTGGAACTTGTTCTGGAGGGATAACTCATCCAAATTCTGAAATAATTCCTTGCATTTATGTTGCTAATGCAATTGCTTGCATTAATTTTACATATTCTAATTGGACTGCTTGTTCAGAAAGCAATACCCTATCAAGAACAATTGTTTCTCGAATTCCAAGTGGATGTACTGGTGGAAATCCTGTAACATTAGATATATGCAATTATCATATTGATATAAATAATACTTTCATAAATGTCTCTATAACTAATAATTCGGAAGATAATCCTGTAATTAATATTGTTAAGCCTTCACCAAATCCTCCTATTAATCCAGAGAATTATTCAATTAATGAGGAGCCCATAGTAATTCTCCCTCAAAAAGAAAAACCGGGAACAATCAAAACTTTTTTCATAAAATTAATCTGCAGAATAAGCAATTTATTCAGTTCTGCAGGTTATGAAGAATGCAAGATAGAATATTTGAGTCAAAAATATTAATTTAAATATATCCTAAAATGAAATTGATTTGTAAGTTTAATCTTTGATGGCTGGGAAGTATGATTGTTTCAATTAGGTATTATATTTTTATAAAAGCAAGACTTAAAAACTTAATAATCTAATTATATTTAATAAAAGAGGGAAGAAATGAAAATTAGTATTTGGGATGTGCTCGCGTGGTTGGCTTTAGCTTTCATAGTTGTTTGGCTTATATTAAAGACTTTGGGAATAATTAATACTCCTCTTTGGCTTGAATACTCTCCTCTTTATGCTGCGGCTTATATTGCTGGTTGGCAGATACATAAATTAGAATCAGTTTCAGACAAGGTTAGTTAACTTGCAATATTTAGGGAAGCAACAATAAACGAAATTCAAAATATGAAAATAAATTGTGTTAAAAATCATAAATAAAACATGAACGAGAAAGAATTAATTGAAAGTCTGAATGATAAACAATTAGGCTATTGTAATCTTACTGTTAAGAATCCTAAAAATGGGGAATATATGCTTTCTGTTTTTCATTTGCTTCCTGGAAAGGGCTTAAATATTCTTCAGGCAGCATGCGAGGTTGCTGCAGAAAGCTCTACTGGAACAAATTTTTTGGTTAAAACTGAAACTGCTTTCTCAAAAAATTTAAATGCCCAAGTGTATAAACTTGATTTAAAGAAAAATTTAGTTTGGATTGCCTATCCATGGAGAATTTTTGATAGAGGCGGAAATGTGCAAAATATTCTTACTTTTATCGTCGGAAATGTGCTTGGAATGAAAGAAGTTTCTGCATTAAAATTATTAGATGTTTGGTTTCCTCCGGAGATGCTTGAGCATTATGAAGGTCCCAGTTATACTATTGATGATATGCGAAAATATTTAGGGGTTTATAAAAGACCTATACTTGGAACAATAATCAAACCCAAAATAGGTTTAACTGCAGCAGAATACGCTGAAGTTTGTTATGATTTTTGGAGTGGTGGCGGAGATTTTGTTAAAAACGACGAGCCACAGGCAGACCAGGATTTTTGTGAATATGATAGAATGGTTAAATTTGTTAAAAAAGCAATGGATAAGGCTGTTAAAGAAACAGGCAAGAAAAAAGTTCATTCATTTAATGTTTCTGCTCCCGATTTTGACACTATGATTAAAAGATGTGAATTGATAAGAAAAGCAGGATTTGAAAAAGGAAGCTACGCTTTTTTGATTGATGGTATTACTGCTGGTTGGATGGCAGTTCAGACCTTAAGAAGAAAATATCCTGAAGTATTTATTCATTTTCACAGAGCCGCGCATGGTGCATTTACACGACAAGAAAATCCTTTTGGATTTTCTGTTTTAGTTTTATCTAAATTTGCAAGATTAGCAGGAGCTTCTGGAGTTCATACAGGAACAGCCGGCATAGGAAAAATGGCAGGAAGCCCTGAAGAAGATATTATTGCTGCAAAAAATATATTGCAAATGATGGCAGAGGGGCATTTTTTTAATCAAACATGGTCAAATGTTCCTGAAATTGACAATGATGTTATAAAAGCAGTTCATGAAGATCATGCCCACCATATAATTTTACAGGATGATTCTTGGAGGGGCATGAAAAAATGCTGTCCTATCATATCTGGTGGATTAAATCCTACTTTATTGAAACCTTTTATTGAGGTTATGGGTAGTATTGATTTTATTACCACAATGGGTGCTGGAGTTCATGCTCATCCTAATGGGACTAAGGCAGGTGCTAAAGCACTTATTCAATCTTGCGAGGCATATACGCATAAGATACCTATAGAAAAATTTGCTAAATTACCTGCACATAAAGAATTAGCAGAAGCAATAGAATTTTTTGGAAAAAATAATACTATTAAAAAAGCAGAAAATAGTGAGAAGAGTTAGTTATTTTTGATGTTTTTGACTATTTTTTCTTTCGATGTGAAGATAATTTCCTATTTCTTGTCCCAGATATTCTATTGGCAGAGAGTTTAATAAGGTATAATCAACTCCGTGAACTTCAGTAGTTACATGAGGAACTAATGCCCACATTGTTGTATTTATTCCGTGTTCTCTCCTTCTTCTTACATAGTGTATAAATTCTTTTTCTCTATCATGATTTTCAGTCATATTAAATAGAATCATTGAAGTTCCTTCAGGATATTCTTTAAATCTTGCCTTTGCTTGTGCAAAATTATGCGCATGAAATACTTCAGCGTCTTTTATTTCCAATGCATCGAATCTACCTGAACGATGTTCATCGTAAGTTAAAACTCTGAATGGAGGAAATTTAGTTTCAGTTTTTGCAAGATGTTTATATAGACAGGTTTTAAGAGCCTCCTGTGTTTCTTCTGTTGTAAATGTTCGTGCTACCATTTCTCTAATGGCTCTGTCTTTTACAAGAACTATTTGCGTACTTCTGCATCTACAATTTCTATAGACTCCTATTTGAGGAGTTCTTTTAGAATCATCTATGTGAAAGTCTGTAGCCTGATGAGGTTCTGTTGTTCTTGACAGAAAATCAGTAGTAGTTCTATAAACTCTGTCGCAACAGCTACATTTTTTGGGAAAAATGCCATTATGTTCGAGATCTTTCTTTACTGCTTCAAGTAAATTTTTTTGCATAAAATTTTACCCTTTTGAAGCCTTTTAAAGCTATTGGAAGATGTTTTTAAGAATGGCTTCGCCTATTAATTATTATTATTATTATTATTATTATTATTATTATTATTATTATTATTATTATTAATGTATAAAATCGTAACAGAAGTTTGGAGTAGAGGTAAGCAGGGAAAATGTGTAAGCCCACTCGAATATAACAAATTACATTCGTGAACCTACTCTGGTAGAACAAGTCTAATTGGATTTAGGAGATTACTAAAATCATTATCGCGAAGTCTTATAAATGATGCTTTCTTTCTAATAATATGAATACAAAAAAGTTTAGAGAACAGGTTTTATCTTCAGGAATCTTAGCACTTGCTGGAAGAAATGCAGAAAATAATGAAGAGCTTGTTAAACAAGTAGGAAATAATGAGTATGTTTTGCATACTGCTGCTCCTGGAAGCCCGTTTGTTAATATAAAAACAGATTCAAAAGATGTTTCAAAAGAAGATTTAAAAGAAGCCGCTATATTCTGCGCTAAATATAGCCAAGCTTGGAAGAAAGCAACAGTAAAGAAAGATGTTGAAGTTCATGTTTTCCTTGGAAAAGATATTTTTAAACAGAAAGATATGAAGCTTGGAACATTTGGAGTTAAAAAGTTTAAGACGATTGTTGTTAAGAAGAACGAAATTGTTTAGTGCTTCGCATCATTCTTTAATTCTTATTAATGTTACAAATCCGGAAGAGGAAGTTGTGAGAAGCCATAGCGAATCGGATTTATGGAATTATTAATTATTAGATATCTATTTAAACAGAAATTAATATTAATCTTTATGGTTTATAATAGATTAAGAGATGAAATGGGACATGAAGTATATGATGATTTGTTGAAATTTCAGCGAGAATTGCAAGATGAAACTTCGGAATTAGGCAGAATTCTTTCAATAAAGAGTATAAGACAAAGTGCGGATAGAATGGAAAGGGCAGAAATTATCGCAATGGTATGTTCTGGGAATGGAGTTTATATTGGTGATGACCCTGAAATAAGAAAAGCTATATCTGAACATTTTGATTTAACTAAGAAGGATCCAAAACAAACATGATTCAACTACAAATAGGCAAAAATGGATTGACTAAAGAGTTTATTGAAAATCTGAAGAATTTTTTTAAGAATACAGATAACATCAGAATAAGTGTTCTTCAATCAGCGACGAGAAATCGCGATGAATTTAAGAAAATGAGTGCAGACATAATTATTGGATTAGGCAAGAATTATACTGCTAAAACTATTGGCTGGACTATTGTTCTAAGAAAGTGGAGAAAAGGCAAAGATATGAGCGAGGTTTAGATTAAGTAAATCCAAAGTCTTGACGTTAATAACTCGAACAAAACCTAAATAAGCTCCTCCTGCTCGCTTATTTATTTAGAAATTATTAATAATTAATGGTAATAACCGAACTTGTGCGGATTATTTGAAGTTGAAGTAAGCAGCTATTATGTTAAGTTTGGCAGTCTACTTAACAGTTTAGTAAGGTATATTTTGGTATACCCTTCTATTTTGTTACTCCTATAAAGATACAACAAATCGAAAGGTTTAAATAGTAGCTATTCTTGAATATATTAACACCTCTTTTATCCCAGGAAGAGACAAAAGATAAACTATTTTGATTATCCAAGTCTCTTCTATGGGTTTATAATTTTCAAGACTTACTTGTTAATTTTAGAGAAGAAAAATATAAAACAAAATGAAAACACAAACAAGAGAACTCGTTGAAGCAGAAAGACAAATAGATACAGGTATGGAAAATAGAACTGAAACAGAAACACTTCCGATTTATACTATTTGCACTCGATTAAAAATAGATCCTACTAAACCTGGTGCTGCAAGTGAAATTCAAGCCAGAGCTATTGAACTTTCGGATTTTCTTAAAAAATCTCCTGAAAATGTAAAAGTAGTATTAAGGGCCATAGAAGGCGTTCAAGCTTATGAGAATCTAATGAAATCTTCTGTGCAAGGCGCTTATCAACAGGCATAAGTATATATACTAGTGGTGGCTTACAATAATAGATAAAAAGAAAGAATATTTTTTAGCGGAATATTAACTTTAATTTGTTCGCATCTGCGAACTCGTAAATTATGGTTCTCCGCGTTTTTTTCATATTTAACAAATCAATAAAAAGAAATTCCAGAAAATTAAGAATTTTCTGGCTCTCAAAGTTCTTACGAACTTTAAGATTTTAGGGCAAGTTAGCTTTAATCCAGATGGATTATGGTCGCCCTTTTTTCATATTCAATATAAGTCGCAGAAATAGGCAATAAGATTTATTATATGCCCCTGCGCATTCATATTCTAGAGGTTATAAATAATAAATAAAACAAACATGAAAATCAAAGAACTCAAGGAAAAATGCTGCTGTTGCAAGAGAATAAATGCTACTGGCCTGATAAGGGGAAAAGCAGTATGTGCTAAATGTTTTAATATTCTTAACAGAGACAATTATATGAGAATACGATCTGGTGCTTCTATTCCCTCTAATCTTACGGTTATGTTTTCGTAGAAATATTTTATTCTTAATTTTTTATTTCTCATTAGTTTATTCTTTGGATAATGCAAACTTTTAAAAACTATCTTTCATCTTTATAATTATGGCAATTAAAACTAGGATTTATCGGCACTAACCGAAATTTTTCTAGCTTAGCTTTTAATTCTAAAAAAATAGATAATAGAGAGATTTTGTTAATTAATCCAAATTCTGTAATTAATAATTCTATAACTTCTGAATTGACTTGTTCGAGCAATTTTGGGCTTTTATTTAATCCTTCCTTATTTAACTTTCAAACTTCTTTACAAACATCTCAGAACCTTTTTAAATCAAATAATACTTCGGTTAATAGGTCAGAATTAAATAATGGCGATTGTAGTTTAACGGTAGAACGTCCGGTTGTGGTCCGGGAAACAGGGGTTCAACTCCCCTCTATCGCTTCGGGTTCTGAAATCAAACAATTAAAAAAGGAAGAAAATATAGTATAATATGGCAAACACAGAAACAGTAAAAGGATTTGGAGAATATACTGGAATTGAGGCTGCTAAAAGACAGCGGATAAAGGGCATACTTGCGAATATTTTCAAAACCTATGGTTTTGAATTAAGTGAGACTCCTATAATTGAGTTCGAGGAATTTGTTAGAGGAGATAATGAAAATGATGAGGCTGTTTCTGATGTGTTTAGACTTGAAGATAAAGGTAAGCGAAAGTTGGCTTTAAGATATGAATTTACTTTTCAATTAAAAAGAATAGCGAGTAATAAAAAACTTCCTTATAAAAGATATCAAATTGGCGAAGTTTTTAGAGACGAACCGACTACTGGAAATAGATTCAGGCAGTTTACACAATGTGATGTTGATACTGTTGGCTCAACGATTAAAGAAGAAGCAGAAATTCTTGCTATTGCTTCTGAGATAATGAAAGAGCTTGGAATAAAAGCAACAATTTATGTTAATAATAGAAAACTTCTTAATGAAATTATGGATGAACAAAAAATTGATGAGAAAATTCGAAAAGAGGTAATTCGCGAAATAGATAAGCTTGATAAATTGAGTGAAAAAGAAGTAAAAGATAATCTAAAGAAGTACAAGGCAGAAAAAGTTCTTGAGATCTTTCAGAAACCTGAAAAATATTTTGAAAAATACAAAGCTTATGCTGAAATTAAAGAGCTTGAAGAATATTGCAAGATGTATAGTGTTAAAATTAATTTTCTTCCAAGTCTTGCTCGTGGATTAAGCTATTATAACGGAAGCGTGTTTGAAGTTAAAACAACAGAAATGAAAGAAACAATTTGTGGTGGAGGTTCTTATATGGTTAATGGAATTCAGGCAACTGGAATCAGCTTTGGATTAGAAAGATTATACCAGTTAGCTAAGGTAAGCATTGATGATAGAAAAGTTTTGCTTATTTCTATTGGAAAAGATAAAGAAACTCTAAAATTAGCAGAAGAAATTAGAAAAGAAGGTGTTGCTTGTGCAGTTTTATATGGGAAAGTTTCAAAGGCGCTGGAATATGCTAATTCTTACAGCATACCCTATGTTATTTTTATTGGCGATGATGAAGTTAAGAAAAAGAAATTCTTATTAAAAAATATGAAGACTGGAAAAGAAGATTTAGTAACTAGCGAGCAGATTGTGAAGCGTATTGTTTAGGATTAGTGTAGTGCGGGTCTAGAATAGCTCTTAAAAAAACCTGATGAGCTCTATTTATTCTTGATTTAGCTTCTCTGAATCTCTGAGTTATTTCGTCTACCTGGCCTGAAAAAAAATCTCTTCTAATCGTTATGCTATCAGCGAGCATTGGATGGCGCGACGCGCTGCAATCACAGCAATCATCAAATATAGAATATACTACAAGTGTTGAAGCAGTTGGCCTTGTAGAATCTTCTGTTATAGGCGTTTCTCTATCAAAACTAGAAACGCGTCCTCTTGGAATTCCGCCAGCATAAAATGTGTTGCATTCTGCAGATTCTCCCATAGAACTATAGGAGGGTCTTCTTCCTACTTGTTTTAGATGATCTCTAACTGTCATGAAAACACAGAAATAATTAGGGTTTAAAAAGGTTTAGATTTTTTAGTTTGGCTTGCGCCCCTAAAAAATATTAACATCTCTGATGGAGATAAGTTAATTAAGGTTTTGAAAATTGATAAACTACAAAAGGATCGCTTGGACGTTCTTTAGTCAAATAGAATAAAGTTGGAAATTTTTCGCATACTCTTTTTTCGATATATTCTGTTAATATTCGTTTTCCATCTTTTCCATAATAAACTACGCAGAGGGGGCTAATTTTCTTTTCTATTCCTACTTCTTTTAAACTTTTTGAAAACCTATCTACAAAAAAGCTTCTAGAACTTGTCATCACTCTTGTTAATGAATCAGAATTTATAATCAGCCAATTAAAATCTTCTTGCTCAAATCTAGTAACTTGCTGAGAAATTCTATTAAACACACATTGTAAATATTTATCTATGAGTTCTCCCTCGCCATCGGGACAATATTCTCTATCTTCAACAACCAATAATCTTTGTAAATTCATAGGATTAAAAGCTGTAAGTTATTTAAAAGTATTATTATAGTTTAATATAGATTATTTTTATCTCTTACCAGTCATAGCTAAGAAAGCTTTTGTTTGTGCAACAAATTCTTCCATTTCGAGAATTAACTTCATCTCGTATTGCTCAACTCTTTCTCGGATAAGATATTTATCATAAAAAGTTCTAAGAAATTTAAGGAAAGGTGTTGTTGTCCATCTTTCTTCATAATCTTTTAATAAAATGCATTCAATTTCTACATCCATCTGGCCTTTGTTCATTTTTTGTTTTACGCCGTCAACTTCAACTTCTACACTCGTCATGCCCATAGGATGGAATTTTACTTTTATTGAGAATCTAAAATAATCAGAAACTTTTCTAACTGCTTCCCATTCAACTTCTATTTCTTTTGCTCCACCGGCTTGCAGAACTTCTTTGTAAGTTTTTTCATTAACATCATAGTTGTGGTCAATTAACCATTCAAAAAGAGTTCTATATGTCTCTTTGAAATCATAGAAGCCATTATGCTTTATTTTTGTTTTAATGAGTTTATCGAATTCTACCATTTTGCTCTTTTTTGTATATTTTTATATGGGAATTGGCTATTTAAATATTATTCTTTACCGAGTATCTATAGATTAGCACCCCGTAGAATTACACCCCCAAAATTAATTGATAATGCACTAAATCCAAATCGGCTTTTGTTTAGTTATTGGTTTTGTTTTAGTATAGATTATGCGAAGCTTCTCTTAAAAAACTATTTAAAAATGCTATCTTACATCATAATAATCTTTAAAAGAGAAAAAAGGGTTGATTTAGAATGGAAGAATCAGATGCGTTAAAGAGAAACCACCTAAGACAGGACAAGGAATCAGAATTGATTTGGAATCTTTCTTTTAAGGCTGAGGATTATTTTGCTAAATCTAAAAATTATGCTTTCCGAGCAGAAGAATATTTAGCTTTTGTTAAAGGTTATCAATTAATTACCTCTATAGTTCATGCTGCTCGTAATACTCGTTCAGCAAAAAGACGAGAAGATAATATGGTGGTTGCCGGAGTTTTATATCAATTAGTTCATAGTATTGAAGTTATAAATAAAGAAGACCCCTTAATTGAAGAAGCTATGGGCTGTCTTAGAAATAATTATCAAGATTTTTTTAATTTCATGGAAGCCGGACGGATGATGAGAAAAAAAGTTGATGAATCTGAAGAGGCTAAAGCCAGAAAAGTATTCGGGAAGAGAGCAGATATCTTAAGAGACATGGCTTTAGCAGCTCCTCTAAGTCCTAAAGCAGATGATAAGTTTAGAAGAACCTATCAGAGATTAAGACTAATGGCTGATTCTGGAGTATACCGCACATGTTTGGGAATGAGTGTAATTTTGGATACAATTAAATCAGTCTACGAACAAAAACAGCACGAAAGAATAGAATAAAATTCAGAAAATTTATAATTTTCTGACTGTTCTTTTTATTTCATAAAAACAACATGACAAACGATAGACAACCAATATACATAACACCGGAAAATGTTCAGAGAACACTTGGAAGAGATGCGCAACGAAACAACATACTTGCTGCAAAAATAGTTGCTGAAACTGTTAAAACTACACTTGGTCCTAAAGGTATGGATAAAATGCTTGTAGATGCTACTGGAAATATAATTATTACAAATGATGGTGTAACAATTCTTCAAGAGATGGAAATAGAACATCCTGCTGCAAAAATGATGGTTGATATTGCGAAAACACAGGAAAATGAAGTCGGAGATGGAACGACGACTGCTGTAATGCTTGCCGGAAAATTTCTTGAGAATGCTGAAAAACTTTTGGATATGAAAATACATCCAACTGTTATAATTAAGGGATATAAGATGGCTGCAAAAGAGGCTGAACGTGCAATTAAAGAAGACATTTCTGTTAATTCTGAAAATGTTAGCGACGTAGTTTTAAAATATGTTGCGATGACTGCTATGACTGGAAAGGGTGCAGAAAATGATAAAGAAAAACTTGCAGATATTGTTGTAACTGCAATAAGAAGAGTGATGGATAATAAAACTGTGGACTTAGACAACATAAAAATAGAAAAAAGTCTCGGAGGCGCTGTTGAAGATTCTAAATTAATAGATGGAATTGTTTTGGATAAAGAAAGAGTTTCAATTGAAATGCCTGAATCTATTAACAATGCACGAATTGCACTTATTGATTTTGCTCTTGAAGCAAGAGGCCCTGAAGGTGATTCTAAAATCTCAATAAACTCTCCAGAACAGTTGCAAGGTTTTATTGATAGAGAAGAAAGAGCAATAAAAAGTATGACTGAAAAAATATTCGCAAGTGGCGCTAATGTTTTACTTTGCCAAAAAGGGATTGATGATGTAGCACAATATTATTTAGCAAGAGCTGGAATCTATACTTGCAGAAGAATTGCTAAAAGTGATATGGAGAGATTAGCTCGAGCTACTGGAGGCCATATTATCAGCAGCTTGAATGATTTAACTTCGCTTGAGTTGGGCAAGGCACGAATAGTTAGAGAGGTTATAGGTGGAGATAATGAAAAAATGACTTATGTTGAGGGTTGTGATAATCCTAAAAGTGTTTCAATATTAATT
>JBBSYA010000029.1:0-6688 GCA_038045485.1 Nanobdellota archaeon
TAGAGCAGGATATTCAAGCTTTAGCTGGTGAAAATACTAAATTAACAAAAGAAGTTATAAATAATCCTACTAATGAACAACTAGCAAAAGATATTCCTGGAGTTGGACTTAAGGAAGTACCGAAAGTCGTGCCTCCAGTCGGTCCAACCTCTGACTATTCTGTCTTCGGAATTTCGGTTGGAAAAGGAATTGCATGGGGAAGTGGATACAATGTTGCTGGAAGTTTAATTCAGGGCATCGGTTGGTCTGCTGCAGTTATTGCTGGAGTAAAAATATTTGAAGAAATAGGAATAATTCCTGAAGAAATGTCTAAGCCACTTTATCAATCAATAACTGCAGGAATTATGACTGGAAGTTTAGTTTCTGGAACAATAAAATGGCTAGCGCCAGCCCCACAGGCTGCTGGGACCGAAACTTGGAGCGGATTTTTTGGAAATCATGCAGCAGGAATATCTTGGGGTGCAGGACTTGTTGTTGGCTATCTTATATTTGCAAATAGTTATGAAAAAACAAAAACTCGTGATATAAATGTTGATTTCCAGTGTCTGCAATGGCAAGCGCCAGTAATCTTTGATAAAGATACAAGGTCTAAAGAATGCAATAAATGTAATACGGACCCACTCCGAACATGTTCAGAATATAGATGTAAGTCACTCGGACAAACATGCAAGATAATTAATGAAGGAACTGCTCTTGTTAAATGTATTGACGGCGGTGTTGATGATGTTAATTCTCCTGGAATAAAACCCTACGATGATGTTTTAACTGCAGATTATGATTATACTGAAGTAAAAGAACGTCCTGCTGGCGCAGGAACTGGTACTGTGTCTGGAATGAGTATAACTTACAACGGCGGATGTTTACAAGCATGGACTCCTTTTGAGTTTGGAATTATCACTGTAGACAGAAACGAAGAAACACAACCTGCACAATGCAAATTAGACTTTAATCATACAACAAGTTTTGATGATATGGCTTATTGGTTTGGAGAAACTAATTTATATATTGAAAACCATTCACAAAGCATATCTCTGCCAGGAACAGATAATCTTGAAACAACTTTCCCTGAAATCGCTAATGATGGTGGTTATAATCTATATGTAAGATGCAGAAATGGAAACGGAAATACGAATGATGATGAATTTGTTGTAAGATTCTGCATTGATAAAACTCCTGATTTAACTGCTCCAGTTGTAAAAACAACAAGCCCGCTTTCTGGCTCGCCAGTTTTATATAAAATAGATAATTTAAGCGTAAATGTTTATACTAATGAACCTTCAAATTGCAAATGGGCTAGAACAGATAAAGATTTCAACGCTATGGAAAACAATTTGAGTTGTTCTAATGATGTTTGGGAAATGAATGCTGAAGCATTATACACTTGCACAACAACTTTAACTTCAATAAAAGACAAGGCAGAAAATAAATTTTATTTCAGATGCCAGGATTTATCTGCACAAAAAAATACTATGACACAAGGCTATGAATACACTCTTTTCGGAACACAGCCTCTTACAATATTATCCACTGGACCAACCGGAATTGTTGGAAGTTCTACCTCAACGGCTAATGTTAGCCTCTCTGTAAAAACTGACAATGGCTATAAGAATGGAGAAGCAACTTGCTCTTATTCAACTTCAAAAGATGAAAATAGTTATATTGATATGTTTAATAGCGGAGAACAAAATATTCATTCACAAACTCTTGACTTAATCGGAGGAACCTATAATTATTATTTCAAATGTGTAGATTTAGGTGGAAATGCAGTTTATAATTCAACTTCATTCACAGTTTATATTGATAAATACGCTCCGCAGGTTTTAAGATTCTATAATACTGAATCTAAGTTAAGACTTTTAACAGATGAACCTGCTGTTTGTAAATATTCTACAACTTCATGCAACTTTGACATAAATGCTGAAGGAATAATCAGCATGCCCTATGATTGGACAGAAGAACATTGGGCAGAATGGAAAACAGACCAAACTTATTATGTAAAATGCATGGACAAATATAATAATCAACCAGATTCAGCAGATTGTTCTGTAATAATCAGACCTTACGAACTTTCTAAAAAATAAATTGTGAGAAAAGTATGATACGAAAACTAAAATTAAACAAGCGAGCGCAAGGTGTCTTCGGACTATCATTCTCAATGATATTTGCGATTATACTTATTGTTTTTTTTATTATTGTGGCTTTTATTGCAATAAGATTTTTTTTGGATTGGCAAAAAAAAGTGCAGATAGGCACTTTTTTTGATAGTCTTGATTCAAAGGTAAAAGAAGTTTTAAATGCTGGAATCGGAACTGATGTAACTAAGAAATATTCTCTCCCATCAGGAATAGAAGATGTTTGCTTTATTGATTTAAATATGCCTCCAATAAACGCGAATACTGATGAAAAAGATATTTACACCTATATATTTAATGGAAATGCCGGCGGTGTGCAAAATTTCAAGAATAATGTTTATCTTTATGCACCAGATACCAATTATAACCTGAACTGGAAAACGATAAAATACATTAATACAACTTCTAAGAATCCAATCTGCGCGCCTGTTAATAATGGAATCGTCACTCTTAAAATTCAAAGAAAATCTGAGGGCTATTCTGTCTATGTTTCTGCTGCGTAAACAAAGAATTAAATCAAAGAAGGCTTTTGATTTACCTTTTAGCTGGATTTTTGCAATAATTGCTGGCGCATTTATTATTTTAATATCAATTTATGTTACAACCAAATTTATAGGAACTGGAAAACAATATGATTATGCTGCAACTGCTAAGAGTATATCTAATCTTCTTGATTCTACGGTAAATGGGCTTGCTACTACTACCGCCATTCAACCTATAGATTTTAAAAAAGAAACAAGAATTTATCTTGATTGTGAAGTCAGTCATTATCAAAGCCCTTTTTTTGGCAGACAGACGATTGGATTTTCAGAAGAATCTGGATTAATCAAAAAATGGAGTGCGCCTGAAAATAATATAAGCAGATACAATCAATATGTCTTCGGCAAAATTGTAATGCAATCTAAAAAATATTTTATCTTTTCCAAGCCATTTTATACAGGATACAAAGTTGCAGATTTAGCATATATTATTCCTGAAAGCAATAAATATTGCATAATTAGGGCTCCTGAAAATGTTGAATATGAACTCGGTGCACTTAGTTTTAGCAATATTAATTTTACAACTACGATTAATAGCTGTCCAAAAGATTCAGTGCCTATCTGTTTTAATTTTAATGACGGAAAATGCGGAATAAAGATTGATTACGAAGATGAAGACTATCGAATAGGCCGTGTAACAAAAGATGGAGCAACACTTGAATATTCTAGCACGGGCTTACTTTATGCGGCAATATTTTCTTCTCCAGAAATATATGGATGCAACATAGCGAGACTTGGAAATAAAATTCATCTTCTTGGAGAGGTATACCGAGATAAAGTGGAACTCGTAAAAGTAAAAGAGTGTGGTTCTTTGATTGAGCCCTATTTAAATTCAATCATTGAACAATCGAACAATCTGACTCCTATAAAACTTGGAAATTTATTAGAAGAAGCAAAGTTAATGGATGAAAAGAATTGCGAGAGCAATTGTCCAATCTATAGCACAGAAACCTGTGCTTAATAAGAATTAAAAAGCTAGAAAGACAAGTATAATAAACAAAAAGAGGGAATAAAAGACTACTCAAAAAGCCGACTAAAGCTTCGCTTTGGCTACAGAAGCTTTTTGAGATTCAGAAAATCAAGGATTTTCTGATTGTTCTTTTTGCAAGCAAAAATAACATGAAAAATAAAACAATAGGAATTATATCTATAAAAGGCGGAGTTGGAAAGACTTCTGCTGTCGGAGCTCTTGGAGCTTCGCTTGCCAATGATTATGGCAAAAAAGTTTTGCTTGTTGATGCTAATTTTTCTGCACCAAATTTAGGCTTGCAATTAGGAATCTATAATCCTGAAGTAACCTTGCATCATCTTTTAGATGATAAATCTGATTTAAAAGGCGCGATTCAAGAGACGGGCTATGGTTTTGATGTTATTCCTGGCGCGCAAATATACAAGAAACTTAATCCATTTAAACTTGGAGAAAAGTTAAGAGAAGCTAAGAAAAAGTATGATATTATTCTCATAGATTCATCCCCTAATATGAATGAAGAAATTCTCGCAACAATGATTGCAAGTGATGAATTACTTGTAGTTACAACGCCAGATCATGTTACACTTAGCTCTACACTTCACGCGATAAAACTTGCTAAGGAAAAAAGAACTCCAATAACTGGAATAATATTAAACAAGGTATATAATAAAAAGTTTGAAGTAAGAATTGAAGATATCGAAGCCTTAACAGGAGTTAATGTCCTTGCGGTTCTTCCACACGAACTTTCAGTCCTACAGGCACTATCCAATAGCATGCCTTCAACAATGAATAAATATTCTGACACAACAAAAGAATATAGAAAACTTGCTGCCTGCCTTATTGGAGAAAAATATTCTGAAGGAAAATTAAGCAAAATTAAAGAAATGTTTAGCAGATGGGCAGGTGGTGTTCCTAAACAAGAAATAAACAGAACATTATTCGTGGATAAAGCGAGAACAAATCCATTTTATAGGCAATAGGAGTAAAATAGTTATGAATAAGAACTCTCAGGTTCAGATACAAGAAATGCTTTTTATGTTAATAGGATTAACTCTTTTCATCTCCTTGGTTCTTTTGTTTTTTCTTTCGTTTTCATTAAGCGATATTAAAGAAAATGTGGCTGCAAGTTCAAGACAGGGCTCGATAGTGCTTGCTTCGAGACTTGCCGCAACTCCTGAATTTGAATGCGCTGAAAAAGATATTGCGTTTTGTGTTGATACTGATAAAGTTATATCGCTGATGAACCATAAAGAATATCTTCGTTTTTGGAAAATAAAAGGATTAAAAGTAGAAAAAATTTATCCTGCAATGAATAGAATAATTGAATGCTCTATGGCGACTTATCCTCAATGTAATATTTTTACAATAATCGACGGAGGAACTACAAATATAATTTGGGATTCGAGTTATGTTGTACTTTGTAGAAAGGAGTATAGTGGGGGTTCTCCTTATCCTCTTTGTGAATTTGGCAAAATAAGCGTTGGAACAGAAACTTCAACAGGATAAATAATCAAAAATGGTAATGAATATAAAAAATAAAATGGGACAGAATGAGACGGTAGGCTTTGTTATAATAGTTATGCTCGTAGTAATTGTGGCTGTAATCTTTCTTGGAATCGCATTAAGAAAAGACAATCCCAATATTGCAACAGACGCAGAAATCAAGAACTTTTTAATTGCTTCTTCACAAACTACAACAGAATGCTATCTTGATAGTATTCCCAAGTACAGAACTATAAGCGATTTAGAGACAAATTGCTATTATAGAAACTTCGAACAATTTACATGCCCTGCGGGTATGAATTCCTGCGATGTCTTAAATAAGACTTACTCGGACATACTTAAGGAGTTTAGACCTGGTGGACGAGTATTAAGCTACTATAAATTGAATTTTTACTATCTCTCTGGAAATGAAGAAGGCAGAGTTCCTTTTGGAAGCGAGGTTGTTTTTGGCAATCTTACTGGCTGTCTAAGCAAAAGAGGAGCAACAAGTGAGATAAGTGGAACAGAGTATAATAGCAGTATAGTTGCAAGCATAGAAGTTTGTGAAATAGAGTAGATTGAAACTAAAAAACAACGCTAAAACCACTTAACTTAATTGATGTTAGCTAAAATAAAGCTTTTCTATAGAATTACTAAACAAATTTTTCACAGAAATCAATAAATCCAATATGTGTGAAAAATTTGAATTAATAGTCAAACGGGCAATAATAGAGGTTTAAGGTATTCAGAGAATGACCTTGATTTAAGCAACCCTTAAAACTTCAAATGTATCTTAAATTCATCAACTACTAAGAGGGGTTTGAGCTTTTGACGATTGCCCTTGTGAACAGGAATTGTTTCTACAATCCCAAAATCAGTTAGAGTTAATACATCCTGACGGACAGACTTGAAATCTCTGCCAAGAATTTTAGCTAATTCATAGATAGAATTGGGCTGTTTTTGCCTTAGAACATGTAAAAGTCTGGACTTTTCAGGACTGAGTATACTCCTAAGCATAGCGACTTCAGACTTCTCTGGTGTTTTTTTACTCGTAAACCTGCTAAAAAGAGAGGCAAAAGCTCCTTCTTTGTTATCCAAGACTATTGACGCACTCTTAATTCTTTTTTTAACCATTTTTTCTTATTTTTGTTAGTTTATATAGTCGGATATAGTATATAAATCTTCCCCCATATAGAGAATATATACTTTATTATTATAGGTATAGTTATACCCTATATTGCTCTTTATTTTGAATGGTTTTATAATTATTTTTGTTGCCTTAGGCTATATTTATGTATCTATAACAAAGTAACAGCGTAAGGTTTATAAATAGAAATTAAGGGGCTTGGGGAGCCTTTCGAGGAGAAGAGAAAGGTTTTTAAAGCAAAATTCATAGTAAATATTGTCAAAAATAACTGACTAGACACAGCAGACAATACTTTTAGAAACTACAGAATGAGGTGTTCTATGATACGGCGCACATGAAGCTCCAAAATCGTGGGAACATTTTACTAACGACAATTGAAAGGAGGTTTAAAAAATGAAATTTAATTTTAAAAAAATAG
>JBBSYA010000030.1:0-34858 GCA_038045485.1 Nanobdellota archaeon
TTATCAAAAATCTTATGAACTGCCTTATTAAAATCCCATTCTTCAACACTTGCTTCAAAAGTCTGTGTTTGCCCCTTTATTTCTGCGCGAATAGTATATCTCTTGCTCTTTGTCTTATTTTCAGGGCTTTTATTATAAGACCTTATATCTAATTTTAGAACAAAATCGCTTTTTGTCTTCCACTTTATTTTTTCCTTATAAGTCTCTATTTCTTTATTAAGTTCCTGCTTTTCAGCTTCACTTAAACCCTCAATACCCTTTATTTCTATTGACTCCATTTTTCTTATTTAAGCTCATCAAGCATTCGTTTTAATTCCCTTTCATATTCATCCGCAGATTTCAAAAAATTGAGCTGGGGAAACTCTATTTTCGATTCTTCTTTTTTAAGCAAATTCATTTCTTTCTTAATTAGATGTTTAATTATCTCTTTTTCTTCTTTTTTCATATTCTAACTCTAAGAGTGGAATTTAAATAGTTTACTAACCCCTAAAAAATAATATGTTACATAAAATATTTGGAATCGCAGATTTAATAGTGGCGGGAGCTTTTTTTCTTAATAATTGGTTCGATAAATCTAATTCCTGGTTTCCAAATAACATTGTCTTATTTCTTGCGATTTACCTAATCGTCAAAGGCCTATTTTTCTTAGTAAGCTTAGATTTCGCCAGTATAATTGATATAATCTGCGGAATAATAATAATAATATCCCTATCGATACATATTCCTCTTGTTTTAGCTGCCGTAGTTCTTGTATTTTTACTTCAGAAAGCAATATTTAGTATTATTTCTTAACGCCACAAGAATTGCCATAGTAAACTCTGAACACAATCATTGCAAAAGCCGCAAATAAACTTAAAGCGAAACCATAAATAAAAGTATAGTCCTGATTAATATCAAATAAAATTCCGCCAATAACTCCAGCAAATATTGCAGAAATACCTATTGCTGTTTGAAATGCGCCGATGGCAGTAGCCCTTAATTCTTCACTCGAACAATCTGAAACAAAAGCTCTTTGATTGCTAACAACCATGGCATTGGATAATCCATAAAGGACAAACATCAAAATTAACATTGGCATGGAACTAAAGAATAAGAATCCTGCGCAAACTAATGAAAACAAAAAGTATCCTGCAGCAATAATTCTTCTTCTGCCAATCTTATCTGACCATTTCCCAAAGGGTATTGCAAAACCGGCATAAAAAATATTAAAAAATACATAGAGTAAAATGGGCATTGTAAACTGATCATTACCAATTTCAGAGGAAAATATACTAAAAGTTTTCAATACAAAAAACATATAAGTAAAATTAGCCAAAGCAAAAATAACTGCGATAAAAATAAATGATTTCAGTGAGCTAGAAAGGTGTCTCAAACTTGAAAAGAAAAATATTTTTTTCTCTTTTCCATTACTTTTATTATCAATATTCTTAAGGAAATAAATTGGAATAAGGGAAGTAAATCCAAGTACTGCTGCAAGTAATATTAGGGGTTTAAAATGCAAGCCCAGAAAATGCACGATAGCCAATAAAACTATTGAGCCCAGAATTGCTCCACCTATATCAAATGCCCTTTGAATCCCAAAACCTCTGCCTTTTTCAGTGGGCATTGATTGAGATATAAGCGCATCACGAGGCGCTTCTCGAATACCCTTACCCAGCTTATTTATTCCCATAAATGCCATAATCGTCAACCAACCATTTGCAAAGTATAGCATCAATTTAGAAATTTCTGCAAGGAAATAGCCCCCAAAGATAAACTTCATCCTATTATGAGCCTTATCTGAAAAATATCCTGAAAAAACCTTGATAAGATTAGGAAATCCATCCATAAAACCCCCAATTATACCGATAATCAAACCAGTTCCGCCTAATGAACTAATAAGCAAGGGCAAAATTGGCCAAATTAATTCGCTGCTAAAATCATTAAGAAAACTAACCAACCCTAAGAGAAATACATTAAATGTCCCAAATTTAGAAAAATCAAATTTGTTTTTCTTTTCAACAACTACGGCTTTTGTAGCATTCTCAACCCCTTTTTTCATAAAGCAAATAGAAGAAATATATATTTAAACTATTCTCTGTGCTTACTTTTCAAGCTCTTCAATCAACTTTTCAATAGGTATAGTCTGAATATCATTCACAAAAATCTCTAAATTATCCGACATCTTGCTTTTTCTTGCATAACCCTCTACTAAGATCTCACTTCCAAGCAATTCCTTTCTTTTCGGCATAAAACTTTCAGAACTTTCTAATTCCGCTTCAGTCGCAATTTTTTTTATCTGTTCGCTAAAAAGAACAGCCCTTATATTCTCGCTACCATCATCTAAAATTAAGGTAAGTATTGCATTTCTTTTTGGCGCAACATTACCATGAGTTTCACATTGATTCGTTTCAGATACTCTTTTTTTGCATTCAGGGCAGACATTATAAAAAGTTGGTCCAAATATCTGAACTATAAAAGCTCTTGAGGAAATATTATCATTTGACTGAATTTGCACAATTTCTTTTTTCTGAACAACAGGTTTTGTTTGAACTTCTCCCAAAACAACGCTACTCAACTTCAAATCTCCAAAACTTCCAAGATGAAGTTCAGAATTCCTTATATCGCCATTAGAAATTTCAACACTATCTCCTTCCTTAATTACTCCGTTTTCTATTAATCCAATGTGGTTTGTATCCCATAAAACGACTCTTATATTGCTGGTATCATCCGCAAGTAAAAAGCTTCCGATTTTTCCACTCTTACCATTTTTATTATATTCTGCTACTCGATTCAACTTAACAATTTTGCCTACGAGGTTTATCTTCTTCATTCCAGAAAGCAAACCTGATATTTTCATCTTTTGCTTATCAAAGCTTATTCCGAGCTCAGAAGCAATAATCTGTGCTGCACCCTCTTTAGAAATTAATCCCGAAAGTTTAGCTCGTTTAGCTTCAATCTTTCGTTCTATCTCTTCAATAGGAAGCTTAGAGCTCTCTGAAATCATCTTTATTATCTGGTCGTAATTTCCTTGAATCATTTTATTTTTGTTCTTTATATTTTGTAGCAAAAATAAAAGTCAGAAATTCAGCGAATTTCTGAATGTAAAAAACTCTTCACCCAAAACCCGAAGGGCTTAGTAAGTTTTTTACCTTGTTATTATTACTACCTATTTTTATAAGTTAAATTTAGTTTTATACTATATAAATACTATTATAAAATAAAATAACGTTTGCAAATAAATCCATATCTTTATAAATCTCTTTTTCTCCAACCCTTTATGGGATTTACAGCAATTCAAATGAAACTTATGCCTGATTCTCCAAGTGCAGACCTTAAAGCAATCGAGAAACTCGCGGAAGAACTTATTGTTTCACGACATAAAACAATGGTTAAGATAGAAGAGCAACCAATAGCTTTCGGCTTAAAAGCAATAATTCTCTCATTCGCCTGGAATGACGAAATAGATATAGAAAAACTCGAAGCAGATATGGCAAAAATCGAACATGTTTCAAGTTCAGAGATTCTTGATGTAAGAAAAGCCTTTGGATAAAATTTTGGTTTTAGTTAACCGATTCTACTAAACCGATTGTAATTAAATCAACTTCTAACAGGTTCATACAATTATTAATAAGGATTACGAGCGCAAGAAATCGAGCAAGAGAAGATTTCTGGAGCGAGTTATTTGTCCATATGTTAGCTTATTTATACAAATCTATTTAAATTAGAAATCCTATTCTAATAAATGATATTCGGTCCTGAAAAATATGAAAAAGGTGTTTGGCTAGATTTAACAATTTCAAGAGCAGCCATTGAAGTAGATACAATGATGCAAGGTAAAAATGAGGATTATCCAAATTTCCGTAAACTTAAAACTATTCTTCAAAATCATTACGATAAAACAAAATCCCAAAATCAATTAGACTATCTTTGCGATGAAAGTCTACACAAGGCATTAGTTTTTGATGTAATTCCAAAAACCTTTAATATAACTCGAGAAAATTGCAGAGGGTATGATCTCCCCGTTTATCTTGCAGGTTTAGAATTAGTTCTAGGACAATTTCAAAGTATAGAAAGTGCAAGCCCTGAAAGATTAACCTTATTATTACACTTTATATGCGATTTGGGCCAAAGCAAATTGGCACATCATGAAAAGTCTGTCCGATATGCAGCATAACAAATCAAAACCCTTATTAATCCTAAATACTCTCTATTTTTATGGCGCTCACAGATGCTCAAGCAAAAACAATAAAAGAACAGCTTCTAAAACAAGCAGAAAAATTTCCAGAAGATAAAAAAGAAGAAGTAATCAAATACATCAAATCAATGAATAATGAGCAGCTTGAAGAATTTCTAAAAAAGAATCAAGCTATGGCAAAAGAAGAACAAGCCAAAGAAGGACCAAACAAACCCTCTTCAAAATCCTCTGGAACAGATTGTGTATACTGTTTAATTGCGGAAAAGCAGATAGAATCTTCTGCTATATACGAAGATAAAGATTATCTCGCGGTTCTCGAAATAAATCCTCTTTCAGAAGGCCACATCGTATTAATTCCTAAGAAACACATCGCAGAAACAAAAAATCTCAAAGCAAAAGCATTTACAATAGCCGATAAAATAGGAAAACATCTCGTCAAGCAATTAAAGGCAGAAAATTTTCAAATATCCAGTTCAGATGAACTAAAACACGCAGTAATCAACATTATTCCTACCTATAAAGGTAAAAAACTTGAGAGAAAACAGGCAGATAAAAAACAAATTCAAGAACTTGCAATAAAGATAGGTGAACTAAAGAAGCGCGCGAAAAAATCTCCTGTTAAAAAAGAAACTAACTTAGCAAAAGAACAGAACAAACTTGTTAAAGACATAATAAAATTACCGAGACGAATTCCTTAAACGTTTTCTATTCTTTCCTAATAACTCATTAAAAAGAAGATTTAAAGGTAATATTAAAAGAGAGAAATAAGCCAAGATTAATATTAAGGAATAAAATTCATTTGTGGGCATAAATGAAATACATGACTTAAACAAGCAGTTTACATTTGCTGCAGGACCTAAATAGAGAACTATTGGCAATAAAAAGAGGATATGGATCAGACTATAAGTCCACGCATTAATTTCTTTTTTGTTAATAATCCAAATAGCCAAAAATGCGAGAGGCATAGTCAAAACATGCATAGCTAATGAAACTGCCAGAGGTAATGCTGACCCAAAAAACTGGAAGTTTCCAGTATAAGAAATACCCCATAAAAGATAAATTATATAATCCATTACATAAACAAACATTCCAAAGAAGCCAATGCAGAATTCTGCAATAAGGAGTTTATTTGCTCTAAAAAGAATAGCAGTTCCCAATATCAGAGGGACATGATTACATAACCAAAAAAATTGAAAAATCGCATCAACTTGATAAAGGAAAAAAAGCCTCAACAAAGCTAAACTAATCAAGAATATACCAATTAAATTCAATATCTTGTTTCTTTCCATAGTTGATTAATAGTTTTCTATATAATAAACTTTCTAAATCCTACTGATAAGTTTATTTGTAATTCTAAATCCTACTGATAAGTTTATTTGTAATTCTAAATCCTTCGAATTTGATTGCAAATTCTCCCGTATCCTGACAATGATAAACCTTATGAGTAATTGTATAAAACCAGCCACGTATCTGACTAAAATTAGCTTCTTTCAAAATAGGATAATTCCCTGAGTTTAAAACAAGATGAGGAGCCTCAAAAATATACGGAGATTTTCCAAAACACTTTTCAAATTCTCTTATTCCAACCTGCAGATACTCTAAATCTCTTACTTCTCTAAACTCACCATACCTGTGAGTTACACCATGCATACCAAGAGTTTTATTTAAACTCAGGATATATTCACACCAACTCTTATTTTCAGCAATAGATTTATTTTCAAATAAAGGAATAACCATCAAACTACTGCCCCTATCTAAAATTCCCTGTGAACAAGGAATAACCGGACTAACATCATCTATCTGTCTTGGTAAAATAGTGCGGACGGCAATTAAAACAAGGAAAACAATAAGAATACCAATAATACCTCCAATAAAATAACTCTTTAATTTTTTAAGTTTCATATTAAAAATAGATTATACTTAGCAAAATTATTAATGCAATCAAAAATGCTGGAATAAACGGAACTCCATATCTTATCAAAACTTTTTTCTTATAATTTTTTTGAATAAACAAAAGTTCTTTTTCTGACAACCCTTCCCAATCTGGCTTAATTATTTTCTTTCCAATCTTAATAGAAGATATCAATAAATCGCCAATAGTTAAGTCTCTTGCATCCACAGATTTAACCATACAACTATTCTCAACCGCCTTAGCCCAAATCATCAGCAAAGGAGAGATAAATATCAAAAGCGCGAGAAATCTGCCAGCATAAAAATCCAAAACCACAGACAAAACAAACAAAAGCAAACCCATAACTCCAACAGCATAGGCTATTTTCTTATGCTTTCTAAGAATCACAGAAAATTCTTGTTTAAATCTTTTAAAATTCATAAACATAAGAATTTTACTATAGACGATTCCATAAACCGCACCAGCAATCAGGAATATTAAAGTAAATAAAATTATTAATTCTAAGTTTATCTTCCAATCAAAACTGAGAGGAATTATTGTTCCTAAAGCCATCAGCATTTTCGCATCTCCGCCCCCAAACATTCGTCCATAATAAAAAGCGTTCATAAGAATAAATCCAAAACCCAATCCAATCAAGCCCCAGATAAAATAAACAGCATTCACTTCAGAAACAGAAACAAAAGCCCTAAAAACAAGAACAAAAGCAATAAGCGAAAATGTCCACCAATTCTCAACCTCTCGGCCCTTAAAATCCTGAATAGAAGCAATCACCAGCCAAAATATAGCAACTGCGATTAAAAATAAATTGTTCGCAGAAAATAACTCAACAGCATCAATAGAAATAGGTAGAAAGTTCAGTAGATTTAGCATTTATTTTTGTCCTCTTTTAGGTTATAAGAATATAGATTTCTTTAAGTTTTAAAGGTTATCATCCACCTCGCCGAGTTCTTGCATTTTTAGCTAAGTCAAATATTTTCTCAAAAATGCTGGAACGAGTGATTCGCTCGGCTTTTTTCATTTTCTGCTTAGCATAAGTCCAATAAATAAAAAACTAATAATTAAACCCAAATCGAATTGAAGTTAAGGCATTATTAAGAAGTTTATTACACGAAGTGCAAATTAAAAAATCTCATTTCTTCGCAGACTCATCCGTTCGCCACTTTCCACCATGTCGATAAGGAAAGAGCTTTCTATTTTTCTTTTTATCTTTGCCCTTATTTCTTCTTTCACTTCCACCAGAATAATCATCACTCATAGTTACAAAAGAATATAGAAGTTTAAAAAGTTAATTAAGCAGAACTAATAATGCTTGCCTTACTGCAACAAATAGTATTTACGGGCTTATTTGCCAAGTCCGCAGTATCTTTTACACTCGCAGTAAGTTCTTCATAAACTTTAGTATCGGTAATACAAGTAGCTTTCCATTCTCCGCCTAAACTGCTACAAGTTGGGTTCCAAGTTTTCCAGAACTTACAAGTTTCACCATTAATCTTATAGGTTTCCTTTAACTTTAATGCTGTATTCAAACAACTATCTCTTGCATTAGCTTTCCAAAGATTTTCTTCACAAATAACATTATTAGTATCAAACTGAGTTTTAGTAGCTAAATATTCACAATTAACCATTTGTTTTGTTCCAGAAATAGTTGTTTCCTTAAACTTAGTATCACCACAATAAGAGGATTTAAGATCTGGTGATTGCGCTTCATTAACACAAGTAGAAACTAATAAAGAATCGATAGGCAAATTTCCTTGTATGCCCCCCAACGTAGCGAAAAAGCCAGTCTGCCAAAGAATAACGGCTATAGCAAATACGACTATTAAAACAATACCAACAAAATACTCCCATTCCACAGCTGCCCTTTTATTATCCATTTTCATGTTCTCTTTTTCTATTCCCATAATGAATATCCTATTTATAAATATTCTGTTTAGCTTAAAATCCCTTCATATCTGAATTGATATAGATAATTCTCTCTGTATAAATCTGAAGAAACTGAAACATTGACATCTAAGGCTATTTTCAAATGTTTATCCTCAACCACAATATGCTTTGAATCTATCATTTTTTCTATCTCCAAAAATTCAGGCATGATATAATTTCCATCGCTATTCTTAAGTTTATCAAAAGTGGCTCTAAAACTTTCAGCAGAATCTGCTTTCGATGAAACTTCTCTTAAATAAAATTCAACAATCTCTGCACGAGAATAAACTTTCTGAATTTCTACTCCTGAATTTATTTTACTATCCACTGTATTTTTCTTAATATTAAAGGCTACTATAGAAGTCATAGCAAGAACAAGCGTAAATATTACAAAAAGTACGATAGAAATATGCATGCTGGATTTTTTATTTTTGAGTATCATCCGAAATAAACCGATAATTTTAATTGCTTATCAGAGAGAATTGGAAGGCTGATTTTAGTAGAACTGCTAAATACAGGTCCTGCTTCTCCGGAAGTATCACTAATGAAATTATTTTCAGTAAAATAAACTTTATTTTCTCCCTTGATCAGAGTTATATCGCTATCTTCCAAAGCATAATTCTTCTGCAAAAATTCGGTAGCTTTGTCTTCAAAAATCTTTTCCCTTTCATCCTCTTTTCCATCTTTTATATCTGCCTTCAAGACTAAATCATAAATAGTTTCTCCATTGCCTACATCCGACTCCAAGAAGCCAACTAATGCTTTTGTTACAGCCACTTCTGAATTATCATAAGTTATGGCTATAGAAGTTTCACTCTTATCCTTATCTGCATAGGTTATGCTTACAAGAATAAAATAAAGCATCATAATTAATATAATGACAAAAGTTGCGGCTATCCACACAATCGTTGATGCTTCACTCGAGTGTTTGGACAAAAGCAATCGACATCCTGATTGGGCACAAAGACGAGTAGAACGTTTATTGTTTATTATCATTTTATAGTTGATTTGATGCTGAAACAATTGAAAAAGTATATTTAATCTTAGTTTGTTCGTCTTCAACGATTAAATTATCTCTACCGCATTTAGCAAAATTTTCCTCCCTTTTTTGATTACTAAACTGATAATTGCACATAACTTCAAAAGTGCCCTTTCCACCCAAAATTTGCTTTATGGCTTTTCCAGATTCTGTTTCTTGAAGAGTCACATTAATATAGTAAAAATTCGAATCCTCAATTGTTGCCCTATTCAACCCACACCTTGAATAAATATCAAATTCATCTGAATTAAATTTTTCCAGAGTAAAATCTTTACTTAAACAATCCCCAAGTCGGTCCGTTAAAATTTGTGATTCGGCTAATCTCGCATCAGCCAGAACATCAAGAAAGATTAACGCGCCTAAAACAATACAGCCCCCAATAATAATCCAATTTATGAACATCCAAATAGAAAGGTATCTTTCACCAGCTTGCTTATTTTTGATTATCATTTTAAGTTTTAATTGTTAACAGACATTTATTTGAATCAAACAATATATCCCCTATTTCTAATTGGCTAAAAAATCTAAAGCTATTGCCTTTATTATCTGAAGTTTTTACTGTAAGAATTCCCAAAGTATAATCCGCAGTAACTAAATTCTCTCCAAAATTGTTCTTAATTGCGGCTCTGCAAAGTTCACCAACATCCATAACTAATTCTGTTCCGGGCTTCATCTGATCAATAGTCAAAGCTAATCTTCTTACTTCTTTTTTCTCGAGAAAATTATCAGTATTTCCTACTTGAGAGATAAAAAGCAGCATCAAACTAAAAAACAAAACATTCAAAATGATAAAAATAGTAACTCCTGAAAGTATATCGCTTTGAGATTTTTTATTTTTGAATTCCATTTTATTTAAAAATAGTTTAACTTATGCTCTGAAAACGCTGAATATGTAATGCTGTTAGGTCTTCAGCCGTATAAGGTTTTAAGTATATTGAAGAGCAATATCTCTCCTTATTGTTCGAAACGAAATCATTCCAGGTATCATCAGCTTCAGAAGCAATAGCGCCTCCTGCTAATGAAACAATTATACCTGCAGCAACAACTGTAACAGAGCCTACCGCACCAACGGCGGCTCCAGCAATAGTACCTGCACCTGGTATAACGCTCCCATAAATAGCTCCTGCGAGTATAGCTCCTCCAACGGCGCTACCTTGCTTACTAAGTAAATTCCTTTCATATTCAACAAAAACAACACTATAAGGTTGATTTGTAGAAAGCTTCTTATCATTCAAAACATCTTCAGATGCAACTCTTAGAGGTATAACTGTCGGATTAGCTATATTAGCAAGATACTGAGCATAAGTATATGTTTTTTCGGGCACTTTTTCAGTATTCATATAATTATAAAATTTCTGAGTGCTCAATTCAGGATATTTTAATTTAGCATCATCACTAAAGCCTATTATTGAACATATAACACCATTTGAAGGGTTTGCAAAAAGTGAAAACTCTCTTGAAAAGACCATTCCGCCTTTTGACTCGCCCATCATACTCCAGCAAGCAGCCATGGAATCAGCTACTACTTTGTAAATTGCAGTTTCAGAAGAAACGATAGTTTTCGTATATTCCTTGCCCAGTAAGATATCACAATTAGTTTTATCTCCTTTAACCATCAAACAAATATTTTCAGTTTTACATCTTAAGGGAATATCCACCCACTTCCCGCCTACTAAAGGTTTCTCAATTCCTATTGTTTTTTTTAAAGTAACGCTCGAATAACATGTTTCTTCATTTATCTGACTTCCAAGATTTAACTGAGATAATAAAAATAAAATGACTCCGATACTTATTGCAAGAACTATAACTGCTAAAAGAAAATTCCAGTTTGTTTCTTGTGATTTTTTAGTATTCTTCATTTTTTAGATTTATTAAATTAAATTCTTAAATTTAATTATAACATAAACAACGCCCAGGGCTACCAAAAGATAGGCCGCCCACAGGAATATTCTTGCGAGCCAATTAATCTGGGCTTTTTTTATTTTTAGCTCTTTCATTTTATACGGGCACTATTGTTAATTTATCATTAGCCTTATCATAAGTTATTTTCAAATTTTTGATATCTGCCTCAGTCCAGCCCTGAATAATTATGGGCTTGTGTTTGGTTCCTAAACCAATCAAATTAAGAAAGACACTATCGGAGGGATTAACCGAAAAATCCTTTACCTTTATTTCAACGCAGATAGGATTTCCATCACAGGCTTCTCTAATATTTGTTTTAGTTGCGATAGCTCTTTTAGTGCCAGCTATTCCCGAGATGCTTAAATCACAGAAGCACAAACAATTAGTCCATCCTTGAGAAATACAATAATTAGCACTCATTCCATCTTCAAGAGGCCAGCCAACAAGTGCCCAACCCTCAGGCCCAATAAGGGGATAATTTATAGTTTTAGCATCACGTTCCTGAAGATTAGAAATTACTCCTGAAAGTTTATTCAACTCGCCCTGTGCTCTAGCTGCCTCTTGCTTATCTGCAGATAAAAGATTGTAAACTGACGAACCTAAAAGAAGCAATGCCACAATACAAAGTGCAGCGATAATAAGATTAACAGTATGCTCTCCTAATAACTCAAATGCTTTTTTATTTTTTATCATCTTATTTTTATTTCACCTTAAATCCAGGGTACAAATCGAATATTATATTCTACATGAAGCGGAAAACCTCTTCTTACAATGCTATTCTTATCTGGATAATTCTTAAAGATATCAAAAGTATATTCTCCATTTTTCGCCCAACCCGCATCTTCAACTATCCTATCAATAAAATAATAGCTTTTAGTACCTATCATCTTGGGTGTATAATCTTTTTGTATATTCAAAAATAAAGAAACGATGGAAACATCATCTCGGATATCCCTTGTAACCAAAGCATAAGTTCTACATGCATACTTGGGATTTTTAGAATCCGCCAAATTTCCTATATCGTCTTTAAATTTTATTGCTACGTAAACTAAACCGGGTTCAATAGTAAGACCATTAATATTTTTACCAGTTGCATCAGCCCAATAAAAAGCATAATCCAAACAGGGATCATCAGTTCTTAATTCAAGAGGCTGACTCGAAGCATCTCCAGAAGCCATTGCTTTATTTCCACTCCCAAAACTAGGCAGTACATTCTTCAGAATAGTAAGCCCATCTGCCATAAACAACCAGTATAAAATTCCTCCAACAGTAAGGGCAACAATTAAAATAGCTACCACTGTTTCCGCATTTATCTCTGCTTTTTTATTTTTTATTTTCATTTTATTTAAAGACCTCATCTAAAGCTAAGTAGATTTTTTATAAATTCAGTTATTTCTGTGCCTCGCGTAGTAAAGAGAACTATACCTCCAATTACCAATAAAGCCCCTGCAGCCCATAGGGCTATCTGACCTATAACTTCGATATTCCATGCTCCCTTTTTATTAAATACCATCTTTTATCTACCTCAAAAATAAGAATAAAAAGAATTATATAAACCTTACTTAATCTATTGAATCAACAAGCCCACACCACCATCCACCTACTAAACCCCCCAATAAAAAAATCCCCTATATCTCAAAAACCCGTTACATTATTAAGTATTTATTATAATCGCTAAGCGCAAACTAAAATTCTCAAACCAAACTCGGCAGTGCAACAGCCGCAATGCTTGAAAGTGCGATTAAAGCTACAAGCGCTACAATATAATAAAGCAATCCACCAGAAAGAAGATTCTTGCCTATTTCATAAGTTGATTTTAATTCATCAGGTCCTGAATCAACAGTAACTAATGTTTTTGTTAAAATAAAGATTATTTCAATAATATAAATTCCTACGCAGACTTGAAGAAAATAAGGCGGAATTAAATTTTCCACTCCAAATAAGCCAGTAATTTTGCCAGCTATTCCTGTATCTGTGCTTCCAGCCACATCAATAAGACTTTTTAACTTAGTAAGTATTAAAGTAATCATTGAAGATAAGCCAACAACAAAACCCGCAAGTATTGGCGCAAGGAAAGTCATATTGCTCTTCATATCTGAAGTTACTTCTGCAAGTAAATCTCTAAGTCTATCATTAATCTTATTAATATTTCTTATATAATCCGCAATACTCATTAAAGAAGCAGCCGCAACCTGCAATCCTTTTTTTACGCTTTCCACAAGAATATGCATACTCGTTGAAATTAAATTAGAAGGATAATTTATTATTGCTCCTCTTTTTGGATCAAATATAGCTCGATCTAAAGGCATTCCCATGGATTGAATATTTGAATTAACTGCTCTGAAAAAGTCTGCGGTAACTAATCCTTTCGAACTTTCGGCAACTCGCGCAAATGCAAGTTCAGCCGGAGTCCCATCGCCGATTCTATTGCCTAATTGAAAAAGAGAATTATTAAATTCAGCCTCAAGCATTTTAGAATAATCGCGGGATTTTATTATTTCCTGTGTTCTTAATTTATAAGAAATAGAATAAAATAGGACAATAGAAAGCGGAATAAACATGCTAAGAATTAACGCAAAAGTGCCCATAGGCCCAACAGTTACTCCATTAGAAGTGATAAAATCAAAAAGTTTTGCGTCTCCTAAAAAAGATAAACCAATTTCATAAAAAGAATAGTCTGTTTTTAATCCGAGCCATACCGGAATCGGAGTATATTGAAAAATAAAGGGCAATAAACCTAATATTAAAAGGGGGACGGCTATTGCAGCAGCTTTCCAATAAGGCTTATGAGATTTATATTTAGCATAAAGGGGATTTAACTCCAAGATAGAAGATTCTCCATAACCTCCTGGCCTTCTAAGCATAATATTATTAGTCATATAGAAAACAAAAAAAGGCACGAGCAAATTAAAAAGAATAAAGACATGATACCATTTTATGGCACCGTTCATCAATGCAGAAGCAAGAGGAATAAGCGCGAGCGCAAGTGTTGGCAACACTATTCCAAGCATATAAAGATTAGTTAATGGCGCTTTTACATCATGAGAATATTTCATCATCTTATCATAAACCCCATCAAGAATTACCTGAAGTGATCTTTCCAGAATTTGCATTCTGCGAGCTTCACTCGGCTCAAAAAGAGAAGATTCTATAAGATTAAAACTTTCCACAAATTCAGAATTAGTTTCTCTCCAAGTTTCAAGATAAACATCAAGACTTTCTTTTATCGTAGAATATTTTCCTGTTTCAACATCCCAAAAAACTTTTTTCAAATCAAGCGCCAATGGCGGTTCTAAATGTTGTGACGCAAATCTTATAGCTCTCTCCAAATTAGAAGTATGTTTCATATAAACAACAGTATAAAGAATGCAGGGAACCATCTGCGAACCCGCCCTCAATCTCCATTGATTAGCCAGTCTCGAAGGCATACTATAAAAATAGTAAAATAAAAATCCTGCAGTTAAAAAACATAAAAAGAAAATTAAAATTATGGGCGACATTTTTTGCCCTGTTCCAAAAGTTAAAAGATAAAGCGCGGCAGAAAGAAGGATGCCTGCAAAAAGAGTAAGAATAAAAGATAGCACCGCAAGAGATACAACATTCTCCGGTCTTGTTTCTAAATGTGCGGAATCAATATTCTTCTGTATTTTTTTATTGTCTTTTTCTGAAAGTTTAATCTTTAGAGAGCCGCCAATATTATTGCACCAATTTTCATATCGTGAAAATTTAGGCAGCATCTCATTTTTGAATTGTTGAAATTCTGAAGATATATTCACATTTGAGGTGTTTGGCATAGGGCTGACTCGTGAAGAACTATCCAATCTTCCACCATATTTTCTTAGAATATCATCTACGTTTTCAGTTGCCATTTTTCCTCTTTTTATATTAAAGTTATTAAGATTGGGTTATTTTAAAACCTTCTCAATGCTTGCTTCGGCTCGCATAATTTAAGTTTCGTAAACATTATTTAAATAAAAATTATTATTAATCTATAAAATTCGGAAGCAGAAGTTTAGACAACAAATCTCGCTAAAGAAGAGGTAATTATCAGGGTTTTATGCGTTATTAAAAATTTGGGGAAATTGGCGAAACCTCTCTTAAAAAAGGCGAGCGCGAGAATTTGCATTTAAGTAGTAATTAGAATAAGAATGCAAATTCGAGAATAAGCGAGCCTTATTTCTTCAGCAACAAAAATCCAACAACAACTACAGAAACAATAAACATTATGCTGTTCTTAATCGTATCAGAGTAAATATAATCCTTCAATTCTGAAAGTCCAGAGCCCAATCCTGCATTTGACGTGCTTGGCAAAACATGATTTAAGAGAGGAAACTGATGAAAAGCCCCAAGAATAATAACCAGCATACAGATAACAAAACCTATAATCGCAAGAGGTTTAGTAAACTGGACATCCTTTGCTACGAAAACCAGCACTAATAAAACTGAAAAAGATAAAATTAAAACTACCGACATCAAAGCAATCGCTCCAGCCATATATTCTGTTAATCCCGTTGAAGAAACAACAAGAAAGGTAAGCATAAAACTAAGCAACGCAAGAACAAAATTATTTCCTGGCAGCTTTATTTTTTTTAATCCGGCATAAATTAAGATTATCAGAGCTATCATCAGCCATATGGGCGTGTATTCTCCAAGGAAATTAAGTGAAATCATAATCAAGAATATTAATTTCTATTTTTAAAGCTTTCTATGTGTCGTAACTAAATAGTGGTGTTAAATAATAAGATTTAAAAAGATTGGTTATTTTAGGGGATTATGAAAATAAACGCAACACTACATTGTCATGGGGCATGGACTGACTATGCTCACGGAAAATTCGACATAGAATTATTTCCGAGATGTGTTGAGAAACTTGCAGATGTTGCAATTGCAAAAGGTTTAGACTTAGTAGGATTAACAGATATTTCTGGAAAACATGTTTGTGAAATCTATAGACCTCTTGTAGATCAAAGAGGAGACAGATATATAATAGAACAAGACGAAACTTCTACAGTTTTAACTCGAAAAGAAGACGAAAAGAAAGTAGTTTTTGCAAGAACACTTGAAGTTTTATCTAATGATGCGCATGTTCTGGTTGTTGGAACCGCTGCAAATATTCTTGGTGCAAGGCCACTTGAAGCAGTTATTGATGAAACTTATTCTGTTGGCGGAAAAGCAATTGCAGACCATCCTTGTTATACTATTAAATTAGGAAAGGGAATGGGTGAACAAAAAGTAAGAAAATTTAGAAAAGAAGGAAAATTATTAGCCTTAGAAGAAAATGCAAATATCGCAAAAGTTATGGAATTTATCGGACATTATAATGAAAGAGCTATCGCCCTCGCACAAGAATTAGATATGCCAATTATAGCAAATTGTGATGGTAATACTGCAAGAGATATGGGCAGAATGTACACTACTTATTTTGTAAAAGAAAATACCAAACCCACAGGATTGTATAATGTTATAATCGATTTGCTTGCTAAAGGCAATTTTGAAGACTCCCTGCTAATAAGAAGAGGCGAACCTAAAAGATTTATTTCGCTTCCTCTACACGTTGTTCGAGGAATCTATTCAATAGTTAGGGCAAAGAAAGGCTGGATAGAAAAAAGTCTTCCTGCCTGTTAATTCTTAAAAATGAAAATCGACCTACATAATCATTTACTTATTGGATTTCAGCCAGAATGGCTTAGAGTTCAAGGATATAGCAGTAGAAATCTGGCATGGGTTCTTGTAAATTCAGCTATAAGAAAAGATATAGGATTGGTTGCTATAACCAGTGAAAATTTTGAAATTCCTGAAGGAAGTATTCATGATAGATTTACACAAATTTGTGAAGATGCTAAATATTTCAATGAAGAAACCTGTGGTTGCTCTGCTGAAAAAATAGGCGAAAATGTATTAAGAATAGACAACCTCGGTCATCCCATCAATTGGAATTCAATTTATGTTGTTAACAGCCAAACAGTTATAGTTGAAGAAGCTGGAAGAAGATATGACCATTTAGTTATTGGAAGCAATCAAGTTCCTAACAGAAAAGATTTTGATTATGCTCTTAAATATTGCAGAGATAATAATTTACTTAATTTTTTAGAACATCCGGCAGTAGAGAATCATTTAGGTACAGGACTTGTTAAAGCAGAAAGATTAATCCAAAAATATGGCGACATAATCACGGGAATTGAAGGTCATAATGCTCAAATGATTTGGCCAGAATCCTGGGCAAAAGCCCCTTTAATCGGACCCTTTAATAAAGGTGTTAATAAAAAAGCGATTGGACTCGCAAATAAAGTTGAAAAACCATTTATTGCTACTTCCGATGCGCATTCTCCTAATCAAATTGGCGCAGCTAATATTAAAACAGAAGATAATCCCCAATTTTCTAACGAATTAGAAGTTTTTTCTTATATAAAAAAGAAAATTAGTGGGCGAGAGTATTATAGTAATAATAGTTATGTTAGCCCTTATTCTTGGATGAAAAATGCTGCAATCTTTCAAATCGGAAGAGCAATTTTTAGAATGCGCGCAAACAAATCTTATCTAAAATAATCTTCAAACGTTGCAGAATTCTTTGAGTTCGGACGTGGGCGAGCTTGCTGTTGATTTTGTTGATTATTCTGCTGTTGCTGTCCTTTTTGTTTTTGCTGTTGTGGTTGTCTATTTTGTTGTTGCATAGGTTGCTCGAAACTTTCTTGCTCTTCAACTTCTTCTCTCCTTCCTCTTTGTTTATCCAGAAGCGGATTAAGAACCTTCGAAAAAGATTGTTGGGTAGCTTTTAAATCTCCAGAAATACTCGAAATAGCATCACCATATTCTCCCATTTTTCTTATAACGGCTCTCTGAATATCCTGAATAACCGCTTCTATTTTTTTCATCCTATTATCAATATCCTGAAGCTGAAAACTTAATTCAGATTTTGATTTTACAAGAACATCAACTTGCTCTTTTGTTTTTTTCATAATTTCTTCAACTTGTTGTCGCGCAATATCTCTAACTGTTTCCAAATCTAAAGTCTGCTGATAGTAGCCTTCTTGCGGTTGTTCTGTATATTGTTGCTGATATGCTGCGGGATCATATTGCTGCTGTTGAGCGTCCGCATATTGTTGTTGGGTGTATTGCGGTTGCGCATATTGTTGAGGCGCATATTGCTGCTGTTGGGCTGGAATAGGCGGTAACGTGGCTTCTTGTTGTGCCATCGGTTGATTGCTATAATTTGGAACAGACATATATTGTTGTGAAGAAGAATTGTCAGTCATTATACTTGGTTGCAATCCAGAATTCTCTTCAGAAACAACCGCACTCTTTATATTGGACTGAGAAATTGCCTCACTAACTTCTCTTGGAGAAACTCCTTCTTCCATAAGACTATTAGCAATCTGATTCTGAGACATTCCAGATTGTTTCATTGCAGATATTCGTTCTAATAGAGCCATTTTATTTTTGTTGTTTATATTTTGAGACAAAAATAAAAGATCAGAAAATCAATGATTTTCTGAGTCTCAAAAAATTTTGTAAGGCCAAGACGAAGTCTTTAGTCTAATTTTTGAGTTATTTTTATCTCCTTTTTATTATTTGTATATGTTATTTTTGTTTACAAAAAGAACAATCAGAAAATTCTTAATTTTCTGAATTTCAAAAAGCTTGTAAGTCAAAGCGAAGTCTTCAAAACGTAAGTTTTGAATGAATTAGGAAGTTTTTAATTTCCTAAGCTTTTAGTTGCTTTTTGAATTCTTTTTTGTTATTTATTTATGTTATTTAGGGTTTTAATATTTAATGTTTCAATGCTTTTCTAATCATCTCTTCAACATCAGAAATTCTTGCAACTTCCATAGGCTGAAACATCTGAAATTGATGTTGCAAAACTTGAAACTCGTTTTTTCTAACATAATTATCAGAATCTTCAACTATCCTTTCAATAGCCATCTTTATTTTTCTTATTTCCTCAACAATCAGATTCATCTGGCCCCTAAGCTTAGAAATTTCAGCCTGCGTATCTTCTTTTTCAGAAACAAGATTTTCTCCAATCATAATTACTCTATCTTTGATTATATTCTGTTTTTCTTCTATATCTCGAAGTTTTACTGCAATATCTGCAATAAAAGATTCCAAAGGATTAGGATATTGTTCTTGGCTGGCCATTTTATTTTTGTTGTTTATAATTTGAGACAAAAATAAAAGTCTGAAAATTCTTAATTTTCAGAATTTCAAAAAGCTTGTAAGTCAAAGCGAAGTCTTCAAAACGTAAGTTTTGAATGAATTAGGAAGTTTTTAATTTCCTAAGCTTTTAGTTGCTTTTTGAAATTGTTGTTTTTATCTCTTTTTATTATATTTTATATAGTGATATTGGGTTTAAAATCCTTCTCATATTCTAGAACTTAAAATTTTATTCTGCCAATAAATGTTCCTTATGAACAAAAAGACTTCTAATAAACCAATACATTGCATACAATTCTAACGCAAATGGAAAATAGCCCAAATAACCTAAAATAGGCATCTCAAATATTTTAAAAAATCCTACAAACGGAATATCATAAGTCCATTTAGGAATAGCCCAATAATTCCAAAATTCCCAAAAAAAGCCCATAATTATTCCAGCCAATAAAAGCGCAAGAGGAATAGCTAATTTTCTATCTCTTAAATGTCGTATTATACTCGGTTGGTTATGAATATAATTAATCGGATCTAAAATAAGGAAAAAGCTTAGCCAGACTAAAGGAAAAGTAAATTTCGGAAGAATAATCGGAGCGAAAAAACATAGAACTCCGAGCGAAATCAGAGTATACAAAAACCACTTTCTTATTCTGTAAGATTTTTTAAGTTCTTTTCTTTCAAACAATCCAAGAGTTCTTATCAGTTCTGCTGTTTCAAACATCGCAGGAAGAACTGTTGCAAATGAAAGTGCTCCAAAAAGATTTTTAGCGGCACCTAATCCGCCAGTTCCACTATAGTTCCAATTACTTAGGGGAATATTAATCATTTCAAAAATATACCAAAACAGCATGGATATAACAAACATTCCAAAAATCTGGCCAAATCTATTGCTTATTAACGAGTTTTGTTTTAATTTATAGACTAATGCATCAATAACTAAAATATAACCTAACCAAACAATCGGAAAATACCAGCTTGCAAAGGGTTCTATTTTAAAGAAAAAATTCAGCTCTACTAAAATAATTAATAAAACGCCAATCAACCCATATTTTTTAAACATCTTTTAAACAGGAATTTGAGATTTATAATAGTTGCTCTCCACTACAGAAAGCTATTTTAAGCTTATTTAATATCTTCAATAAGAAAAAAAGGTACTAAAATATGTTATTCAAACCAGGAACCCCTGTCTATGCATTTGAAGTTGAAAGAGAAGGCGATCAAGATGTAATGTATATCAATTATCTTGGTGCATCTGCTGTTCCAAGTATTGCTGATTCTTCCGAAGTTATGGCAAGAGTTATAGAATATCTCGAAAGAACACCAAACATAACCCGAATCGTTTTTGTACAGCAGAGAAACTATAGTTATGATTTTAGCCAGATAGTTCTTTTAAGAGATATTGCAAATCTTGATATTTATTTAACAAAGCAAGAAAAAATCCTATCACCAAATAAACTTTCATTCAATAATCCCTACGAACTTGCGAGAAGGTATGAATTCGTAAGTTATATGCTTTCATTTCTAAAATCTGACCCCTTAACATGTTATTTTGATTTAAAAAACGAGATTATTTCTCAAAAAGCCCTACTCGAAAAGATTCCGGAACAGGCAAAATATGATTTAAGAGTTTATATTAAAACCCTCGAAAATTTTCACAATCTTTTAGAAAATACAAAATTAATAAAAATTCTACAGAAAAATCTTGATGGATATTCTCGTGCTAACAGAAATCCCTACAGCAGTATTTTCAGACCAGATGTAATTCCTAACTTTACCTTTACAAGATTAGCTGCGCAAATTCCAAAAGGCGCAGAAATTTTCGACCAATATGAAATTGGAACTGGCTATGATACTTCTACTGTAACAATTTTAAAAAAACCAGAAGAGGTTAAATTCCTTTATCATTTAATGCCACCAGAATATAGTTTAGAAGAAGAACATCATCTTCTTTTAAATCTTGCAAGAAATGTTTTGATTGAACATCAGCCAAAAGCTGAAGAGTTTACTGACCCTGAACGAGTAAGACAGGTTTTTTTCAATGTCGCTAAAGATTTACTTCAAGAACTTGCAGATAGCCAAAATATTAAATTAAGCTATTCAGACATAAATCGTTTAGCATCAATTCTTGTTCGCCATACTATTGGTTTTGGTTTAATTGAGGTTCTATTGCAGGATAAAAATCTGCAAGATATTGTTCTCAATGCCCCAATAACTCAAAATCCTATTTTTCTAAGACACACCCAATTTGACGAGTGTTACACAAATATTTTGCCAAGCCAAGAAGACGCAGACTCTTGGGCAGCAAAATTTAGAATGATTTCAGGACGTCCTTTAGATGAAGCAAATCCGGTTTTAGATACCGATTTATCAATTGGAGATTTAAGAGCGAGAATCGCCGTTGTTCAACAGCCACTATCTCCCTCGGGATTAGCCTATGCAATTAGAAGACATAGAGAATCTCCATGGACACTTCCACTTTTTATTAAAAATAAAATGATTAATCCGCTTGCTGCTGGATTGATGAGTTTTTTAGTTGATGGAAGCAGAACAATGTTGGTTGCAGGAACAAGGAGCTCTGGAAAAACATCTCTTCTCGGCGCACTTATGTTAGAAATTATGCCCAGATACAGAATAATTACAATTGAAGATACGCCCGAACTTGCAGTAGACACAATGCGAAAATTAAGATATGATATTCTTAGAATGAAAGTTCGTTCAGCATTACTTCAAACAACAACCGAGGTTGCAGCAGACGAAGGAATAAGAACTTCTCTTCGTCTTGGAGACTCTTCATTGATTGTTGGCGAAGTTAGAAGTCAAGAAGCTCGAGCACTATATGAGGCAATGAGAGTTGGTGCTTTAGCAAATGTTGTTGCAGGAACAATTCATGGCGCTTCACCTTACGGAGTTTTTGACAGAGTTGTAAATGATTTAGGCGTTCCAGTAACTTCTTTCAAAGCAACTGATTGTATTATTGTTGCAAATCCTGTTAAAACAGCAGACGGAATGCATTCGATAAAAAGAATGATTGGTTTAACTGAAATAAGAAAACATTGGACAAAAGATCCTCTTGAAGAAAAAGGTTTTGTGGACTTACTAACCTATAATGTTGAAAAAGATATTCTCGAGCCGACTGATGATTTAATTAATGGAGATAGTGAAATCATTAAAGATATTGCTGGCGGAGTTAAAGGCTGGGCAGGAAACTGGGATGCTGTTTACGATAACATTCTTCTTCGTGCAAAAACTAAAGAAGAAATAGTAAATATTGCAGAAAAATTAAACAAGCCCGAATTACTTGAAGCAGAGTTCACAGTTTTAAGCAACGCAATGTTCCATCAAATATCAGATAAAATTCGTGAAGAAATCGGCTTGCCTTGGGGCGATAGGGTTTTTCCAGAATGGCAAAAATGGGCAATTAATGCTGCAAAAAGGATTTAACACTTTTGATTTATGCTTCGCATTATCCCTCCTTATTTATTAATAATCTCTTAAACTAAATTAGACTTGTTAAGCCTCAATTAGACTTTACTTACCCTAAACTTATATTCCCAAATTATAGAATTAACAAAATTTTATTTTAAAATTACTTACTATCCCTTTCCGGGTTGTTTTCCCCAAAAGACAATCATAGCAACTATACCAATCAAAATAAGTAAAGTTACAAGAGCAGAACCATACTGATCCCAAAGATTTCCAAGTGAATTATAACTGTCTGAAAAAGAAGAATACATTACAAATATAAAAATTATTACTCCAACTAGAATTAATCCCACATTAATATACTTCGCATTAGCCGTATCTGCCATAAACAAGCCCATCAAAATTATTGCTGCAAGCAAAATGCTTAAGCCAACAGCGAGATTTGGAATCATTGTCTGGAAAAAATCTGGAACAAATCCTCCAACAAGTGAAAGCAATCCCAGAGCCAAGGCAATTATTACATTAACCCCTTTTGCGTCAGCTCCGAAAATATTTGATTTATTCAAAATTCCAAATACCATCGCGAAAATTAATAAGAATGGAAGAACATAGGCAAATATATCCATCCTTGCCCAGCTGTCCAACATATCAGAAAATCTCCATGCGGCAGAAACAAAATTCAAACTCAATAAAATTCCAATAGAAGCAACCGCACTCATCAACACACTTCTTTTCATATCTATCTTAAATTTTGTTTATTTAAATACCTTTTGCTCGCCCTCGCTTTTTAATGTGGGGCTTACGCCCATTTTTCAATAAGTAATAATTCTATAAAACATCAAACTAGGAGCTTCTCAAAAATTCGCTTTCTAAGTGGGGGCATTATTAATAAAAAGGTTAAAATGATAAGGAAGTGCAAATAAAATAATTATTTCTTCTCGTCTTTTCCAACCTTAAGAACAGTAACTATAGCACCAACAATAAGTGCAATAAATATAACATTGCTAACTACTTCAGGATTGCTTTTGACATAGTCCATCATTCCAGTAATATAAAGAGCTACAGCCCCAACAGAAAGGAGTGCTATAATCCCTAAAGTCCATTTTAAACCTTCAGAATTCTTCAGCATATCTCCGCTCGTTTCTCCCCAAATAAATCCATAAAGCATTAATGCTATAAATAAAATAAATAGGGCTATAACAAAAAAGATTACAAAATTTTGCAACCAGTCGATATATTTAGTAAAACTAATTAAAATAGCCGCAAATACAAAACCAATAATGGCATTAATCTGGTGTTTTCCGTCTCCGAGAATTTTAGATTTTTCTAAAATAGCAAAGACAAGAGTAAAAACCAATAAAAATGGCAGAATTACATCCTGAAAAATAGCATTAGATAAAAAGGTTCCTGTAGCCATGTTGTTTTTACTTTTTTAATTTTAGTTATTGAGAAAAACATAGATGGAAATCATAACTTCCAAAATGTAAAAAACTTAACCTAAAACTAAAAAGTGTATAGGCGTCTTTTACCTTAGTCTTCCTCTTTTTGGGGCTGATTAAGCGCTTTGACCGGATAAATCCATTGTCTCGTCTTCTGACAAGCTTTCTTTTTCAGCTACTGGTAGATTTGCGCCGTTAACTACAAAAACATCACCTATAGCCTTAACAAATGGATGAGGGATGATTACTCCTCTTGCGCCATTAAGATTTCTTGCCATGTCCTTAGACACTCTTATTCTCCAGCTGTCAATTTTGTTCTCTGCAAGAATAACTTCTTCGATTTCACCAAAGAAATCACCAATATCTGTGAACACTCTTTTTCCAAGCATAGCACTTATTTTTTTTATTCTTAACATAATCATAAAGTAAGAGGGGGCATTTATATAGTTTTCTATTTTTCATAGGATATATCCGTGAATAGGCTTTGACGCAAGATTTTTATACATGGATAAACTAAAACTAGTATGATTACAAAAAAAGAGTATATCCCGATTATAGTTTCTATTGCTCTATTCACACTTTTACTAACCTACAACAATGAAATTTTTTCTTTCGAAAAAATTCCTCTTTATTTAATACTTTCAACGGCAATTATTCTAATTTCTATTTTTGCGAAAAAAATAGCTGCGAAAAAAATTCATACGGAAATTGAACATAAGATTTGGGAATTCCAAAGGTATTGGTTTAGCAAAGGAAGTCACTTAAGACATCCTGTTTTAATTGGATTTTTTCTTCCTGCGCTTCTTGGTTTTTTATCGGGTGGTGCAATTAAATTTTTAACGTTTTTAGAATTTAATTCAAAAGAATTACCAGGAAAAGCCACTAAAAGATTTGGTATAAAAAGATTTTCAACTATGCTTGAGTGGGATGACGCCCGTATTGGATTTTTTGGATTAGTAGCAGTTATGGCTTTAGCAATAATTGCAAAATTCCTAATCTCATTTCAAGCTTTTCCTTTTATCGAGCTTTCAAAATATGCGCTATATTTTGCAATTTATAATATAATTCCCTTCAGTACGCTTGATGGAATGAAAATACTCATGGGTTCTCGCCCGCTTTACATATTCTCTCTGGGATTATTAATCCTAACCGGATTAGTTGTATTCTTCTAAAAAGTAGAAAATAATTCTTCTTCTACCCACACGAAACTAAACTCTAAAAATACCTCCTCCTCATCCAGTCAAATTACTACTTCAAATTTTCTGCACAATATAAAAAATACAATTTCTGCAGAAAATTTGTTTTGATAATCAAAAAAACAACGCGCACCACGCCATAAATGGTGTAGTTTGAATGCGCTTGTTTTTTGGAGATAGAAAAAATCTGAAGTTGCTCAGCAAAGCAACTTCTGCGGACTAAAGTCCGCAGTTTATTTTTTCTATATTAGGAAATCGTGAGGCATTAAAGTTTAGGAAATCCCTAAGTTTAATTATTTTCTTAGTATACAAAAATAATTAAAGACTCCTCCAAGTTTCTATTTATGCCAGATTCAACACTCCTCTCAATTAAGCCAAGAAAATATCAGCAAGAGATCTATGAATCCTGCAAGGATAAAAATTGTCTTGTAGTTCTTCCAACAGGTATAGGAAAAACCCTTATTGCACTAATGCTCGCAATAAACCGCCAAAAAGCTTTTCCAGGAAGTAAGGTTCTCTTTTTGGCGCCAACCCGCCCACTTGCGCAACAGCATCTAGATTATTTTACCAAACATCTTCCCGAACTATTCGCAGACCTTCAATTATTTACGGGTAAAATCGAAGCGCCACAAAGGAGAAAAATTTGGCAAACTGCGGACATAATTTTTTCAACACCCCAATGCATCGGAAACGATTTAAAAAAGCGTCTCTATGATTTAACCGAAGTTTCCCTATTAATTGAGGACGAATGTCATCGCTGTCTAAAAAATTATGCTTACACCTATGTCGCAGAACAATATAAAGAACAATCAAAGAATCCAAGAATTCTCGGCTTAACAGCATCACCTGGAAGTGAAAGAAAAACCATAGAACAAATAGCAAAAAATCTGAATATAGAAACAATCGAACTTCGCACAAGAGACAGTGCAGATGTAAAAGAATATCTTCAGGAATTAAATTTTGAAGTTATTCGCGTAGATTTTCCAGAGGAATTTGATAAACTTCGTAATTTATTAAAGATTATATACAATAAAAAGATTGAAGAATTAAAAAGTAGAAAACTATTATTCGGTCCGCCAATGAAAAGGATTCTTCTTGAAACTCAAGGAAGAATTATGAAAGCCATTACTTCGGGAAATCGTCATTTTAATCTTTTAGTTGGAGCTTCAATCTGCTCTCAAGCAATAAAAGTAGAACACGCCATAGAACTAATAGAAACTCAAACTCTTTCTTCAGTTTATGAATATTTTCACAATTTATTTCAGCAAGCAAAAGAAAATCAATCAAAAGCCGTAGTCAATCTCATCAAACAGCCAGAATTTAATCAAGCGTATATTCTTCTTAATGAATTAATAGCAAAAAAAACAGAACATCCGAAACTTCTCAAGGTAAAAGAACTATTAACAGAAAGTATAAAGAATAATCCTAAGAATAAAACCATAATCTTCACTCAATTCCGTTCAACTGCAATAAAAATCTCTCGTGAAATAAATCAAATTCCAGATGTTAAAGCAGCAGTTTTCGTTGGACAGACTATAAAAAAAATGAAATCTGGCGAAGAAGTAGGCTTATCTCAAAAAGAACAGCATGCAATGTTAAGTGAATTCAGGGAAGGAAACATTAATGCTTTAGTTGCAACAAGCATTGGTGAGGAAGGATTAGATATTCCTGAAGTTAATGGTGTTATCTTCTACGAACCTATTCCAAGTGCAATAAGAAAAATCCAGCGCGCAGGCAGAACAGCAAGATTAATGGAGGGCAGCCTAATAATTCTCATCACTCGAGATACCCGCGACGAAGCATATTATTACGCCTCGCTTAACAAAGAGAAAAAAATGTATTCTGCTATTAAAAGTGTTAAAGATAATCTTGATTTAAATGAGCCTGCAGAAAAGAATGCACAACAAACACTATAGCATGAAAAAGAAAGAAACCGGTTGGAGGCTATATATTCAAGATAAAGTAGAAATTCCTAACGCAAGATGCCCACCACATCATATCCCCCACAAGATACCTTTTTTTCAGAAACCAATAACAAATGAACCCTGCCATTACCATAATCGCAGATGGAGAATGTACCATCACATCCCTTTTTGTTGGCTGTTCTGTAAACACTATAAAAAAATGATTAAAGCCTACAAGAAGGAAAAAACACTATAAAATGATCTATAACATCTTCAAAAATAAAAGTGACACTCTAACTCTAAAAAAGAGTAGTAACAATATTTCTAAGCTCTCTCCTCGGATAGTTGTAGACACAAGAGAAAAAAATTCTTTAGTCATTTCAGAGTTAGTTCACAAAAATGAAGCTAAAATAATATTTCAACAGCTCGAAATTGGTGATTATTTGGTGGGAGATACAATAATTGAAAGAAAAACCTTTCAAGATTTCATAGGAAGTATGATAAACAAAAGATTAATCGAACAATTAAAACAAATGAGCAAGTACGAAAAACGTCTTCTTATCCTTGAAGGCAAAGATTTTGAATCTTTCGAAGAAAAACAGGGCAAACTTAATCCCAATGCAGTTAGGGGCATGATTCTCTCCATCTCCTTAGAATTTCAAACACCAGTAATATTCACAAGAAATAGCGAAGAAACTGCAAAATATCTTATTCTCTTAGCTAAACGCCAATTAAAAGGAAAAACAGAATTTACTCTTCACTCTCGCAAGCCCCCAAGTATAATAGAACAAAAACAATATATTCTTGAAAGCTTTCCGGGCATCGGCCCAAAAAATGCAAAAGCTCTTCTCAAAAAATTCAGCTCAATTAAAAAGATAATTAACGCGCCACAAGAAGAACTCGAATCAGAAATAGGCAAGAAAGCAGAAGCCATAGTTAAATTGAGAGATTAATATCTTAAGCAACAAAATGACTAAACCCGATATAGAAAATAAAAAATTAACTCGTTGTTTCATTGCATTAGAACTCTCACGAGAAGCCATAGATAAAATTGAAGAAATTCAAAAACTTATCAAAAAGAAGAACCTTTTTTATGGAAAGTTTACTGAACCAGAAAATCTGCATTTAACCCTGAAGTTTTTAGGCGAAATCGAAGAAAACAAAATTGAAGAAATAAAAAAAGTGCTTGCTAAAATTAAATTTGGGGAATTTGAAGTAAAGTTGGGTGAAATTGGGGTTTTTATTAATAAATACAATTCTATCCTTTGGTTAAAGCTTAATGGACCCGAAATTTGGAATTTGCAAAAAGAAATTGATAATGAACTTAAGGGTATTCTCCCATTAGAAGAAAAATTCATGAGCCACATTACTATTGCAAGGATGAAAAAAATAAGCAACAAAATAGAATTTTTAGATTATATCAAAAATATTAAAGTTGAAAAAATTAAATTTTCAGTCAAACAATTTACTTTAAAAAAATCAGAACTCAAGTCGGAAGGGCCTTCCTATGAGAATCTTAAAACATTTGACTCCGATTAAGCAACTCTCGCCTTCTTTATTCTTCTTAATTCATATAATTCGCCTAGCTTTTCTTCTTTTTTAGTTCTTCCAATGGAAAAAAGTTTATGATTTTTCAAAATATCTTTTTTTATCACAAGCAATAATAAAACCCCAATTAAGCCGAGAATTGCAACACCAATAAAAACCGAATTAAAACCCAACAAAGTAACTGCAGCTCCGCCCAAAATTCCTGCTATCCCCGGTCCTAAACCTACAGCAACTGCGTCAATACCCCATTCAGTAGATTCTTTTCCCTTATCCATATGCCTTGAAAACAGCGTAGTCCATCCCGCGGTTGACATTGCAAGTGAAGCTCCTAAAATTATCTGTAAAATATAAACATGCCAAGGTAAAGAAGCATAAAGATATCCAATTGGAACAAATGCCGCAATTAATAATCCCCAAAACATTAAATGAAACGAAATTCTCTGGCTCCTGTCTGCCATAACTCCAAATGGAACTCTCAAAAGCGAACGAACAATTAAGTTAATTCCAGCAGCCATACCAACAACAAAAGCCGTCCCACCTATTATCGAATCAAGTAAAAAAATCGCGAATATGGGTGATATTAATCCCCAACCACTATAAAAAACTAAATCTGAATATACAAGATATTTAACTATTTTGTTAAGTTTGAAATTCATGTTTACGTATAAGTATACCTTTTTTATAAAACAAGTAATTACGCTAAGTTTATAATACTTACTCTAAACCCCCTAACAATAAAAATTTATTTAGGAATTATTAAAATAGATTACGAAGCGAAGAAATTGAGCAAGAGGCGAGAATTTACATTCCAGAAAAAACAATGTTTTTTAGGGCCCCGAAAATCATTGATTTTCGCGGTAAGTAAATTAAGATAAGATAAAAATGCAAATTCGAGAAAGATTTCTAAGCGAGTATTACTTATCTTCAGGAACCAACGCTATAAAAGAATATTTGTTAATTTTAGCTAACTTTTTTACATCGGCAAGTTTAACTTTTCTTATATTTTCTTCATACCTATAGCTTCTTTTTGCATCACCCCAAACTTCATTATAAAGCAAATCTATCATCTGCCCTTGTGAATCTTCTCGCGAAATCTTACTATTACCAATAAGTTGCTCCTTAACCTGATTTAGTTCATTCTCGCTAAGAGTTTTTAATTTGGTAAACTCCTCAATAATTAATTTTTTGACGATTTCCACCTTATCTGCAGTAGTTCCAACAAAAATAGAATTATAACCGAATCTTTTGGCACCATTATATCCGCCCTTAACAACATAAGCTAAATTTCTTTTTTCTCTTATCTCCTGAAATAATCTCGAACTCATTCCACCAGTCATTAAACAAGATAAGACTTGCGAAACATAAGATTGCTTGGTGAACGCGCGAGGGGCATGATAAGCTAAAATCAAATTCGCCTGGTCAATTCCTTTTTTTCTCTCAATTTTCTGCCCATTCTTTAACGTAATTTTTGGTTCAGGAATTTTAAATCCAGATTTTTTAAAGTTTTTCTCGGCGAATTCACATAAGCTTTTAAAATCACAATCTCCAACGACACAAAGAATTAAATTTTGGCTTCCATAGGCTTTTTGAAACTTTTCACGCATTTTTTCTCGAGTAATGGAGTTCATTGATTTCTCTGTTCCTATTAAATCATGTCCAAGATTTCCTGCGTAAAGCAAGCCCTGAATTTTATCAGTAATAAATATACTTGGAACATCACGCCGCATTTTCATTTCTTCAAAGATAACTAACCTTTCCTTATTCATTTCATCCTCATCAAAAAGGGGATTGAGAATCATATCACTCAAAACATCCAAAGCCATATCTAAATGTTTACTCGGCATCTTGCACCAGAAAGCTGTAAGTTCTTCTTCAGTAAAACCATTTAGAATTCCTCCGTTTTTTTCAATATCCTCTGAAATTTGCTTAGGCGTTCTATTCTTGGTGCTTCTATAAAGCATGTGTTCGATAAAATGAGAAATTCCTTTTTCTTCTTCTGCTTCATGCAACCCGCCATGCTGAACCGCAATAGCAACACTCACAACACCCGACCATTTTCTCTCTTCAAAAATAACAGTCATACCATTTTTAAGTATTTTCTTAAAGAATCGCGGTTTTTCAATCATCTTTTCCTCTTTTCCATTTTCTTTTTTTTACTCCATTTTGAAAAAAGAAAAATCAGAAATTCTTCGAATTTCTGAGCATTAAAAAGCTTGTTTGTCAAAGCGAAGCTTTTATCTGCTTTTTAATTCTTCTTTCTATGAGTACCTAAAAACAAAGATATTTAAATAACTTTAGCTTGGGTAAATCAGTAACAAAAAGGAGGTTTAAAAATGGGAAAAGTAGGTGCAACAGTATTAGCTATAATCGCTGTGTTGCTTTTATTAACAGCTGGCGGAATAAGCCTTGGCTCAGTTGTTGATACTTGGGCAATACCAATACTGGTTTTAATTTGGGCAATAGCCAAATTAAAAGTAAATTTCGTGAAGTAAAACTTCAAATTTTATGTTTATTTTTTTTAACTTAAAGAATTAAAATTTCTGCCGCGAAATTTTTTTATAACTTAGAGAACCCTTTAATCAGACTTTTCTGACGTACTTCTGGATGAAATAAAACACCATAGATTTCTTTTTCTTTGTGTTTTATTGCCTGACAAACTTCAGAAATATTATAATTCTCAAAATGCATAGGCAGATAGATAAAATTATTATGTAAATGATAAACTTCCTGCTCATCTTTCAAACCTAAAAATTCTTTATCAAAAATTTCCTTAAAAAAACCAATTTCAGTCTTTTTCCCAACATTAGCCCCATAAACTTTCCCAATTATTTGCATCCCTCCGCAAATTCCCAAAAGGGGCTTCTGAAAACTTTTTATCCATGAAAATCTTGTTTTAGCATCTTCAATAAACTCATTATCTTTAAGCGAAGTCCCACAAATTATAACCTTCTCGCATTTTTCCAAATCTTTTTGCTGAACTTCTTTGTATCCCTTTGTAAAGAAGGTTATTTTATTTAATCTTAGAATATCCTCAGTCGGCTTAACAAACTCAAGATAATGCAGTTTCTCTTTACAAATATTTATTAAAAGTATCATAATTTTTTCTCCATAATATACTTTTGTTTTTTATTATTAATTCTAATAATCTTATAACCGAGCCTTTCATAAAATCCAACTGCTGGATTTTTTATTAAAACGTCCAATTGTGCTTTAGAAACTTGTTTAGCATATTGATTTTCAACAAAATTCATCAATTCTTTACCATAACCCTTTCCCTGATTTTTTGGATTAACTAATAAGAAGCCAATCTCCAAGGTATTACTCTCAATTTCTACACCAATAACTCCCTCAAGACCTTTTTTATCTACTAAACCAAATACTTCTCCCTTTTGAAAAACTTCTAAAACAAAATCCCTAATGCCTTCTACAGAGTATTTTCTACCAAGTTTATCCCATAAGGGAAAAATTGCTTTTTTATGTAACTTAATAATATCTTCAACAGAATTTTGATTAATTTTTTTTATCATTTTATTCAAACACCGCCCGCCATGCATTTCCTTCACCAACAACATCTTTTATTTTAACATCAAGTTTTTTCTTAAAAAAGGGGCAACTAAGCACAAGCGATTCAAACTCTCCACCTTCGCCAGCAGGATTTATTTTATACTTCTCCTGCATTTCTTTTATTTTTTCAATAAACTTAGTATCAATTCTTCTTCCAACCCATTTAGCATCAAAAGGATATGCAGCAACCCCTGAAATAATAACTTCAAACTTGCTTTTAATAATCTCTTCAAGCAATTCTATCTGATTCTTCTGCCAAAGTGGATTAAAACATTCTATCCCAAGTTTATTGCAAATTGTTTGTATTCTTGATGCCTGATAAACCGAACCGACAGCACCCGTAACAATTCCATCAATCGCATGTTTTTTTATTGCTTTTTTTATTGCTTTTTCCAAGTCTATAATCTCATCTTCTTTTTCGCCAGCGGTTTCTTGTCTAACAAGAGGAATATCCATAAGCAGGGCTTGCTTTTCAACAAGTTCTATTCCAGGAGTATGAAACATAAAACTATCTTTATTTTCAGAATATAAAGTTATCACACATTCTATAGCATATCCTTGTTTTTTTGCAAGCCAGGCTGCATACATCGAATCTTTTCCGCCACTAAATAAAACGCCCACTCGCATGTATCTTAAAGAAAATAAATCTTTATAAAGTTAATATTAAACTCAACATTATGAACGCCCCGGGTAATTTTTGGTTAGGCGAATTCAATTCTTCAGATTTTGAAAGATTAAATTATGGGCCCCCATTATTAGATGAATTAGAAGATGAAAAAGGAAATGTAATAATCCCCCATTATTTTTACTTAGATATTGAAGAAGTAAAGAATGAAAAATTTTGTGGTTTTACAAGAGATATTCTGGGCCATGCTAAAATAGAAGGGTATCTTAAAAAAGTTTCGCCACATCTTCAAGTAGTATTGTTTACTCAAGAATATCTTTCTAAAGCAAGGAAAAATGGCGCCACTTCAAATGTCCTGGTTCTTAGGGCAGTGTTAACCTCTGCAAGACTAAAGCTTTCCGAAGAAAGGCAAGAATTAGCAACAGGAATACGAACCGGAAGAAATGAAAATTCGAGATATCCTTCAACAGAAGCTTTCATTATGCGAAAAATTTACTAAATACACAACCTTTTAAAATTCTCTTTAACATATACAATTATGTTGAACTTAAGGGAAGTTGAGTGTCAAGAAACCGAAGGTGTCTTACAATGCCAGTAAACGCGTCCTATGAATTCGCAAATGCGGAAAAGCAATTTCAATCAGCACAAACCGACGAAGAAAGACTCGAAGGTTTAGAAGAAATGTTACGAACCGTTCCCCGCCACAAAGGAAGTGAGAATATAATAGCAAATCTTCGAACTCGTTACACAAAACTAAAAGATAAAATAGAAAAACTAAAGTCTCAGAAAAAAGGCGGTGGCGGAGTTAAGTTTTCAGTTAAAAAAGGAGATATGCAAGTAACTCTTGTAGGATTAACAAATTCTGGAAAATCTTCTATTCTAAAATTACTCACAAATGCAAATCCTCACATCGCACCCTACGCTTTTACAACTCAAACTCCGGAAGTAGGTATTCTCTATTACGAAAATTGTCAAATACAAATAATTGACTTGCCGGCAATTGGCGCAGACACTTTTGATACGGGAATAATAAACACCTCCGATACTGTTCTTGAAGTTGTTGAAAAGATTTCAGACATTCCAGAAGTAGAAAAAGTTCTTACAAAATTTAAAGGAAAAAGAATCGTTGTTTTCACTAAAATAGATAAATTAGATTTTAACACTAAAAGAAAAACGCTCGAAACTCTTAAAACAAAAAAGTATAATTTTGTAATGCTTTCGGCAAGAACTGAAGAAGGTTTAGATGAACTAAAAGAAAAAATATTCAAATCATTTAATAAAATCCGGGTTTACACAAAGCAACCAGGAAGAGCAGAACACGATAACGAACCAGTCATCATGCTCCCAAATTCAACAGTAGAGCAGATAGCAAGAATAATCTTCAAAGGTAGAACCGATGTAATAAAACGGACAAGAATTTGGGGTCCATCAAGCAAATTCGGAGGCCAAGAAGTAGGTGTTAAGCATGTTCTTAAGGATAAAGATATTTTGGAGTTCTTAACGAGATAATCAGGTTTAAAAAAGAAAAGATTTTTTTGGATTTTTCAATTTATATTTAAATAATTCCAATAAAACTTCTGAATCTCTAAATTTTTCCATTATAAATGCCCCACTACCTCTCGGCTTATCCGCCCCCGCCATACTTCCATAAGTTCCCCGATAAATTCTTCCTTCTTTTCTACCCCGGTAATGCCATCTTCCAATTGGGGCTTCTGTTCTTTGATAACTATTATAATCTGTAATAAAATCTACTGTTACTGGAGAAAACCGTCCCTGAAATTGACCGCAGCCCAAATCATCAAATCTCTCTCCTTCTAAATTCATTCCAGTTCTTTTAGTAGTTAATAAAAAAGATAATCCCTGAGAGCCATTACTATCGTTAGTCCAAACAAAGATATAATCCGGTTCTAATCTAGGCAAGAGAGGATTCATACTAATATTAAAATAAAACAATATTTAAGCATTATTATAATCAAGTGACAATACAATTTATCTTCTCTCCACATTCCCACACTTCAAACAAGTAAATAATGTAACACTTTTTTCATTACCTAAAAT
>JBBSYA010000031.1:0-4227 GCA_038045485.1 Nanobdellota archaeon
AATCCCTCTGATGGAATGTCGCCGTAAACTTTGTGCTTAATTTTCTCTTCTATTAATGTTAATCCTTTTGCTACTGTTTTATTCTGTTCAAGAAGAGTATCAAGTTTTCTTAGAACATCAATTTCTCCAGTATTTCCTTCCTCTTGTCTTCTTATAAAACTTTTAGCAGATATTTCAAAGATTTGAAGAAGTTTAGTTATATTATCAGAAAGACCATCAAATTTTATTGTAAGATTTGTAAGAACCTTTTGAAGATTAACAAAATTCTCAATTAATGCAAATTGAAGTTCTCTATTTGAAAGTTGTTTGGGCTTATTACTATGTCCACTCTTTTTTGCCATGTTCTATTTAGTAAAGGGATATTTATAAAGCTTTTTAGAAATAACTATCGATAGGGTTGTTAGAGTTTTTCTCTAGGAATACCTTTTAAAAAACAATGTCTGAAATAGGATAGATGTGCGTTAAATTCAGTTAGGTCTTCATAGCATTCTATTTCTTGGACTGAATCTCTTAGTTGCTCGGTTGTTCGAAAATATTCAATTCTTTCGAATTCAGATTTACCTTCTATAAATGTTGAAAGGTCTATACTTTCTTCTAATGCTCGCCAGAATTCTTCATCATTAAGTTTGAAGTGATAATCCATTCGTAACGCTTGTTCTTTCATTAGACCTATTAAAGCACTTATATTTTCATTTTTAAGTTCAAGATATTGTCTTCGATGCATTTCCATCGAAATGGCAATTTTTATTGAATTATAAGCTTTTTGATTTTAGAGTATACTATAGAAAATGGAAATGGGGGGAATCGAACCCCCATCAATCGCTTGCTCCAATAAATTTTCTGGAGGCGACGATTCTAGCCTTTGAACTACATTTCCGAATCTAGTATTTCTGGAATCTTATTTAATTCAGATTCTTCTAATATTATTATCCTGTTTTTATCCATTAAAAAACTATCTCTTTTGGGTTTTTGATGGCATATTAAAAATCCTATATCTGAATTAAAATCTTCTAAATATTTGTTGAGTTGTTTAATTTCATGTTCTGATATTTCTTTATTTAGATAGTCTTTAACTTCTATAACTATTTTTTTGCCTTTTCTTTCTAAGATTATATCTGCTACTCCTCTTTTTGTTTTAACTAAACGATTAACACTTCCGTAACAAACTAATTTTTTAGCTATTTCCGCCTCAAAGTTTTCTGCTCTTTCTTTCACTTCTTTAATTGCACTACCATGAAAATTCAATCGTTCAAATGGATATTCTACTTTTGCTTCTTTATAAGCTCCAAATATACCTTTTTCAAATAAGCCCTGGATTCTTGTTTTGCATTGTTTATTTATCTCTCTTTGAGTTGCAAAAGGATTGTTTTTAATAAATTCGATAATTATCTTTTTCTTTTTGAGGCTTCTTTTTTGACCTCCAGAAATATAATCCATTCCAGCTAATCTATATAGTTCTTCTAAATTATCAATTAATTTAAATGGATTTATTCCCAATTTATTTACTATATCTTCTACTGTTGTTTCTGGATATTTTTTAATTAATTCAACTATTTCTTGGATTTTATCTTCGCGAGTTCTTTTTCTTAGTTTTATAATCTCTTGTCGTGGATAAGGTAAACTTGCTGCCTTGAATGCTTCTTCTGTATTCTTGAAAACAGAAAATATATTTATTTTGGTATCTTTGGAGATAGTTTGACCGCCTGCTAAAGGGTGATCTTTTAGATAATCAATAATTATTTTTTTCCTTTCTTCTTTATTTTTTCTTTTGAATGTTCTTGGGGTGGGCAATCCTGCGGCATTGTAAGCTTCTTCCAAATTTTTGAATAATCTTTCTGGGTGAATCCTTGTTTTATTTCTGATATCTGAATATGTCGCCGTAGGATTATTTTTTAGAAATTTTAATAGTTCTTTTTTCTTTTTTTCAGAATTCTTGTAGCTAGCCATATATACAATAGGGCAGGGTAGTATTTAAATACTTCCTTTGTACTACATACCCAACTATAGATTCTTCATCATTTGAACTTCTTTCTCAGAAATAGAGCATCCGCCAAATTTTAAGGCATAAAGAACTGCTTCCAAACTTTCTTTGTTGCCATCTACTAAACCTTTCTTATTTGCTATGAACATTAATTCAGTTGAACGAATAACCTTCACTTTTTTAAATTGCTCAAAATTTTTTTCTTTCATAGTTATTTTTGTTTCGAGTTTTTCTTCCATAAGCCGTCTTAAACTCTCAGCATCTTCACACATCATTCTTGCTGTTCTTTCATCGATTACAACTGCATTAGTAATTCCTTTTTCGGTGAGTAAAAGCGAGAGTGCTATTGTTTCTGATTCGCCTTTTTCGATTAAATGTAGCGGTTTGCCGTCTATTATTAGTGCATTATTTGCTAAATCCATAACTTCACTTGTTTTTTTAGCTAAATCTTTAGGATTAATTTCTAATTCTGCATCTTCAGGAAGGCGTATTATCTCATCTTGTAGAAGATGGTCTATTCTTATTGCGCCCCATTCAAATCTTCGAATATTAATTGGGTGTTCTATTGTTTCATATTTAACTGAGTTAGTTATAATAAATTCTCCTTGAAATTTTTCAGCAAGTTCTTTGAAAACATCGAGTAATCCATTTGTTGTTAAGTTTATTAGTGGTCCTGAGTCGAAAATAAGATATTTTGTCATGATTTGATATTGCGAGATTTAATTTTGCTGATTATGAAACCGATAAGGGCACCGATTAAGAAATAAAATACAAATGATAAAATAATTATTATTAATGTTTCTATCGAGGAACAGTAGTTCGGATTTGGGCATAGTCCTGATGAACATTTTGGGGCACAAGCTGGAATGAGAACATAAAAGATTACAAAAAAGAAAAGTATCATTCCTGTTAATGAACTTATTTTAAATAAAAGTATTAATGAAGATAAGATAGCTCCTATAATGCCTATAATAATTCCGCCTTTCAACCAAGTTGGTAAATTTTTCCAGCTCATGTTACTTAAAAATATCCTGGGCGTTTTTGACGCGCTGTTTAATATCTAAGGTATATGCTAAATTAACATCAGCAATTCCAGTATTTCCTACATACTGATTTAATTCCCATTGGCTTATGCCGAGAATTTTTGCTGCAACTTCTTGAGAAACTCCGTGTTCGTAAAGTCTTGAAGCTTTGTTTATACTTGCTTTTCTAAAAACTTCTTCAATATATTCTTTAAGATGTCCAGATAACTTATCTACGCCGTCACGAACTCTTTCTATTTGACTGCGATAAGCATCTATATCTTTTCTTTTTAGCGCTACAAGGGCGTTGTCTATGGATTCTGTATAGATTTTTTCAAATTTATCCCAGCCCTCTAATTCGCGATAATGTGTTCTTTCTATAATCTTGCTAAGAGAATAAAGAATAACTGCGATGTTAATATTGTCTGGATCTTGATAAACTGAAGAAGCGTGTACTGTTCTATTGGATAAATCTTTGATGGTTATAACATCTTCTTGTTTTATCGCTTTTTTGGCTTTTTCAAGAATTTCTATTACATTTTCTATTTCTTGTACCACTTTTTGCCTCTGTTTAACATGGAAAAGCGAATATTTAAAAGTTTGGAATATGTGGGATTAGTATGGAGTTTAATTTATTAATGGGTATTTTTGGAATGCTTTCTCTTTTAGCTGGACTTTTATTATTATTGACTGGTAAAATAAAAGAAACTTCTAAAGCTTATTTATGGCTGAACATTTTTGGAGGGGCTTTATTATTCTATTATTCTTATTCCCTTAATAGTATCCCTTTTATGATTCTCCAGGCAGTTTGGACAATTATCCCCTTATATAAATTGATTTTTAGCAAGAGATGATAAAAGTTATTCTTGATACGAACTTCCTGATATATTGTGCAGAGAATAAATTGGATTATGCAACTGAAATTGATAGTCTTATGAATGAGGGTTATGAATTAGTAGTTCCTGCGCAAGTAGTTATGGAAATTGAAGAACTTGGAAGAACTGCAAAGAAGTTTAGTGATAGAACTGCTTCATTTTTAGCTTTGAAAATTTTACGGGCAAATAATGTTAAAATTGTTCCTGCAAATGCAAAGTATGCCGATGAGGCAATTATTAGTCTTATGAGAATTGGAGATATTGTTGCTACGCTTGATCAAGAGCTTAAAAATAAGCTTAGAAAATCAAGAGTAATTGTTATTCAGGGTGTTAAGAAATTGGCTTTTGA
>JBBSYA010000032.1:0-1289 GCA_038045485.1 Nanobdellota archaeon
CCTCCATATTTTCTTTAACTGCTTCAATTATTTCTTCAGCTTTCATTTTTTTGTTTGCTTTCTTAACTTTCTTTTCTACAATTGCATCTTCAGCATCGAATGAATAATTAGCTAATCTTCTCATTTCATCATTTATAACAATTTTATCATGAATAAATGCATCTGGCGGAAGTATAGCTACTTTTATTCCAGATATTCCAAGTTTTGTCAATGCAACTGATTGAGCTTTTCCAACAACCTTTGCTGAATCTCCAACTTTCTTAAGATAACCTGCTGCAAATCTCCAACTTTTTGCTCTATCGCTTGGAAGTTTTCCGCTTAATCTTATTTCTACTCCTAATGCTCCTGCTTTCATAATCTTAACAAGTTCCTTGTAAGCAATAGTCTTGAATTTTAAGTTTCCGAATTTTTCTAAATCAAGCGCAATTCTGTCTGCAACAAGCTGCGCGTCAAGATTTGAGTTTTTGATTTCATTAATTTCAATATTTGGATTTTCAAGTTTGAATTTTAATTTTAATACTCTTGTAAGATTATCAATTTTCTCTCCTCTTGAACCGATTATTAAACCAGGTTTATCTGTAGCAATAACAATTTTTTCTCCAACAGGCGTATACTCAACTCTGATAGACGAAACTTTTCCTTTTCCAAGGCTGTTCCATACATATCGCTTCATTGCGTATTCTTTTTTCTTGAATGCTACGAATTTTTTTTCATCCATACCTAAGACACCTTCGGTTTCTTGTGGTTCAACTTCCCACTAGTTTGTTTAATTGCGATTTTCTTTTTGTTAGGCTCTAATTTCATGAAAACATGCGAGCGTTTTGCTTTTGCTCCGCCTCGTTTGTAAGGACGAGCAGCCATGTTTGTTTTACATTCAGAGATTATGCAGTTTTCAATTTCTAATCCATGATAAATTGCGTTTGCCTTTAATGCTTTTAATGCTTTAACGAATTCTTTTGATGCGCTAACTGGATATCTTCCGCCCATCATTCCTTTTTTATGTCCGCATTCTCTATTGTGCATCGGAACTGCTCTTTTCATAGTTGTAACTTCTTCGCACATTTTTATTGCATCATCAACTTTCTTGTATCTTATCATGTCGCAGATATGCAAACCTTCTTTAGTAGATATACTCAAATTATTTGCATTCAAGCAAGCATAAGCTCTTTTCTTTTGCTCTTGTTTCTTAACTTCAACTTTCTTTTCAGTATGTTCATGCTTATTTGAGGAAGGTTGACTTGTTAAGGAAACCTCGGTTTCCTTACGATTTTCCATATTCTTGTGTTCTT